>JADHOF010000143.1 GCA_016779125.1 Verrucomicrobiia bacterium | reverse complement strand
TCCGTTTGAGCGATGCCCGGATACAGACCCAGTCCAACGCGCTTGATCTGCGGGCCCGCGTCGCGGCGGACCCCCGCTTTAACGCCTTGAAGGGCGAGGGCGGTTTCGCAGAGCTGGGCGCGCGCTAGAGATGCGGAATGGCAGCGGATGAACACAATCCAACTTCGAGAGGCCTTTGCCTCGTTTTTTCGATACTGGCCCTGATCTTCGCGATCGGTTGCGGTGGCGAGAAAGGTCCGGTTGGCGGGGGAGGGGCGTCTGTCGGAGGATCTTCGGGTTCCTTTGAAAACAGTTTGGGAATGCCCTTTGTCCCCGTGCCGGGCAGCGTGATCTCGATGTGCGTCTGGGAAACCCGCGTTCGGGATTACAAACCCTATGCCGATGCGTTCGGCAAACTGGATTGGAACAAACTCGGCTATGCCGGCAAGGAGCTGCATCCGATCGCGGGCGTCAGCTGGCAGGAGGCCGACGCGTATTGTGATTGGCTGACCCAGACGGAGCGGGCGAACGGGTTGATCGGCGTGAACGATCGCTACCGGCTTCCCCGGGACAAGGAATGGTCCCAGGCCGCCGGAGACGCCAAGTTTCCATGGGGTGAGAAATGGCCGCGTCGTGCCGACTGGCCGACACTGCCCGGATATAAACCCGCGGACGGGGACAACACCGCGCCCGTGGGGAGTTTTGCGCCCAACGCATTGGGGATCTATGATCTGGGCGGAAACGTTTTCGAATGGTGCATGGACTGGTACTCGGCCGACATGAACGCCAACGATATTCGGCAGGAGGACAAAAGGCTGAACGCCGACGGAGGCGGGCGTAAATTCAAGGTTTTGCGCGGCGCTTCATGGATTCTATGGGACTCGGCCAGCCTGAGGGTCGATTATCGCTTCATGAGTCTGCCCGAGTCCCGGGGAGGGCTTTACGGATTTCGCGTGGTTTTTGAACGAGGCGACTGAAGAAGAATCCCATGAGTCACGGCTACCTCAAGTGCAAGTGTGAACACTGCGACAACCCGATCGAATATCCGGTCGAATCAGCAGGCGAAACGGTTCTTTGCCCGCACTGCCATTTGCCGACGCCCCTGACGGTGCCCGTGCCCGAGGGGGGGGACGATGCGGTCGTCGTGGGGGGCAAGATGGGGAAGTTCGTGATCATCGCGCTGATCGTGCTGGTGATCGCCGCCATCGGTGCCGCCGCTGCGGTCGACTACGCGAAACATTTGAAGAAGAAGAAATTCGGCGGGCCCCCAACACCTTCCGCCGAGGCATCTGCGTCCGCTCAGAATGTCGCGGTGGAGGCGGTTGGCGGCGATTGGCAAAAGATAAAGCCGGTCGTTGGCCGTTTTCAGGGAGGATACACCGCGGCCCAGATCAAGGAGGGGCGTTACATTCTCGGAGGCTCCTGCACCGAATGTCACAAGATGTATGACCCGGTGATCTTTCCGCCCAATCAATGGAACGAGATCGCGCGGAACATGCGGGGAAAGGCCAAACTGCGTGAACACGAGTTCGAGGACATGCAGGTCTTCGTCCGATCCATCCAGTAGAAACGTCTTTGAGGGAGGCTTCGTCCCGGGGCGATGCCAGAGCTCGATCTTGACAGTTATGAATCTCAAAATTGCAGACCTGTGGAATTGGCATGGACGGCTAGGTCGTGGTGCCTATCTGCTGTGGGGAGTGCTTCTCTTCGCGGTTAAGTTTAATCTCGACCGTTTCGTGTTCGGAAGGGTCCTGCAGACCGATTGGGATATTTCAGTCTACCTGCAGTGGAATTTTCCTTCACCGGCGGTTTTGCCCGCTGATTTGTCCTCCGACCAGTGGGTGCTTCTCATTATTACGACGATTCCATTTCTATGGGCTGGAGTGATCTTGACGATACAGCGTCTGCGCGCTGCGCGCTTGCCTCCGTGGCTTGCATGCCTGTTTGTCGTTCCCGTACTTAAATGGTTTCTTTTCATCGTGGCTTGCGTGGTTCCAACCCGTGAATCTCCACAATTCCCGCCTCCGTTGATGCATGATGTATCGGTGTCTTCGTCGAAGGTGCTGGCTCATTCCAAATGGCGGAGCGCTATTGTGGCCGTTATCAGCGTGGGTTTTTTGTCTGCCTGTGTTGTCGCCGTCGGCGCTCAATGGTTGAGCAATTACGGATGGGGCCTGTTTGTTGGAATTCCCTTTCTTACCGGATTTGTCGCCGCCGTCTTGCATGGAAATCGTATTGGGCGGAATTCCCGGGAATGTGTTGAGGTCGCGTGTCTTGCGGTGACTTTTGCAGGCCTTTGCTTGCTTGCGTTCGCTTTGGAAGGAATCGTCTGCCTGATAATGGCCGCTCCGCTCGCATATCCATTGGCAGTCATCGGTGGACTTGCGGGTTGTGCGGCTCAGCCCGCCAAATGGCACTCGGGGGGCGTGCACCTGCACTGTGCGGCAATCTTATCATTACCTTTTCTCGTTGGTGTTGAAGCGTTGAATCCCCGTTCTGCGCACCTGATCGAAGTCAGTACATCGGTTGATATAGACGCGGATGTGCAAACGGTGTGGAAGCATGTTGTCAGTTTTTCTGAGCTTCCGGTTCCACAAGAATGGCTGTTCAAGGCGGGAATCGCCTATCCTATTAGAGCGGAAATTCAGGGTGCCGGCGTCGGGGCTGTGCGGCATTGCGTTTTTTCAACCGGTCCGTTTGTCGAACCGATCACCGTATGGGATGAGCCTCGACTTCTGGCTTTTTCAGTGACGAGTAATCCGGCCCCCATGCAGGAATGGACTCCCTATTCCGCTATTCATCCACCTCATTTGAAGGGCTTTCTTGTTTCGGAGCGTGGCCAGTTCCGGCTCACTCCTATCGAAGGCGGGCAAACCCGCCTGGTGGGAACGACCTGGTACCGGCATGGATTGTGGCCGGATACGTATTGGCAATGGTGGTCGGACCATATCATCCATACCATCCATAGAAGGGTTCTCCTGCACATCCGGAATCTCAGCGAATCCGAAATTTGATAATTCAACGTAATCATTCCATGCGCCTCCTGATCAATTTTGCACTTGTGACTCTCACTGCAACTGCCCTTCTGGGGCAGAACGCCGAGCCCACCGACGCGGCGGAAGCGGCCGCGAAGAAGGCGCGGGCGGAGGCGGTGATCGACGGGAAGTATCAGGATTGGGTGCGAACGTTGACGCCCGCGAGACAGGAATGGGAGCGCGTGTTGCAGTCGGAGTTGGGTGGCTTTTACCTCCCCATTCACAAGCGGCAGAAGGTTGCGGGGCAATCCAACGCGTGGGATTTCGTGGAGGATGATCCGGCGCTGCCGCGTGTGTTGTTGATCGGTGATTCCGTCTCCCGCGCCTACACGCAGACCGTGCGGAAAGAACTTGAGGGGCTGGCGAACGTGCATCGCGCTCCGGCGAATTGCGGTCCGACGGCGACGGGGCTCAGGAAGCTCGACATCTGGTTGGGCGGGGGCAAGTGGGACGTGATTCATTTCAACTTCGGCATTCACGATCGGGCCACTCCCATCGCCGATTATACCAAGCGCTTGGACGAGCTTGTCGGCCGGATGAAACAGACCGGCGCGACCTTGGTCTGGGCAAACACGACGCCAATCCCTGATGTGCCCGCGAAGAAGTGGACGGCGGTTTCGATCGTGGAACGCAACGCGGCCGCCGCCGAGGTGATGGTGATACACGGGATCGCCGTCAATGACCTCTTCGCCGCGATCACACCCCGCCTCGCGGAACTTCAGAATCCGGGCGACGTCCACTTCGGCGGCCCCGGCAACGAATTTCTGGGCCGGAAGGTTGCGCAGTTTCTGCGGTCGCGTTTGGGCTCCAGATAGCAGGCTGCCAAGAAATGGCAAAATTAACGGGAATGGCTGATTCAATGGGGACAAAATCGCGTTCGGTGCCCCGAACAACGCGTCGCAGGGAAACTATGAGACAAGAAGTTTCGAGGAGAATCGGAAGTTTGAATATATCTGCCCCTTTTTTTCAGCAACCTGTTGGACAGGCTGGCTGATTTATTCATTTGAAACTTTCAGGTTGTTGAACCAACCGGCTTCGGGTGGGGCGTAGGGGCGGAAGGTTTCGAGGTGGCCGAGTTGCTCGTTGTGGAACAGGGCTCGGTGGAGGCCGAGGTTGGCTGCGGCGGGGCTGTCGATGAGGCTGGCGGAATCGTTGGCGCTCATCTGGTAAAGGACGCTCATCTCAAACTCGCTCTGGGCCTTGCGGCTGAGGCAGCGGTTGATGTTGTTGAGGGTGTCGATGGTGATGATGACGTGGATGCCGTGGGTGGGGCCTTCGGTGATGAGGGTGTCGAGGTTGGCTCCGGGATTGGTCCCGGCGCTGTCATCGAGCGAAAAGCTGAAGTCATCCTCGTGGCGCAGCTTCTTGAACTTCTGCAGTCCGTGCACGATCAGGAAGGTGCGGGGCCCGCTGTGCCCGGTGTCGTTGTCGGTGCGTTCCCGAAGATCGGCGGCCAGGTCATCCATCGCGGTGGCAATGCCGGATGGATTCGGTCGGAGCACTTCGTAGGGCAGGGCGGCGACAGCGTGATCCAGATAGCTTCGCTCCGGTGTCTCAGGGACGGAGCCGTCGATGAAGACGACCTTTACCTGATCCTTCGCGAATTGTCCGGCGAGTCCCGCCAATCCGACGGATAACAAGGCCTGTGTCGCGTCGTCCCGCTGGCCGACGATCATCAGATTGGCGCCGCTCTGCCGGGCGAACGTCGCGCGCGTGGGGCCTTTGATCGCGTTTGGCGCGCCGAGGTAAAAGACGGGTTGCGGCGTGCGTTCCGCAGGGCTCGCGAGGAGTTTTGCGAGTTCGTCGTTCTCGGTGATGTCCGCCGGTGAGTTGCCTTCGAAGACGATGGGTCGCGGGAGTCGTGAGCCGACGGTTTCGGCCTGCTGGTTGACGAGTTGCAGGTAGCGGTCGCGAACTTCGTCCGGCAACCAGACTACCTGGAAAGGGCTGTTGCCGGCGATGGCGCCGGCCGCGTCGTTGTAGATGCCTTCACCGGGACGATGCAGATGCCGCGCGGCCGGATTGCTGTCGTCGAGAATGATGTAGGAGTCCGCCTCGTTGCAGGCGAGGGCGATGCGGACGACCATTTGTCCCATCGTGGGGCGCGGCAGGGTGTGCGCGCCGCCGAGGGTCTGGGAACCGAGAATCACGTGAATGCCGAACGCGCGCCCTTGCCTGACGATGCGGTCCAGTAGGCTTGCCGCGTTTTGGGCGATGCGGTCGTCCTCGGTGAAGAACTCCTGAAACTCGTCAATGAGCAGGAGGGAGCGGGGCATCGGCTCCTTCGCCCCGGAAGCCCGGTAGCCGGCGAGGTCTTGAACGCCAAGCTGGCGAAAAATTTCCCCCCGGCGCTTGAGTTCCTCGTCCACGCGCTGGAGGACGCTGAGCCCGAATTCCCGGTCGCTCTCGATGGCGATGACGCGGGCGTGGGGCAGCCGGTGTCTGGCGTAGCAGCGGAACTCGACGCCCTTCTTGAAGTCGATGAGATAGAACTCCACCTCGTCCGGGCTGCACCAGAGGGCGAGGTTGGTGATGGCAACGTGAAACAGCGTGGATTTGCCGGAACCGGTTTTGCCGGCGACGAGCGCGTGCTGGCAGGTGTCCCGACCGATGGACAGGTATTGGAACTTGGTGGCGCCGGTTCGGCCGATCGCGACCCGCAGTTCTTTCGCCGTGCTGTCCGTCCACAGGCGGTCGCTCGGCGGCGCGATGTGTTCGAACGGGACTTCGATCCGGTTGGAATCCTTGTTGCCCTTTCCGAGCCGATGAATGAAATCGATCACCTGATCGGCCGGCGGAGGACCCGCGAGTTCGAGCGCGGTGCCGGGGAGCACCTGGTGGCGGATGCTCGCGGTCTCGCCGACGTTGAGGGAGATGCTGTTCTTGCGAAGGTCCTCCGGCGCGAAGTCCTGAGGCAGGCGTTTGCGATGATCCCAGTGAATCAGGCTGTAAACGCCGCAACGGGCCCCGCTGGTCGCGATGCTTTGAAGGCGTTTGGCCGCGACCTCGCTGAATCCGGTGGGAAAGTCTGCAACGACGACGAAGTGGTATTTCTCTGCGATGTTGCCGGCCTTCTCATTGTATTCCGCGATGTCGGTGTATTCGTTGCGGAGATACATCTGGATGACCTTCTCCATGTGCTCGTTCAAATCCTTGAGACGCGCCTCGATCTGGGATGTCTCGGTCCAGATCCGGCCGTTGATGAGGCTGTCCTCATAGTCGGCCAGGTGCATGATGCCGGCGAAGTTTTGGCCGAGGCCGACGGGGTCGATGATCGTGAAGCTGAGACGGCCGGCCGGCGCGCTGGAGAGAAGGCGCAGGATGACTCCGTTCAAAGCCTCGGTCACGGCGGCCGGCGGGGTGTCCTTCGTCTCCAGGATGAGGGAACCGTGGTCGGGAAGACGAAGATCGAGTGGCAGCGCGATCGCACCGCCTCCGGGGGGCTTCAGGTGGCTGTCTGCGGCAAGGGTCTCGTCCAACAGGCTCGTATCGATCACGAGTTGGCCGAAGTTCGCCCCGAGACTGAACTGCGCGGGCGGCACCCAGTTCTGAAGATACTCCGGTGTCCATTCGGGGAAGAGCGCCCGGTGCTTGGCGAGGCAGGATTCGATCTCGGCGGTCAGGCTTTGCCACGCGTCTTCCCATTCCGCCTCGAGCGCGTTCAGTTTGGTGGTTTGGTCGGAGGACAGGCGAATCGAGACGCTGTTTGTGCTGCTTGCGAACTCGAGCTCCTCCCGTTCGGACTGCTGGTTGGCGGCTTCGAGTTCCTCGTAATAGCGCTCCTTTGCGGCGGCCAGCCGGTGTGAGTGTAGGTTGTTGTTTCGAGAGATGGCGCGATCCAGTTTCGCGGACAGAATCTCCTCGTTGGCGGCGCGTTCGTTGTCCGCGATGGTTTCCGCCTCCTCAAGCGCGCCTTCCCATTCGGCGATGGTGTTGGCGTAGGCTTCGCCGACACGTTTGATTTCCAGCGCGTGGCGATTGGCGGCGCTTCTGTCTGCCGCATCCAGATGTTCACGTGCGTTGGCGAGATGATCTGCGACATGGGCGATGGCGGTGCTGTTGCGGGCGCGGGCCTTCGCGTTGAGGAAACTGAAGACGCCGATGGCGACAAGAAACAGACCGCCGATCACCTGATAGAGAACGACGTCCAGGCCGAAGTGATGCACCGCGTAGGCCGCGCCTCCAGAGGTCAGTGTCAACAGAGCGATGACGAACGGCAGGGAGATGCGTCTGAAAAAACGGGGGAGCGCGTAGGTGTCAAAAGCCTCCGCGTCGGTCTGGGCCGCGGCTGCGAATTCCCGGGCGGAACCCAAGAGTTCCTGTTCGTCCGCCTCTGCTGGCGGAGTGATGGAAACGGCGGCGGTGTCGAATCCCGCAAGCAGGTCGGGATAGGCACCGGCCTGTTTTCGGAAACTCGAGGCGATTTCCTCGACGCGCGCTGATTCGGCGGCGACCTCGCTTTGAAATGCGGACAGCGCCGTGGCGGCGGCCTTGGTGCCCGCGTCGCGTTCTTTCGATGCTTCGAGCGATTCTTTTTGTGAAAGGTAACGGGCCCGATCGACCGCCCCGCTGTTCGCGCCGGCGACCTGCGAGGCCAGGTTTTGGTGGGCCTGTTCGATTCGCCCCATCCTGGCATGGTGCATGGCGTCGCAGTGCGCGCACGCCTGATCATAGCGTTCGGTGACATCCTGGATTCGCGATTGCCTGCGGGCTTCGAGTTCGATCGCCTCGTTGCCCTGCCGGAGTTCGACCTTGTTGGCCCGGTCCGATTGCTCGGCGAGAAGGGCACGCTCGCGCTCGGCGAATTGCTCGACCGTCCCGCGGATGCGGCCGGCGAGGTTGATGACTTCGGGGACGGAGGAAAGTTTACTCACAATCTTTGCGGATCTTGCCGATCAGTTTGTCCAGGTCGCTGATGGTGGCGACGGTGGTGTTCACGCCCTGGACGATTTCATCCAGAAACTCCCGCTCGAATTCCGCCGCCTTGCGGTCGCGCCATTGCTCCCGCGTTTCCTGCCAGCGGGTGGCGAGTTCGCGGGCGACCGCGAGAAGCCGGGTTCGGTTGCCGAGGATGTTCATTGTTCTTCGGAAGGGGGCTCGGCGGGTGGGGACGACTTTGGAAGCTCGTTTGGCGTGGGCGCGGTGACGGCGGCGTAGGCCTCCAGGGATTTGATCATCTCGTTCAGGCGCGCGTAGGCGCGGGGCATCATTCCGACGAGGATCGCGTCCATCTTGTCCAGCTGCCGGCTTACCGGGCCGACCACATGGTCGTAGTCCCGCATCCACTTTTTTGTGAGCTTGAGCTTTCGTTCCGCCTCGGTCAGGGCGCGCTGAGCCCGGTTGACCGCGCCCTGTTGAAACTGGGTGTCCGCTCCGACGCCGGAGATCTGGGCGGAGAAGAGTTCCTGCCGGACGGCTTCGAGCTTCTTTTGACATTCCCGAACCTCGTGCCGCCAGTGGGGCAGGCGCTCGGACTCCAGCCATTGGCGGGTCTTGCGAACGTCGTCGGAAACGTCGTCGATCGTGATGCGCGCCTTGCTCGTGAAGCCTCGCAGCGCCCCGAGGAAGCGGGTGATGGCGGGAATCGAACTGACGCGGGCGACGTCGGACATGATCAGCGCTGTTGCAGGTATTCCTCGATGCGCTGGGCTTTCCGGAGGAGATAGGGGGAAAAGCGGCTGCTGGCCTCGGCGAACTTCTTCACCGTCTTCATGGTTTGGAGAAACTCCTCGGAAAACTTTTCGTATTCCTGGTCCTGCCACGAATCGCCGAGCGATTTGAAACGGACGGTCAGGGCGCTCATCCGGTTCTGCAGCTCGCCGTTGAAGCGGTTGAGTTCTTCGGCGAAGCGCCGCACCTGTTCGGGATCCATGATTGCCTGGGCCATAGTGCTTTCTCCGGTTCGGGAATGGTTGGGTTAAAATCAGATGCCGGCGGTCGGGCGGGGCTTCGCGCCAGCGTGACGGGACTAAGGTCCATGGTATGAGGCGCGACGGCAATACCGCTTTGTCCCAAGCGACAGGGTGAAAGAATCCACCGTTTCGCCAGTGTGTGACCAAAATTGGAGGCAGGGTTCGCTGATCGAAAGGGGGGGGCGTGCCGCTGCGAGGTGTTGGACACGGCCATTGCCACTGGCACCGACAAGGAACACGAGCGAGGGGCACGCCCATCCGATCCGCAGTTCCAACACCGGGGCCAACAGTTTGATCGAAGTTCGCAATGAGCGGCCGCTGGTGGAGCAGCTTCCGTGTCTTCCGCCCCTTCCGTGGTTGAAACCATTTCCCGAACGCGAAGCTCAACCGGTAGGGCGGCCAGTCCCTTGGCCGCCGTCCTCGCGATTCACACTTCCACCCGAAAACGTCATCATGGGAAAGCGGTGACACTGGAACGCCCGATGGATTCAAACGTGTCCGGACACCCAAGCGATTGCGATTGCTTTGACAAGGCTTCAAGGGCGGCGCTCAAGGGACTGAGCGCCCTACCTAGCGGAGTCCCTTCCGTGCTTGAAACCAATTCTCGAACGCGAAGCTCAACCGGTAGGGCGGCCAGTCCCTTGGCCGCCGTCCTCGCGATTCACGCGCGCACCCGAAAACGCCCTCATGGGAAAGCGGTGACACTGGAGCGTCCGATGGACTCAAACGTGTCCCGGACACCCATGTGATCGCGGTTGCTTTGATACGGCTTCAAGGGCGGCGCTCAAGGGACTGAGCGCCCTACCTGCCGGAGCCCCTTCCGTGCTTGAAACCATTTCCCGAACGCGAAGGTGGAGCGCATCTTTGTTATCGACGTCTTGTCCTACGACTGGAACTGCCCCAAGTTCATCACCCCGCGCTTCACCGCCGCCGAAGTTGAAGCCACCGTCGCCCCGCTCAAGATGCGCATTGCCGAACTCGAATCCCAACTCAAACTGCTCACACCATGAACCCACGCCCGCCAATCCCGCCCTTCACGGAGGAAACAGCCAGGCAAAAAGTCCAGATGGCCGAGGACGCCTGGAACAGTCGCGATCCTGAGCGCGTCTCGGTTGCCTACACACCCGACACGGAGTGGCGCAACCGTGCGGAATTTCTCCACGGTCGCGCCGAGGTTGTTGCTTTCCTGACCCGCAAGTGGGCGAAGGAGCATGACTATCGCCTGAAGAAATCGCTCTGGGCCTTCACCGGCAACCGCATCGCTGTGCGCTTCGAATACGAGTGGCACGACGAGACCGGCCAATGGTGGCGCAGCCACGGCAACGAGAACTGGGAGTTCGACGAGCACGGTTACATGGCCAAGCGCTACGCGAGCATCAACGATCAGAAGATCACGGATGCGGAGAGAAAGCTCCGCTGGGAACGGTGAAGCAGGGATTCGGCGCTGAGCAAGGATTTCAAATCGGCCACTCCGCACACAGCAGTTCCTCGAGGTCGCTGCGCTTCAGGTGTTTTCCCTGAGCCTGAAATGGAGGTTCGTGCGCTGATCGCTGATCCAAATTTTCTGCCTCCGCCGCTTTTCCTGCGCGGGTTTTCGATCGAAGAGCAGAACGTTGGCCTTCACGCCTTGCGCGTAGAAGATGCCGGTGGGCAGACGCAGCTACGTATGCATGTCCGCCTGCTTGAGCAGTTCGCAATGGATGGTTTCGCCAACGCCGGTTTCGAAGAGCACGCTGTCGGGCAACACCACCGCCGCGCGTTGATGTTGCTTGAGGATGGCGAAGAGGTGGTGGAGGAAATTGAACTGCGGTGCCAGTGCAGCTTGCACTTGCTCGTGCTCGCCCAGAAATCGTCGCGGTTGATGATGAGCGATTCCTTGGACGACTCGCCCGCCTCGTTGACGATGGTCACGCTGCTCTTCTTGCCGAAGGGCGGATTGGCCAGGACGATCTCGTATTCGCCGTGCTTCCCGGCCAGCGCGTCCTTGGTCACGACCGGTAGGTCAAATGTGGAA
>JADHOF010000142.1 GCA_016779125.1 Verrucomicrobiia bacterium | reverse complement strand
CTGGCCTCGCCTCCGGAACTCGTCAAAACCATCCGCAAGATTTTCCGATAGCCCAGCCGCATGACCCCGGTGAAATCATTTGGCGAACGAATCGCCGACGCACTGATCGAGGACAGTCTCCTCACCACGGCGCAGGTCGAGGAACTGTTGACGCTTCAGAAGAAGGAAGGCACGCGCCTCCTCAAGCTCCTCATCGACAAGGCCTACGTGAGCGACCTGGACATGGTTGTCGCCATGGGCCGCGTCCTCAACGTGCCGCCCGTCAACGTCGCCAAGGTCGGCATTCCGCCCGAGGTGATCGCCCTCATCCCGAAGGAGATGTCGGTCAACTTCAAGGTGCTGCCCGTGGCCCGCGTCGGCTCCAAGCTGTTCCTGGCCATGGCCGACCCCTTGAACGTCCTCGCGCTCGACGACGTCCGTCGTGTCGCCAAGCTCGAGGTCGTGCCGATGATCGCCTCCGAAAAGGCTCTCGGCGACAAGATCAACCAGCTCGAAGCCTCCCGCGAGGGCTCCATCGAGGACATCATCAAGCAGCAGGCGGAGCTCGACGCCGATGCCGACGACGCGACCCTCATCGATCAATCCGATGACACCGTCGATCCGGACGACCTCGCCGCCGCCGGAGAGGACGCCCCGGTCATCAAACTCGCCAACGTGATTCTGGTGCAGGCCATCCGTGACCGGGCCAGCGACATTCACATCGAGCCCTTCGAGAAGATGGTCCGGCTGCGCTACCGCATCGACGGCGCACTCATGGAGGTCACCCCGCCGCCCAAGAATCTCCAACTCGCGCTCACCTCCCGGCTCAAGATCATGTCGAGCCTCGATATCGCCGAGCGCCGGCTGCCGCAGGACGGCCGCATGCGCATGCGCGTGGCCGGTCGCGACATTGATCTCCGCGTATCATTTCTCCCCACCGCGCATGGCGAGAAATGCGTCATGCGTATTCTGGACAAATCGAACCTCCAGGCCGATCTGCGCAAACTCGGCATGGACAGCCACACCTTCGGACGATTCGAGGAGGCAATCCGGGCCCCGCACGGTCTCATGCTGGTCACGGGGCCGACAGGCTCCGGCAAGACCACGACGCTCTACTCCGTGCTCAACGAGCTGAACAGCCCGCACGACAACATCATCACGGTCGAAGATCCGATCGAGTTTCAGATCGCGGGAATCAATCAGGTGCCGGTCAAGAAAGAGATCGGGCTCACCTTCGCGGCCGCCTTGCGATCCATTCTCCGGCAGGACCCGGACATCATCATGATCGGGGAGATCCGGGACGAGGAAACCGCCGAGATCGCCGTCGAGTCCGCGCTCACCGGACACCAAGTGCTTTCCACGATGCACTGCAACGACGCCGCCGGTGCCATTTCGCGGCTCGACGACATGGGCATCGCTCCCTTCCTTATCTCCTCCGCCGTCATCCTCGCCTGCGCCCAGCGGCTCATGCGACGCGTCTGCCCGGCGTGCAAGGAACCCTTCTCCCCTCCCGGCGAGGTCTTTCAACAACTCGGCGTCAAGCCGCAGGACTTCGCCGGTTTTCAGATGTTCCGCGGGATCGGGTGCGAGCGCTGCAAACAGACCGGCTACTCGGGTCGCGTCGCGATCATTGAGGCGATGCGCGTGTCCGACGAGATCCGCAAGCTCATCATCCAACGCGTCAGCGCGTCCGAGATCTCGAAGGTCGCCATCACCGAGGGAATGAAAACGCTGCGCGATGTGGCGTTCGACAAGGTGCGCGAGGGCGTCTCGACCTTCGAGCAGGTCGCCGAACTGACGGCGAACCATTAACCACCCCCGCCATGCTGTCGCTGGAAGACGCCCTCAGCCGGATCCACGCCGCGCTTGATCCGCTGCCGTCGGAAGCCCTTCCCGTCGCCGCCTCCGCCGGCCGGATTCTCTCCGCTCCCCTTCACGCGAAGGTCGATCTTCCGGCCTTCGACAACTCGGCGATGGACGGCTATGCGGTCCGTTCAGCCGACGTCGCGACCGCTTCCACCGGCCAGCCCGCGCAGCTGCGGGTGATCGGTGAAGTCCCGGCCGGCCGCGCCTTTTCTGGAGAGCTTTGCGAGGGACAAGGCATTCGCATCTTTACCGGTTCCCCTCTGCCGCACGGTGCCGACGCGGTTGTGATGCAGGAAGACACGCGACGCGACGGAGACACGGTGACGATCTTGGAGCCCGCGAGACCTTTCGAGCATGTCCGACTGCGCGGGGAGGATGTGCGGTGCGGACAACAGATCGGCGAGCCCGGGACCGTCGTCTCCCCGGGCATGCTGAATCTGTTTGCGGCGGCCGGTGTCGCCGAACTATCCGTCAGCCGCCGCCCGAGAGTGGCGCTGCTCGCCACCGGGGACGAACTTTGTGAGGCGAATGCGAGCCTCGCGCCGGGACAGATCTTCGAAAGCAATCGCGGCATGCTGGCCGAGCTTGTCCGGCGTGCCGGGGGCGACGCGGAGATCATGCCCCTGGTCGCCGACACCCTGGAAGCGACCCGCGATGCCCTCGGCAAGGCCTTCAAGGAGTTCGACGCGGTCATCACCAGCGGCGGCGTTTCGGTGGGTGACCACGATCACGTGAAGGGAGCTTTTGAATCCTTGGGCGGTTCGTTGGATTTTTGGAAAGTCGCCATCAAACCCGGGAAGCCCTTTGTGTTCGGCCGGGTGAACAACGGTTATCTGTTCGGGTTGCCCGGAAATCCCGTATCCGCCTTCGTCACCTTTCTCCTGCTCGTGCGCCCGGCCCTTCTTCACTGGCAAGGCGCGCGCGACAGATCGCTCCCAATCCAATCCGTCACGCTCGGGGAAAGTCTGGCGAACCGCGGGGATCGGCGCCACTTCATGCGCGTGCGGGTGGGCGATGACGGTGTCGCCCGATCCGCCGGCGTCCAAGGTTCCCACATGTTGCATTCCCTGGCTGTGGCGAACGCTCTCGTGGACGTGCCCCCCGGCGCCGAACTGGCGGCCGGCAGCCGGACAGCGGCGCTCCGATTCGATTTTTGAGCCGACGTTTTCCCGATCGACCAAGCCATCGTGCGCAAGATTTCCAAGGTTACAGCCATGCAACGATACGCCGCCGAATGCGGGCGGAGCGGAACCCGCGTTGCGCTGGTGCCCACGATGGGCTGCCTGCACGCCGGTCACATGAGCCTGGTACACAAGGCCAGAAAACAGGTCGGCCCGGGCGGGCGCGTTGTGGTCAGCATCTACGTGAACCCCACCCAGTTCGCCGCAAACGAGGATCTCGACGCCTATCCCCGGACGCTTGATCGCGATCTCGCGGATTGCCGCGCCGCCGGAGTCGATGTGGTCTTCATGCCGTCGGATTCCAGCATGTATCCCGACCGGGAACGCGGCGGCTACTCCACCTATGTGAACGAGGAAAACCTTTCCGCCTCCATGGAAGGCGGCTCGCGCCCGACCCACTTCCGCGGAGTCACCACCGTCGTCGCAAAGCTGTTCAATATCGTCCGGCCCGACGTCGCGATTTTCGGAGCCAAGGACTGGCAGCAGGCGGCGATCATTCGGCGCATGGTCCGGGACCTGAACATGGCCGTGAAGATCACCGTCGCGCCGACCGTTCGCGAAGCGGACGGTCTGGCCATGAGTTCGCGAAACGCCAACCTCTCGCCCGCCGAACGGGCACAGGCGGACGTTCTCTACCGCTCGCTGCGAGCCGCCCGGGCCGCAGTCCGGGCGGCCGGTAGCGTTTCCGCCGCCAAACTCCGCTCCGGGATCCGCCGCGTTTTCAAGACCGCACCGCTGGCGAAGCTGGACTACGTCGAATTTTTCCACCCGGACACACTGGAACCCGTCCGCACCGTTTCATCCGGAACCCGGATGGCTTTGGCCGCCCGCTTCAGCCGAGCCCGGTTGATCGACAACGAGCGGCTCTGACCCCCGACCACGACGATGGCATCCAAACATAGACACTTCGACTTCCTCGTTCTGGGCAGCGGCATCGGGGGGCTCTTCTACACACTGAAGGTCGCGCCGCATGGTCGCGTGGCCGTGATCACTAAGAAGCATCGTGCCGAGTCCAACACCAACTACGCGCAGGGCGGCATCGCGGCCGTCACAAGCAAGGAGGACTCCGTTGAAATGCACGTCGCGGACACGCTCAATGCCGGGGCCGGCCTTTGCAAGGAGGCGGTCGTCCGGGCCATCGTCGAGGAAGGCCCGGCGCGCGTGGCGGAGCTGATGGCTCTCGGCATGGAATTCTCCGAGCGCGAGATCCCCGGTGCCGACGGCACCCGCGAGTTCGATCTGGGCAAGGAGGGCGGCCACTCGAAACGCCGCATCCTGCACGCGAAGGACGCCACAGGCCGGGCGATCGAATCGTCCCTGTTGAACGCCGTGAACAGCCACGGAACGGTCGAATGGTTTGAGGACCACTTCGCCATCAACCTCATCACCACCGCGAAGCTCGGGGACACCGGACCCAACCGCTGCCTCGGCGTCTACGTGCTGAATCAACTGACCGGCGAGGTGGAAACGTTTTCAGCGGATCAGGTCCTGCTCGCGACCGGCGGCTGCGGGAAAGTCTACCTCTACACCACAAACCCGGACATCGCGACCGGCGACGGCGTCGCGATGGCCTACCGCGCTGGCGTGCCGGTCGCGAACATGGAGTTCATCCAGTTCCATCCCACCTGCCTGTATCATCCGCGTGCCAAATCCTTTCTCGTCACCGAAGCCGTTCGCGGCGAGGGCGGCGTCCTTACGGGACTCGACGGCCAGCAATTCATGGACCGCTATCATGAACTGAAGTCGCTCGCTCCCCGCGACATCGTCGCCCGCGCCATCGACGCCGAGATGAAGAAAACCGGCAGCGCCTGCGTGCATCTTGACATCACCCACAAACCCGCGCCTTTCCTGATCGAGCGCTTTCCGAACATCTACCAAAACTGCCTGCGCTTCGGCATCGACATCACCAAGGAACCCATCCCCGTCGTGCCCGCAGCCCATTACCAGTGCGGAGGCGTGGTCACCAACCTCGACGGGGAAACCGGAATCGACGGGCTTTACGCCGTGGGCGAAGTGGCCTGCACCGGCCTTCACGGAGCCAATCGACTCGCCAGCAATTCCCTGCTCGAAGCGCTGGTCTGCGCCGAGCGCGCGGCCCGGCTGGCGGTGGCGCGCCGAGGAGCCCACGCGTGCCCGGAGATTCCGGGCTGGCGCAGGGGAAACGCTCACGATCCGGACGAACTCGTCGTCGTCTCGCACAACTGGGACGAACTACGCCGGACCATGTGGGACTACGTGGGCATTGTCCGCACCACAAAGCGCCTCGAACGCGCCCGTAAGCGGATCGAACTTCTGCGGGAGGAAATCCAACAGTACTACTGGGACTTCAACGTCACCTCGGACCTGTTGGAACTCCGCAATCTCGCCACGGTTGCCGAACTCATCGTCGAGTGCGCCCTTCAGCGAAACGAGAGTCGCGGTCTGCACTACACGCTCGATCACCCCAATCCCGACCCCGCCCTGGCGCAGCACGACACCCGCGTCCAACGCCCCGAAGGGGTCAGTCCCAGAAACTGAGAACGTTGGCGCGCCTTTCGCGTTCAGGCCAGATTCACGAAATTGGTCAGGAGTTGCAGGCCGGCCGTCTGGCTTTTTTCCGGGTGAAACTGGGTGGCGAATACGTTGTCGCGATGGACCGCGCAGGCGAATTTGCGCCCGTAGTCCGTACGTCCGACCACAATGGATTCGTCCGCCGGCTGGGGATGATAGCTGTGGACGAAATAGAAATAGGTGCCGTCCTCAATACCGGCGAACAGCGGACATCCGGGTTGCACCAGTTCGACCTGATTCCAACCGATCTGGGGGACTTTTAATCCCGGTTGATCGGGGAAGCGGATGACCTTGCCGTCGAAGACGTGGAGCCCGGCAGCGCAGGAGTTGAACTCCTCGCTTTTTTCAAAGAGAGCCTGGTAGCCGACGCAGATGCCCAGGAAGGGTCGCCCCGACGCGATGAAGTCCTTGATGCCGGACTCCAGCTCCTGGCGTCGCATGGCGTTCATGCAGTCGTCGAACGCACCGACGCCGGGAAGGACGCAGGCGCGGGCTTCGGACAGCCGGTCGGCGGTCTTGAGGACTTCCACTTCGGCACCGACCTTGCACAGGGCCTTTTCGACGCTGCGCAGGTTGCCGGCACCGTAATCAAGCAGGGCGATCATTGCGCCGGGGATTTAGCCATTATTGGGTGGGGGAGGGAATCCGGATCTCGTCCGTCGTCGTGGAATTCTTGAGCCGAAGCTGGCCGCAGGCGGCGGCGATGTCGTGACCTTTTTCCCGACGCAGTGTCGCGGTGACCCCGCGCTGCCGAAGCGCTTCGACGAAGGCATCCTGAGCCGCTTCGGTCGGCCTTTCCCACGGGAGGCCTTCCACCTTGTTGTAGGGGATGAGGTTGACCTTGGCGTGAAGACGCCGGCTGAGATCGGCCAGCGGTCCGGTCTGGTCCGGGTGATCGTTGACACCCGCGATGAGGATGTACTCGAAGGTGATCATCTTCCCCTTGCGGCGCTGGTAGTAGGCGCAGGCCTCGGTGAGCACCTCCAGCGGATACTTGCGGTTCACCGGCATGATGCGGGAGCGGACCTCGTCCGTCGCACCATGGAGGGAAATCGCGAGTCGGAATTGATGGGGTTCATCGGCGAGCCGGCGAATCTCCGGGGCGAGGCCGCTGGTCGAGACCGTGATTTTGCGGGCACCGATGTGGTATTCGGTGTTCAGGATTTTCAGGGCCTTGATGAGGTTGTCGTAGTTTGCCAGGGGCTCGCCCATGCCCATGATGACGAGATTGTTCACCAGCCTGGGGGACGTCGTCCGCGCGTGGTCGGGCTCCTCCGAGGTGGACTTCGATTGAAGCCGTTCCGTGCTGAGAACCTGCTCGATGATCTCGGCCGGCTCCAAATTCCGTTTCCAGCCGTCGAGTCCCGAGGCGCAAAACTTGCATCCGTAGGCGCACCCGACCTGGGTGGAGACGCACAGCGTGTGTCGGTCGGCGGCCTCGCCAAAAAGAGCCGGGTTGGCGGGAATCAGGACGCTCTCGATGAAGGCGCCGTCGCGGAGCCGCCAAAGCGACTTCTGCGTTGTGTCCCTGGATCCCTCAACACCGGCCAGCGTGTGGGTGTGAAGTGAAAACTCGTCGGCCAAGGTCTCCCGCAGGGACTTGGGAAGATTGGTCATCTGGTCCCATCCGGTGACGCGACGTTCGTATAGCCACTGGAGGAGCTGGTCGACGCGATAGACGGGGAGCTTCCGCTCGACGAACCAGGCGGTGAGCTCGGCGCGGGACAGGTTTTTGATGTCGGTCGGCACAAATGCGGGGCGCTACTTCGTCAGGTAGTAATTTTCGGTGTATTCACGCACCATGCGCCAGGTGTTGTACTTGGCGGCCATGGTGCGGAAGTTGTTCCGAATGCGGCGCAGCCAGGCGCGGGGGACGCCGTTGGCGTCGCGATCGTAGAAGGCCGGGATGACCTCGTTCACCAAAGCGGTGTAGAGATTCTCGCTGTCGACGCGGTCCTGCTCCTCGATGGTGTCGGGGTGGGAATCGGGTCCGATGGCGAATCCGTTTTCGCCGTTGTAGGCCTCGCGCCACCAGCCATCGAGAATGGAGAAGTTCAGACAGCCGTGAACGACGGCCTTCATGCCGCTGGTGCCGGAAGCCTCGAGCGGCCGGCGCGGATTGTTCAGCCAGATGTCGCATCCGGAGATCATTTGGCGGGCGACATGGACGTCGTAGTTCTCGAGGAAAAAGAGGTGTCCCTTGAGCTCGCTGTACTTGCTCAGGTGAATGATCTTCTGGATGAAGCGCTTGCCGTGATCATCGCGCGGATGGGCCTTTCCGGCGAAGATGAACTGAACCGGGCGATCGCTGTCCTTGACCAGGCGGATGATGTTCTCGAACTGGTCAAAGATCAGCGGTGCGCGCTTGTAGGTGGCAAAGCGTCGGGCGAAGCCGATGGTCAGCGCGTCGGGATTCAACATGCTGTCATGGGTGATGTAATCGCCCGCGGTGACACGCTGGTTTTGGATCAACAGACGACGGCGGCAGAATTCGATCAACTCTCGCCGCAGGTGATAGCGGAGCGACCATAGCTCCTCGTCGGACACAAATTCCGGGTCCGCGATCTTGTCCCAGAAGCGCTGCTCGTTCACCTCGCGCTCCCAGTCCACCCGGAAGAAGGCCGTGTTGCCCTCCGCCGCACCCTCCGCGACTTTCAGCTTCTTGCGCCAGAAGGCACGGGCGGTCCCTTTCATCCAGCCGGCGACATGAACGCCGTTTGTGACATGCCCGATCGGCACTTCTTCGACCGATTTGCCGGGATAGAGGCCCTGCCACATTTCACGGCTGATCCGGCCGTGGAGTTCGCTGACCCCGTTGGCTGCGCGGCTGCCCTTGAGGGCGAGCACCGTCATGCAGAAAGGTTCGCCGGCGTCGTCCGGATTGACCCGGCCCAAAGCCATCAGTTTGTCGAAGGAGAGTTGGAGCGGCTCGACGAAGCTCTTCGCTGCGTAGTTCATCAGATCCGAGGAGAATCGGTCGTGTCCGGCTTCAACGGGCGTGTGCGTGGTGAAGACGCACCGCTCCTTGAGTGCCGCCCACGCGTCCCCGAAAGATTCGCCTGCGGCGACCCGTTCGCGCGCGAGCTCCAACGTCAGGAAGGCGGCGTGTCCCTCGTTCATGTGAAAGACGGAAGGCTCGATCCCCAGAGCGCGCATCAGACGAATCCCGCCGACACCGAGCAGAATCTCCTGCATGATTCGAGTGGAGGTGTCCCCGCCGTAGACCCGCAGCGTAAGATCCCGATGGTGCGGTTCGTTTTCCGGCAGGTTCGTGTCGAGGAAGTAGACCTTTGCCCGGCCCACGTTGGCCTGCCAGGCCATGAAATTCACGTCGCTCGTCGCGATTCGCACGGAGCACACGATCGGCTCCCCGTCGGCACCGATCACCGGCTCCAGCGGAAGCTTCTCGGGATGCAGCGTCGAATAGTACTCGGTCTGCCAGTTTTCGTGGTTGATCGCCTGCTGGAAATAGCCTTCGCGGTAAAAGAGGCTGATTCCGCAAAAACCAATTCCAAGATCGCTGGCAGATTTCGCGTGGTCCGCCGCGAGAATGCCAAGCCCGCCGGCCGCCACCGGCAGTGTTTCGTGAAAGCCGAATTCCGCTGAAAAATAGGCGACGGGATTCGCCTGCAGCTCCGGTGCGTGCCGGTGCGCCCACGTGGACCCGCTGGTCAGGTAGGAGTCGAAATCTTCGATCACGCTCCGAACCTTCGTCGCCAGATCGGGATCCTGCAGCCGGACCCGGAGTTCTGCGTCGGACAACTCATGCAGGACGGCGACGGCATTATGATAAAGGTTTTGCCAGGCCCGCGGGGACAGTTCCTGAAAAATCTCCTGCGGGTGTTGGTTCCAGGTCCACCAAAGGTTGCGGGAGAGACGATGGAGATCGGCGGTCAGATCCGACAATTCCGCAGATGTCAGGGGTTGCGTGCTCATAGAATGACGGCGTTGGTCGAAGGCGAACTCATCGGTCTGGCGGGAAAGACCCATGAATTCCTGCCGACGACGCTAGGGAGGCCCCCTTTTGAAAACAAATAAATACTGTTACCTGGAAAACGAGAAATCACCCGCGAAGCCAACCCGGTCACCCCATCGCGGCAACGATCTGCCCGACGGCCAGCCCCCGGATTTCAAGCAACTTGTGCCGCGATTTCTCGCCCCTGACCAACTGGATGGCGGATTTCGGGCAACGCAAGGATTTTGCCAGAAAACGGATCAATTCCCGATTCGCCGCAGAGTCAACCGGCGGAGCCGCGATTCGGATCCGTAGCTCGTCATCAACGACTTCGCAGATCTGATTTCGACCGGCATTCGGTTGGATTCGAACGGCCAAACGGGCACCGCCTTCCACTTTGGTTGCAAATCGAGATTGGGTCACAATTTCTCGTCCGCGCGATCGTAGGTTAAAAGATTGCCTAATCCAGAGGTAAAATATTCCAGTAATGAACAGGTTTTCTGATGGAATGCTTTCGCCAGCAAACGCAGTCTCGATGTCTCGGTGATCACATTTTGTGCTGCTTCGATCCTAGACGCGATCCGGACCACAAGATGTGGACCTTCGTCTTCAAAATGAAATCCAAGTGATACGTATGCACATCAAAAGAAGGGAAATCGAACTGAATCATTCGCGAAATGACCTTTATTCATGGGAGTTTTTTGCCAAAAAAGTGATGGACAAGCCTCAGAATTTTGCCTAATAAGCGCCCCCAGATGCACCGAGTGGTGTGCGGTCAAACGGTTTTTGGCCGCATTTTAACTAGTTAAACAAAACCAATCAGACAGAAGTAAATCCTTAGCAGGAGGAACTGAGACTAATATGAAGATCAATCAATGGACACGCGCTCTTCTCGCCACCGGTGTGGTGGGATTCGGCGCAGTAACGCAGGCCGAAGAAGCTCCGAGCAGCAATTTGCTCACCGCAGTTTCCGGCACTCAAATCAGCGGTTATGTCAGCACCTCCGTCAACTGGGCTCCGAACGTGATGGCTCCGGCCGCAGTTTCGTTCATGCAGCCGACTGACGGATTCAACTTGGACGTGGTCGATCTCAAAATCGCCAAGCCTCTTGATGAAGGTGAATGGTCCGCCGGATACAATGTCGAGCTGTGGGCGGGTCCTGCTGGCGCGCAGTTGGGTAACACCATTGGTGCCGGCGCTGCCCCCGCAGGTGGTGTCGCCAGCGGTGTTGCCATCAAGCAGGCCAACGTTCAATTGAACGCCCCTGTCGGCAATGGCCTCGTGCTCACGATGGGTGTCTTCGACACGATCATCGGTTACGAAGTTGCCAACGTTGGCGACAATCCGAACTACACCCGTTCCTACGGTATCACCTCGGAGCCCTTCCAGCACCTCGGCTTGCTCGCCAGCTACCAGCTCTG
>JADHOF010000141.1 GCA_016779125.1 Verrucomicrobiia bacterium | reverse complement strand
AACGCAACAACGTTTCGGTGTCCTACTTCAATGAGGCATCACGGATTGGCAGCTATTTGAAGCGCGTGTGATGCCGTTTCTTGAATTGTTCAATCTGTTCAAGCGCCGACTTGCCCAGCGGATTGCCCTTCAGGTGGATATTCAGGTAAGGGGCGAATCGTTGCTCGCCTTCGTAGTCCTTTTTCAGTGACGCGAGCAGCGGCCCCAGATCGGCGATTTTGTTGTTCTCAAGAAAAAGGAAGGAAAGGTTTTCAAGGCCGCCGAGCGGGCCGATATCCGCAATTTGATTGCCGGCGGCGGAGAAGGAACTCAGCCATCGCAAGCGGTCGAGTCCGGTGATCTTCGCCAATCCGTTTCGGTCGATATAGAGCGAGTGGAGCTTGGGGAGTCCCGTGACCGGGCGGATGTCTTTCACCTCGTTGTCCGACAAATAAAGCACGGCCAGATTGGTGAGTCCGGCAAGCGGAGCGATATCTTTCACGGCGTTGGCGTTCAGGTCGATGTATTGAAGCGCTGTGTTGGCCTTGAGCGGGGCCATGGACACGATCTTGTTCGTGTTCAGGATCAATTGCTGAAGACGGGGAAGTCCCTCGATGGGCGTGAGATCGACGATGGCGTTGTCTGACAGGTCAAGGGAGGCGAGGGCGCGGCAATGTTCCAATCCGGCGAGGCTTTTGATGCCGAGCCCGCGACCCGTCACGATCGCCACCTGCGCCACGTCGGCGGCGGTGAGCGGCTCGTTGTTGTCGCGTTTGGCGAAAACCTGACGACGCACGGCTTTTTCCAGATTCTTGTCCGCGAAGACAGAGGTTTCCTTTGGTTTGGCTTCCGGCTTTTTTGCGGCGTCCTTCTTCGCTTTGTCCGCTGCGGACAGCGGAAGGCTGAGGCCGAAGGCGATCACGAGGGCGAATGCGAGTTGCTTTATCTGCATGATGATTTTCGGTCTGTGTCTTTCTTTTCCGAACCCGAATGGAGTGTCGATTCAATCGCGGAACATTCCCGTGCTCAATGCCGAAAATGCCGGGCGCCGGTGAAGACCATCGCCACGTCGCGCTCATCCGCGGCCGCGATGACTTGATCGTCGCGCACGGAACCGCCCGGTTGAATGGCGGCGGTGGCACCCGCCTCGGCGGCGGCCACGAGTCCGTCCGGGAACGGGAAGAACGCGTCGCTGCAGACCACGCTGCCCTTGAGGGAAAGACCCGCCTCACCGGCCTTCCAGACCGCGATCCGACTGGAATCCACTCGGCTCATCTGCCCCGCGCCGACGCCGAGGGTGCGATCCGGTCCGACGTAAAGGATCGCGTTGCTCTTGAGGTGCTTCACGATGCGCCAGCCGAAGAGCATCGCCCGCAATTCGTCGTCTGACGGAGCGCGTTTGGTGGCGGTCTTCAAGTCGCCGGCGCTTGTTCGCCGGAGATCGCGTTCCTGCCACAGGTAGGATTCCGCGCCGACACTGCGGACATCCCACGGGGTCGCGGTCAGAGGGTTCTTCAGGGTCTTGAGAAGCCGGAGGTTTTTCTTCTTCTTCAATATCTCCAAGGCCTCGGGGCGGAAATCCGGCGCGATGATCACCTCGCTGAAGATCTCGGAGATCGCCTCGGCGCAAGCGGCGTCCATTGGAGAATTGACCGCGATGATGCCGCCGAAAGGCGCTTGTTTGTCCGTGGCGAAAGCCTTGTCCCAGGCCCCGCGCAGGTCGCTCGACTGCCCGACGCCGCAGGGATTCATGTGCTTGAGAATCGCCAGTGTCGGGGCTTCCCCGTCGAATTCGGCGATGAGGTTTGCGGCAGCGGTGAGGTCCAGGATGTTGTTGTAGGACAGTTCCTTGCCGTGGAGCTGGTTGAAATATTCCTCAAAACGTCCATACAACGCGGCGCCTTGGTGGGGGTTTTCGCCATAACGAAGCGTCTGCACTTTAGGTGATCGCAGAAAGAGTTCCGGGGGGGCGGGGTGTTCGCCCGCAGGTTCGGGAACGTCATAGGCTTTGGCCAGAAAGTCGGCGATTGCGGCGTCGTAGCGTGCGGTGCGGGCGTAGACCTTGGCGGCGAGACGTCGGCGGAGTTCGAGGGAGGTTTGTCCGTTTGCACGAACCTCCTGCGCGACTTGGGCATAGTCGGCCCAATCGATCACGACCGTGACGCTGTCATGATTCTTCGCCGCGCTGCGCAGCATCGAGGGGCCGCCGATGTCGATGTTCTCGATTGCGTCTTCCAGCGTGACGTCCGGTTTTGCAACGGTTTGCTCGAAGGGATAAAGATTCACCACCACCAAATCGATCGGGGAGATCCCGTGTTCGGCGACGGCGCTTTCATGCTCGGCGTTGTCGCGCACGTAAAGCAGACCTCCATGAACCTTCGGATGCAGGGTCTTTACCCGGCCGTCGAGCATTTCCGGAAATCCGGTGTGCTCGCTGATGTCCTTGACGGCGAGCCCCGCCTCCCGAAGCACTTTCGCCGTGCCGCCGGTGGAGATCAGTTCGACGCCGGCCTCGGCAAGGGTGGTGGCGAAGGGGACCAATCCGGTTTTGTCCGAAACGGAAAGCAATGCGCGGGAAATCTTGCTCATAAAGCGGGCACAATTCCGGGTTCGCGCGGGGCACGTCAACGCCATTCTGGGTTGGCGTTGTTTGGAGAGGCATTTTCGATTTGTTTTGGACACCGCGCCTCGTAGGCTCCGGGGGCTATCAACTGATCATGAAGACCCAACACGGCGTATTGGCAACGGATTCGGGACGACGGGAATTTTTGAAGGCGACCGGTCTGGCGTCCCTGGTCGGAGCGCTGGGCGGTCCGATTCCATTTGCGGGCAATCTGCCGCGCGGAGTCCTGCCCGAAGCGCTGGCCCAGGCGGCGGACGCAGGACTGCTGAAGGGGAAGCGTGGGCTTCGCGTGCTGGGAGACCGGCCGGAAAACGCCGAGACGCCGGTGACGCTTTTGGACGACGAGATCACGCCCAATGACCGGCATTTTGTCCGCAACAACGGGATCATGCCGGAGCGGGCGTGGCGGCAGGACGCTGCAGGTTGGACTCTGACCATTGACGGTGAGGTGAAACAGACGCTCGCCTTGTCCCTCGCGGATTTGAAGAATCGCTTTGAGCCCGTTTCCGCCGCGTTGGTGATCGAATGCGGCGGCAATGGCCGTGCGGGATTCAATCCGCCCGCGAAGGGGAATCAGTGGACGCTCGGAGCGGTCGGATGTTCTCAATATCGCGGCGTGCGTTTGCGTGACGTGCTTCTCGCGGCCGGCTTGAAGGATTCTGCGGTCTACATCGGCTACTACGGGGAGGATTTGCACCTGAGTCGCGATCCGTCGAAGGAGGCGATTTCGCGGGGTGTGCCGATCGCCAAGGCCATGGACGAGCATACCTTGCTGGCTTGGGAGATGAACGGCGAACCCTTGCCGGCCTACCACGGGTTTCCGCTGCGCCTGATTTGTCCGGGTTGGCCGGGATCGACCGGAGGCAAGTGGTTGAAGCGGATCACGGTGCGGGATCGCGTCCATGATGGGGCCAAGATGACGGGCGGTTCTTATCGGGTGCCTCGCTATCCGGTGGCACCGGGCACCTCCGTTCCTGACGAGGACATGGAGATCATCGAGGAGATGCCGGTGAAGTCGATTATCACGCGGCCCGGCACCGGGATTGAAACCTCGATCGGTTCTGTTCTCCCGTTGCGAGGGCACGCGTGGAGTGGGCATGGGGACGTTCGAGCGATGCACGTCAGCAATGATTTCGGAGCGACCTGGGTGGCGGCGGAATTGAGCGCACCGAAGAACAAGTATGCCTGGCAGCGTTGGACGGCGGGGCTGCGATTTCCAAAGAAGGGCTACTACGAGGTTTGGGCGCGGGCGACGGATGCTCGCGGCGTGATGCAGCCGATGCTGGTGCCGGGCTGGAATCCCAAGGGTTACCTGAACAACGCGATGCAACGGATCGCGGTCAAGGTCGTCTAGAGCGCCGCCTCGCCGGTCATGGATACAACCAGCGATGCCGCTCGCGTGTCCGCACGACTGACGATCGCGGTTGGTTTCGGGGTCGCGCTCATCACGTTCCTCTTCTTTCTACCGACGCTGGAGTTTGGTTTTCTCAACTGGGACGACGACGTGAACGTCTTTGAGAATTCCCACGTGCAGGGCCTTACGTCGGGGAATCTCGCCTGGATGTTCACCGACTTTGGGCATGCGATTCGATACAAGCCCTTGTCGTGGCTCGGTTGGGCCGTTGTTCACTCCTGTTTCGGTCTGAATCCCTTCGGCTATCATCTCGCCAACGTCCTGTTGCATTGCGCGAACGCCATTCTCGTCTTCCATCTCCTGCGGGAATTGATCGCCGCCGCCGGTCGGTATGGAAGGGAGTCCGTCTGGATCTGCGGGTTGGGTGCGCTTTCGTGGTCGCTTCATCCGTTGCGCGTCGAGCCGGTGGCGTGGGTTACGGGAATGCCATACGGGCAGGCCCTCGCGTTCGTGCTGCTTTCGACGCTGTTCTATTTGAGGGCCCAGCGGGACGAGTCGCCAATTCGATCTGTGTGCTATTGGATGTCGGTGATTAGCTTCGTGCTCGCCGTGTTGACCTATCCGATCGTGCTCGGTTTTCCGGCGATGCTTCTGGCGATGGATCACTTTCCCCTGCGTCGATTCGCGGTGTTTGACGACAGGGCGCGCAATGCGCTCGTTCAAAAGATACCCTATGCTCTCGTGTCCGCTGCGGTGGTCGGGTTTACGGTCTACGGGCGATACCGCTTCACGGACTATTGGATCAAGCCGGCCGGATTGGAGGAATTCGGCGTCATTGCCAGATTGATGCAAGCGGGCTACGTCTGGGCCTACTACGCTTGGAAACCGTTCCTGCCGACGGATCTGTCCCCTGTCTACACGATGCTGATCTGGAACCATCCCTTTGATCTGGAATTCATCCTGAGCGCCATCGCGGTGACGGGCGTCAGCGGATTCCTGATTTGGAAATGGCGGCAATGGCCGGTCCTCGCCGCCCTGTGGTTCGCGCATCTGGGGCTGTTGGTGCCGATGCTGGGGCTGACCGAGCGGCCTCATTATCCGCATGACCGCTACGGCATCGTGAATGGACTGATCTGGTCCATGGCCCTGGTCGCCTTCGCGATCCGCCACCCGTCAAGGAAGAGCTTCGCTGTCGGAGCCGTGCTCGTGGTGGCGTTGGGCTGCGCGAGTCGGGTTCAGGAACAGCATTGGCGCGACGACGTCACCTTCTTCAGCCACATGGCCGACAGTGTGGAACCGTGCGAGTATCGAAATCTGGCCCTGCTGAATCTGGGCGAGGCGTTGACGGTGCGCGGGCGTTACGATGATGCGATCGAATGCTTTGTTGAGGCTGCGGATCGGGATGTGCCATGGGTTTTCCCTTTCGATTTTCCGCGATTGGGGATCGGCCACGCCCGCGCTTTGATCGGAGCGGAACGATGGCCGGACGCTTTGGCGAAGCTACGGGAAACCGAAAACCTCTTGCGGCCGATGGAAGGAACGCCCGGAGGCGACGCGCGCCTGAAGGCCATACGCGAAGCCATCACGGAAGTGTCCGTCCGGGCCGCTGCCCCTGGGCTGTAGGCTGTGTTACCCGGCGCAGAGTTTGACCGCTCCAACGCATCGATCGCAGAGGGTGGGATGATCCGCGTTGTTTCCGACCGTGGTTTCCCAATGCCAGCAACGTTCGCATTTTTCACCATCCGCTTTTCGGACCGTGACAACGGGTTCCACCGCATCGTCACTGCCTTGGATGTCCAGCGCGGAGACGTTCAGCAGCTCGCGCATGGAGGTCAGCTCCGCCGAGGGAAATCGAGCGATATCCGGCTTTGCCGTGATCGAAACGGCGGCTTCGAGCGCCTTGCCGATATCCTTCGCCTGGCGCGCTTTTTCGAGCGCGGGCAGGGCGATTTCGCGCAGGTCGAAGAGCCGTTTCCATTCGGAGTTCTCCGGGAAATCAATCGCTTTCCATTCGGCGAGATGAACCGACGCAGCGGGCTTTTCAGGAATCTGCTCCCAGGCCTCGTCCGCGGTGAACGCGAGGATGGGGGATAGCATTTCGCAGAGGCCGATAACCATCTTGTGCAGGGCCGTCTGGCTCGATCGGCGGCGCGGTGAGGTGGCGGCGTCCGTGTACATGCGATCCTTGATGACGTCGTGATAGATCGAGCTCAGCTCAACCTCGACAAACCGGGTTATGCGCTGGTAGACGACGTGGAATTCGTAGGCATCGTAGGCTGCGGCCACTTCGCGTTGCAGCTTTGAGAACTCGCCCAGGATCCAGCATTCAAGTCCGTCGAGATCCGCATCCGGCACGGTGTTTTCGCCGGGGACGAAGTCGTACAGGTTTGAAAGCTGGTAGCGGAGCGTGTTGCGGATCGCCCGGTAGGACTCCGCGACCTTCTTGATTCGTTCCTCGCTGACCACGATGTCGTTCCGGTAGTCCTGTGAAGAGACCCAAAGCCGGACGATGTCGGCACCCCACCTTTTGACGTATGCCTCCGATGTCTGCGGCTTGTCGTAGCCGCCCTGGCCTTGCTTGCTCTTGGAGATCTTTTCGCGGTCGGCATCGACCATGAAGCCGTGGGTCAGCACGGTCTTGTAGGGCGCGGCACCGTTGCCGGCGAGGGAGAGGAGCAGGGAGGATTGGAACCAGCCGCGATGTTGATCGGAACCCTCCAGATAGACATCGGCCTGCCAGTTTGCGGAATCATCGGATCCGTGGTGCAGGTTTTTCCGGGCCTTCAGAACGGCGCGTGAAGATGAGCCGGAATCGATCCACACGTCGAGGGTGTCGGTGGATTTCTTGACGGCGTCGCGGCCGGTCCAGTCTTCGGGTTTTACGGCGGTCCAGAGATCCTCGATCGATTTTTCGAACCACGCATTGGAGCCTTCCTTTTCAAACAGGTCGGCGGTCCTGCGGACAATCCGCGCATCGAGCAGTGGTTCGCCCTGGTCGTCATAGAGGACGGGGATGGGCACGCCCCACGAGCGTTGGCGGCTGATGCACCAGTCTGGACGGGATTGGACCGCGCCCTTGATGCGGTTGATGCCCCACTCCGGAATCCATTTCACCGCGTCGATCTCGGCGACGGCTTTTTCGCGAAAGGTTGAGCCGTCCGTCTCGTGGTCAATCTTGACGAACCACTGGTCCATGGCGCGGAAGATGATCGCGGTTTTGCTGCGCCAGCAATGCGGGTAACTGTGGTGATATTTCTCGTGGCAGAGCAGGTCGCCGGTCGTGCGCAACTGGTGAATGACAGCGCGGTTCGCGTCACTCTCGCCGTGCTTTTCAAGGATGGATTTGCCGACCATTTCGTCGGGCATCTGTTCCTCCTCGGGCAGGTCGGCCGTGCGGGCAAGGCAACCCTCGTCATCGACCGGGGAATAGATCGGCAGGCCCGCGTTGAGGCCCAGATGGTAGTCATCGGCACCATGGCCGGGCGCGATATGGACGAAGCCGGTGCCGGTCGAATCCTCGACGAAATCGGCCGGGTGGAGTTTGCCGGTTCGTTTGCAGAAAGGGTGTTCGTAGACGATGGACTGCAATTCCTGAGGCTCTACCGAACGGACGATGTGCCAGTTCTGCCACTCGCACTTTTGGGCAAGTTCGCCCATGAGGTTGTCGCAGACGAGGTAGGCGGCGTCATCCGCCATCACCAGCGAGTAGAGCAGCTTGGGGTTGAACGCGATGCCGAGGTTTGCGGGCAAAGTCCAAGGCGTCGTGGTCCAGATGAGCACGAAGGTGTTCGGTTCGCCTTCGCAGCGCATGCGGACGTAAACGCTTTGGCTGACGTGATCCTGATACTCCACCTCGGCCTCCGCCAAGGCGGTGCGGCAGGGGATGGACCAGTAGACCGGTTTCTTGCCCCGGTAGACGAAGCCTTGCTCGACGATGTCGGCGAACAAACGCAGCTCCTCGGCCTCATACTCTTTGCGGAGCGTCAGGTAGGGATTGTCCCACTCGCCCAGCACGCCGAGGCGTTTGAATTGCTCGCGCTGGATGTCGATGTATTTGAGGGCGTATTCCTCGCAGGCGGTGCGGATCTCGGCGGCGGTGGCGTCACCATTGCCATCTTTGCGCATCTGCTGCGTGACCTTGAACTCGATCGGCAGTCCGTGGCAGTCCCAACCCGGCACGTAGGGCGCGTCGAATCCGCGGAGAGTCTTGTATTTGACGATGATGTCCTTGAGCACCTTGTTCAGCGCCGTTCCCACATGGACGTCTCCGTTCGCGAAGGGAGGGCCGTCGTGGAGGACGAATTTCTCGCGGCCCGCCCGGGCTTCGCGGATGCGGTCGTAGAGGCCCGCGTCGGTCCAGGAGGCGAGACGTTGCGGTTCACGTTCGACCAGCCCGGCCTTCATCGCGAAGTCGGTTCGCGGCAGATTCAGCGTGTTTTTGTAGTCCATTTCCTAGCGTAAAAAGCCCGGAAACGTAGCAACCCGAACGCGGCGGTGGCAAGAGCGCGGAAAAAACCGGGCAGCCGGCATGCCGGGATCGTCTGTTGATTGATCGAAGAGTCGGCGCGTAGACTCCGTCGAACCGAGCTCCTCAAATGAAAATGTCACTTCCAACTGTCGTCTTGTCGCTGTTCGCGGCATCCGTGTCGTTGACCGCCGCCGAACTCAAGGTCCCGAAAGGATTTCGCCCGCTTTTCAACGGCAAGGATTTGAGCGGTTGGCACGGATTGAATCCCCACACCTCCGCCAAGCTGAAGGGCGAAAAGCGCGAGGCGGCGATCAAGGCCATGCTGGATGAATTCGCCGATCATTGGAGGGTGGAAAAAGGGGAGCTGGTGAACGATGGACACGGACCCTACGCCACGACAGACGAGGATCTGGGGGATATTGAGTTTCTGATCGAATACAAGACCGTGCCGAAGGCGGACAGCGGCATCTATCTGCGCGGCACCCCGCAGGTGCAGATTTGGGACAACACCCAGGCTTTTGATCCGAAGCGTCCGACACGGCGGCCGCATCTTGGGTCCGGCGGTTTGTTCAACAACACGCCTGGAACGCTTGGCCGCGACCCGATCGGCAACGTCGACCGGCCTTTCGGTCAGTGGAACAAGTTTCGGATCATCCAGATCGGCGCGCGCACCTGGGTCTGGTTGAACAATCGGGCCGTGGTGGAAGGTGCGGTGATGGAGAATTACTGGGATCGCGAGCAGCCGCTGCCCTCGCAGGGGCCGATCATGTTGCAGACCCACGGCGGTGAAATCCGTTGGAGAAACATTTTTGTGCGAAACATCGGCGAGGCCGAGGCGAAGCAATTCACGGCGAGAAACCCGCAGTTGCCAAATCCGACCCACTACGATGTTTCCTACGGTCCGCATCCGAAACAGCTGATCCATTTCTGGCAGGCGGAATCGGAGCAGCCAACACCGGTGCTTTTGTTTATTCACGGCGGCGGCTGGATGGCCGGCGCGCGATTGAGCGGTTTGACGGGGATGCTGCCGGAAATGTTGAAGGCAGGGATTTCGGTTGCCTCGGTGGAATATCGATTCATTCCCGAAGCCACGGCGGACGGCGTTGTTCCCCCGGTCAAGGGACCGCTGCACGACGCAGCGCGGGCGTTGCAGTTTGTTCGCAGCAAAGCCGAAGAGTGGAATATCGACAAAAAGCGGATTGGCGCGTCCGGTGGTTCTGCGGGAGCCTGCTCATCACTCTGGCTCGCGTTTCATGCTGACCTGGCAGACCCGAAGAGCGATGACCCGATTGCCCGCGAATCGACCCGGCTTTGGTGCGCCGCAGTGAACGGAGCCCAGACCACCCTGGATCCGAAACAGATGCGGGATTGGACGCCGAACAGCCGGTATGGCGGACACGCCTTCGGCTTTGCCGGTGATGCGGCGAAAAAGATCTCACAGTTCGATGAATTCTACGCGAAGCGCGACACCATTCTGCCGTGGATCGCGGAATACTCTCCCTACGCCTTGGTCAGCCGGGATGATCCGCCGGTCTATCTGACCTTTTCAGCGCCGCCGGCCATGGGCAAGGAGCAGAAAGATCCAACCCACACCGCCAATTTTGGCGTCAAGCTGAAGGAACATTGCGACGCCAACGGAGTCACCTGCGAACTCGTGTATCCCGGCGCTTCGGATGTTCAACACGCCAGCACTCAGGACTACCTGATCGCGACGCTGAAGGAATCGCGGAAATAGCGTTTACCTGGATTCCGAGTGGGATTCGACGCTCCAGTTTGAGCCGGATTTCTTTAGTTCGAAATTCCAGGTGACCTTGATGTCGTACATGCCGTCGGCTTGCTGCATGGAGGCGGAGGCTGTCGCGGTGTCGCCCGCCTCGTTGAATTCCTTGATTTCGGCGACTTTCATCTCCATCGCCTGCGCCGAGAGGTATGCCGTGATGGCTCGGGTCACGGCACTCGCGTTCTCGGGCGAGGGCGCGCCTTTGCCTCCGCAGGCGGTGATGAGGAGACAGGCAGCCAGTCCAGCGACAGCGAGGAATTGGGTGAATGGACGGGTTGAGTTGAAGGACATCCGGCAGCCTAGCGCCATTGGAGGGCGCGGAGCAATCGTGGTGAAAATCGTTGATGGCGATGTTGGCAGCGGTTTAAGCGATTCATGAAGCGAGTGGTTCGGTGACATGATCCATTCATGAAACTTCACCACCGTTTGCTGGTCGCGGGTCTCGTCGTAATTCTCACAACGTTGACGACGATGGTCACGAGCCTGGATTGGTCGGCCAACGTGGCACCGAAGGGACTGCTGCTGCTGGTGGGATGGCCGCTGGTCCCGTTGATTCTTCCGACCGCGTTCGGGTGCGCGTTTCGGGCTTCCCGGGCGGCGGTGATCAGTTGTTTTGCGGGTTTGCTGGCCGCGTTCGGATTGATGGCGTTCCTCTACATCTACGCCTTCAAGATTGCGCCGGATCCTCAGGGAGGTTTGATCATCCTCTTCGGGCCGGTATACGCCTTGCTGGTTCTCGTGCCTTTCGGGATTGCCGCTATCTGGTGTTTTGCACGTCGCGACAGGCCGGACGCGAAGAC
>JADHOF010000140.1 GCA_016779125.1 Verrucomicrobiia bacterium | reverse complement strand
GCCTTGTTGAAGATCCTCGAAGGGACGATCTGTTCGGTTCCCCCGCAGGGTGGCCGCAAGCACCCGCAGCAGGATTACATCCGCGTCGACACGACCAACATCCTTTTCATCTGCGGCGGTGCCTTCGTGGGGCTGGACTCGATCATTCAGAAGCGCATGGGCAGCGGCGCCTTGGGCTTTGGCGCGGCGCAGCATTTTGAGTCCCTTTCCACCGTCGAGAAGCGGGAGATTCTCGTGCACGTCGAGCCCGAGGACCTGCTCACCTACGGCTTCATTCCCGAGTTCATCGGTCGCCTGCCGATGACGACCGTGTTGGAGCAGCTGACCGAGGAGCAGTTGGTGTCGATGCTGACCGAGCCCAAGAACGCGCTGACACGGCAATACGAAAAGCTTCTGTGGATGGAGAATGTCAGCCTCGACTTTACGCGGGACGCCCTGAAGGAGCTCGCCAGGCAGGCCATCACGAAGGGGACGGGCGCCCGCGCGCTGCGCGCCTTGCTGGAGCGGCTTATGCTGGACGTGATGTACGACATTCCCGGAGACCGGGACATCCAGTCCGTCAAGATCACGGCCGCCGTCGCCCGAGGCGAGGCCCGACCGCTGATCACCCGCAAGGCCGACAAGGCTGCGGCCTGATTTCGACCGGAACCCCGGTCGCCTCCCCCCATGCCCGATCCCTTTCAAGCTCAGGATTTTGTAGCCCGCCAGATCGCCCGGATTCCCAAGTCCGGCATTCGCGAGTTCTTCGACATCGTCCAGAACCGCGAGGGTGTGATTTCGCTGGGCGTTGGGGAACCCGACTTCGTCACGCCGTGGCACATCCGCGAGGCCGCGATTTACGCGCTGGAACGAGGACGCACAACCTACACCTCGAATCTTGGCCTGCTGAAGCTGCGCGTGGAGATCAGTCGTCACCTCAAGGCGGAACTGGGGCTGGAGTACAACCCGGCAAATCAGGTGCTCATCGGTGTCGGGGTCAGCGAGACGATGGACCTCGCGTTTCGCGCGCTGATCGATCCGGGAGACGAGATCATTTATCACGAACCGTGTTACGTGAGCTACGCACCCGGCATTTCGATGGCCGGCGGCGTCCCGGTGCCCGTGAGCTGCAAGGCCGAGGACGGCTTCGCGGTCCGGGCCGAGAACATCGCCCCCAAGATCACGGCGAAGACCAAGGCCTTGGTGTTGAATTTCCCGACGAATCCCACCGGGGGCACGATGACCCTGCCGGAATTGCAGGCCATCGCGGATCTTGCCGTGAAGCACAATCTGGTGGTCATCACGGACGAGATCTATTCGGAACTCACCTTCGAAGGGGACCATGTCAGCATCGCCTCGCTGCCCGGGATGCTGGAGCGCACGGTGTTTCTTCACGGATTTTCGAAGGCCTACGCCATGACCGGTTTCCGGATCGGATACGCCTGCGGCCCGGCCGTGCTGGTGGACGCGATGATGAAGATCCATCAGTATTCGATGCTCTGCGCCAGCATCATCAGCCAGGAAGCCGCCATCGAGGCCCTTCAGAACGGGCGAGAGGACATGTTGGAAATGCGCGACCAGTATCGTCTGCGGCGGAACTTCATTGTTTCCGCGCTGAACGACATGGGCCTCAAATGCCATCTGCCCCGGGGCTCGTTTTACGCCTTCCCCTCCATTGCCTCCACGGGACTCAGCTCGAAGGAGTTCGCGGTGCGGCTGCTGGAGCGGGAAAACGTGGCCTGCGTTCCGGGCGACGCCTTTGGTCCCAGCGGCGCGGGATTCCTGCGATGCTGCTTCGCGACCTCTCTGGAGGAGATCGAGATTGCGACGAAACGCATGGCGCGTTTCGTGAAATCCATCTGACCCACGGAAACGCTGGTTGCTTTCGCGGGCTTTTCAGGGGGCCGGTCAGTGCCTACAAAGCTCCGTGCGCATTGAACTCGAAAGCCTGGCTCCGCCCGACATCTACGACCTGATGATCCAGACCATCGTGCCGAGGCCGATCGCCTGGGTGCTGTCGGACAACGGAGACGCCAGTTTCAATCTCGCCCCGTTTTCCTTTTTCAACGGTGTGACCAGCCGTCCGCCAACGATCTCCATTTCGATCGGTCGCAGACGGGACACCACGAAGAAGGACACGTGGCGAAACATCGAGGAGCGCGGCCATTTTGTGCTGCACATTCCGGGCAGGGAACAGGCTGGGCCGGTCGCCCAAAGCGCCGCGTCATTGCCCTTTGGCGAATCCGAAGTCACGGCCGGCGGGATCACGCTGGCGGAGGAACCCGGCTGGCCGTTGCCGCGGGTGAAGGCGTCGCGGGTCGCGATGCTGTGTCGGAGGTATCAGATCGTTGAAATCGGCGAGGCTCCGCAGGGATTGATCATCGGTGAGATTCTTTCCGTTTATCTCGACGACGAGATCACGCGTCCTTCGGGCGATGCGGTTCCGCTGATTTCCGCGTCCGGCATGGACCCGCTTGCCCGCCTCGGGGGGGACGATTATTGCGGGCTCGGGCCCGCGTTCACCGTGGAGCGGCCGGATTGATTGACGTTCAACGGTTGATCAGCTTCGCGGCGTCGGAAGCATCCGCCTCCTCATGCACGATGGCCATGAGAGCGCGGGTCATTCCGGCCGGTTTTTCGTGCTGGATGATATTGCGGCCGTAGACGATCCCGGCGGCTCCCTGTTCGATCAAGCGCTGGGTGCGCTCAAGGACCTCGATGTCCTTCCCCTTGGCGCCGCCGCGCACGAGGACCGGAATGCAGCCGGCGGTTTCGATCACGCGATCATAGGCTTCGTCGCTGTCCGCAGGATCGGTCTTGATGATGTCAGCCCCCAGTTCCACCGCCTGGCGGACGATTGAGACGAGTTTTCGGATGTCGCCATCGACGTGGTAGGCGCCGCCCTTCTTGCGAAGCGAGAGCGGCTCCACCATGAGCGGCATGCCGTAGCGTTCGCAGACGGGCTTCAGCAGAAGGACATTCTCGATGCACTCCTCGGTGACCTCAGGGTCGTCGGACAGATGAAAGATGTTCGCGATGACGCACGCGGCGTCGAGGCGCAGCGCCTGCTCGACCGGAGACTTGATCAGACGGCTGTAGAGATGTTTTGGAAGGGTGCTTCCATAGACGTTCGCGACGTCGGTGCGGAGCACGAGTGCGGGTTTGTCGCGACCGGGCAGGGACTGCAGGTAATCGGCTTGTCCGACGGCGAGTTGGACCGCGTCCGGATTTGCCGCCACCACCGTCTGGACGGCGCGGCGCATGTTTTCGAGTCCTGAAAGAAAGGCGGGTTCGTTGAAGACCCCGTGGTCCATGGCCACGTCGAAGCAGCGTTTGGATTCCGGGTTGAAAAGGCGGTTGAGTCGGTACTGCTTCATTGCGTTTAGGGCGGGGTGCTAACAGCTTTCCAAAGCGGCCGCCACGCATTTCTTGGCGGCAAATCGGGGGCTTCGCCATTGCCAAGTGCTTGATCGCCAACATACTGCCGCCCATGCAGAAATTCGTCGATTGCGTCGCGCGGGAGTTGGAAAAGCCTCGGCCCATCCTGAAACAGGTCGTGGACCACGCCAGCTCGCGGCACGAGGTCAGTCGCGACGAGTTGGGTCCGTTTCTTGAAAACGTGGTCGGCGGGTTGGAAGACGTTGAAATCGACCTGTTGTTTTCGCCGCAGTTCACCCCGACTCTGGTGGATCAGGCCGCGTTCTCGCCGACGATCGACGAGGAACGGCTTTCGGAAGACCGTTGGAGCGCCTTGACGGCGGCATTGACGGAGCGTCCGACCGTTGCGCGTCTGATCACCGAGGATGGCGTCGAGCACGCGATCACGCTGACGGACATTTCGATCGGTCGATTCGTGACGCGTTTGAATCTGGATGCGGAGATTCCCGAGCCCCTAGCCAAGCTTCTGGAGAGCATGCCGCCGGCGGAAGACCGGGACTTGTTGAAGGCGGTCGCCCGGCGTCCCTGTTTTCGGAGGGACTCGGCCCGGGATGTCCTATTCCAGTTCCTTGTGAAAACAACCGCCGACGATGCCTACTCGCTGGCGGACACGCTGTTGCTGTTGGAACTGATGGAAACCTACAAGCCGGCGGATATCGCCGACCTGCTCGGGCGGATTCCGCACTGGCTCGACGTGTTGGAGAACGAGGTCACGGCCGCAGGGCAGCCGAAGCCATTTTTTGCCGAGCGTGTTCAGGAATTGCACGGCGGCGGCCGCGACCAGCGTCACGCGGACGGATCGCTCATCGACCGCAAGAAGCGCAACATGGAATTCCTCAAGCGACTGGAGACCTTGCTGGGTCCTGTCGCGGGCTGAATCAGCGCGGCCACGCGCCACGAACGATTGGTTTGGTGGCGAACTTGCCGATGTCGAGCACGACGTGTTTCACGGAGGTACGCTTCCACGTGTAGGTGATGTGCACGAGGCCGTCCGAGGTTTGGATTGCGGCCGGATACGAATATTCGCCGGGGCTGTCCTCCAGCACGACGGCGGCGTTCCAATTCACTCCGTTGGCTGATACCGCCACGTTCAACGGGCTGCGTCCCCGGGTCGTGTGGTTGTAGACCAGCACGTGTTGTCCACTTTTCAGGGTCACCGCGTCCGTGCCGGAATTTGGATTGGGCATGTCGATCAATCGCATCTCGCTCCAGGACTGGGCCTGGTTCGTCGAGACAGACTGCCAGATCAGGCTTTCGCGACTGCGCCCCAGCGCCATCAGGGAACCGTCGGCAAGTGTCAAAATGCTGGGCTGGATCGCGTTCACCGCCACGCCGTCGTTGATGGGGGTTGTGCGCGCCCATGTCTTGCCGAAGTCGCGCGTCAATTCGAAGTGAACCCGCCAGCCTTTGGTTTCGGTGCTGGAGGGGCAGAGCAGCGTTCCGTCCGCGAGGAGGACCGGCTTGTTTTTGATGGGACCGGCGTGGTTTGCCGGCAGATCGACGCGCCCGGACCATGTTTCGCCCCCGTCCGCGCTGGTGCGGTAGACGCCCCACCATTCGCGCGGGTTGGGTCCGATCTTGTAGAACAACATGAGATCGCCCTCGGGACGCTGAAACAGCACGGGATTCCAACAAGGGTAGTCGATTTCCTTCACGATCCCCTTATCGATCTCGACCGGCGCAGTCCATTTGCCCTCGACCTGACGGGACAGCCAGATGCCGACATCGGGATGCTTCTCCCTGGTGCCGCCGAACCACGCGGCGACCAGCCCGTTCTTCCCCTCGGCAATCGTCGAGGCGTGGCATTGATCGAACGGGGCCTTCTCGAAAATCAGCTCGGTCTTCACGATGCCCGGATGCGCGGCGGATGCCGCGACAGCGATTCCGGAAAGCAGTGCTGCAAAAAATCGTTTCATGCCCGTGGTTCTAGCGCCAAGAGGTCGGCGACGGTAGCGGAACTTTTTCAGGGAAAACCTTGAGCCGATCATTGGGCCGCCTTCACGCGGGTGTGCAGGGCGTCTCTCATCTGTTTGACGAGCCGTTCGTGCTCCGCGCTGAGGGCGAGGTTGGTGAATTCCTCCGGATCGGTCTGGTAGTCGTAAAGCTCCGCGCCGAAGTCGCCCGCGTTCCACTCGGTGTAGCGATGCCGGTCGGTGCGGAGGGTGTAGCCCATGATCTGCTCCTTGCGGGGCAGTTCCTTGTTGGTCTGGTAGGCGCGGCTGACCGTGACGCTCAAGGCGTGTCGGCGGGTTGCCTTGTCGGGATTGCTCAACGCGGCGGCAAGACTGATCCCCTGCACGTGACCGGGTGCCTTCAATCCGCACAATTCGGCCAGCGTCGGGTAGAGATCGACCAGTTCGGCGGGTGACTGAGCGCTTCGGCCGGCGGTTTTTTTCCTCGGATCGGCAATGATGAGAGGAACGTGGGTGGAGCCTTCAAAGAGGTCGCTCTTCTGCCAGAGACCGTGCGCGCCGAGGTGATATCCGTGGTCGGACAGAAACACGATGATGGTGTCGTCCCGCAGCTTCAGCCGATCCAGCTCGTCCAGCAGGCGGCCGACCTGCGCGTCCATCAGCGTGACCGAGGCGTAGTAGGCCTGGATGATTTCCTTCCGGCGTTCCACGGTGAGTTCGCGCTGGAATTTGCGATCGTTCAGCGCCGCCGGCGGGATGTCGTCCCGGTCGCCGGGCTTTTCCATCACCGGCACGATCTTGTCCTGCGGGTAGAGATCGAAGTAGTGCGGCGGCGCAACGTAGGGGGTGTGAGGGCGATAGAATCCCATCGCCAGGAAGAAGGGTTTGCCGGTTTTGGAAGGGTGGTTTTTTTCGAGGAGCCGGATGGCTTCCGTGGCACCGACGCCGTCCGTGTGCTGTGCGTCGGTGCTGGGAACCTTGAGCCAGCTCAGGGTTCCGCCGAAGCTGCCGGGAACGAGCGAATGGATCTGATCCTCAACCTCCTTGTCGATCCCCTTCGGATTCACGGTCTCGTGCCAGGAAGCCGCATCGTCCTCGCCGGGTGTGCCGATCTGCGTGGGAACGCCGTAGTGGTAGATCTTGCCGACGCGGGCGACGTGGTATCCGGCCTTCTGGAACATCTGCGGCAGCGTGACGAGATCGGGATGTTTTTTTCGGAAATCGCCCCCGTTCGAGAGCACGCCGGTCTGGTCCGGATAGAGTCCTGTCATGAAGGAGGAACGGCTCGGGTTGCAGACGGGATACTGGCAATAGGCGCGTTGAAACCGGACGCCGCGATCCGCGATCCGGTCGATGTTGGGTGACTGAACGAGGCCGTGTCCGTAGCAGCTCAGGTCGGTGTTCAAATCGTCCGACACGATGAAGAGCACGTTGGGCTTGTTCTTTTTCACCTGCGGAGTCGGACGCAGATGTTTGATCCGGATGTCCTTGAACGCCGCAAGGGTGCCTTTTCCATGATCCTGAAACGCGAGCAGACCGGATCGACGGCTCAGCGCGCGTTCCTCGTCGGTGAGTTCCGCCAAGACCACGCCGTTGACCGATTGGATCAAGGTCGGTCCACGACCGATGAGGGTCATTTCATTCCATTCACCCTCGCGAAAGGCGGCTTGAACGGTTTCGGGTGACGCGAACTGGACGACTTGTTTCGTGCCGTCGTTGGCGATCGAATTCCTCTGTCCGGCCGTGGCGAGGTGGCTGCGGTGTTTCATCGGGGCCAGCGAATGGTGCCACAAACCCATCTTGTCCTGAGCCGCGACCTCGACCTGATAGCCGCGCACCTGCCAGCCTTCCATCTCGTAGCTGCGCACCTGCACCCCGGAATTGCCGGCGATGTATTTGAATTTCAGCCGCAGCTCGAAATCCTCCAGCACGCCGCCGCGCCAGATGATCCAGTTGCGATGTCCGCTCTTGTCGCCCACGGAAACGATCGCGCCCTCCGACACCTTCCAGGCCCCGGGCATGGCATCCCAACCCGTCAGGTCGCGCCCGTTGAAAATCGTGGTGAATCCGGGTTCGTCCGGGTGGGCGGAGCTTGCGAGCAGTATTCCGCCGAGCAGGAGGCCGAGTGTCTTGCGAGGAATCATGCCGCAGACTAGGGCGGGTCGCGCGGTCTTCCAAGCCCGTGTGTGAAGGGCGCGCTTGGATTGCGGCCGGGGCCGAACTACCTTGCCGGGCATCACCATGACTGAGGAACCTTATCGCTGGCTGGAGGCGGTCGAGAACCGTCGCGAATACGTCCGGGAACAGCTGCGGAGCGGCACGCCGGTGCTGGCTGCCTCCTTGCGTGACGGCATCCTGCTGGTCGGGGTCGGTCCGGGGCGGTCCAAGATTTTTGAAGTTCACGATCGCGAGGCGATGGCGGCGCTCGGGCATCCCGCCGACATCGAGAAGGTCCGGCAGGCGGCGGTGGACGCGGCGCACATCGAGGCGTTCACCCGCGCGGCCGAGGACATCACGCTGCGCCGGCTGGTGAGCTTCAATCTGGGGCCCCTGCTCAAGCAGCAGTTCGAGCAGTTGTTCAGCGCTCCCTATCTGGGGGAATTCCTGTTCGCGGAACTCGGCAGGACGCCCGGGCAGGACGTGTTGGTGAACCTGCATTTTGACGGAGCCTTCACCTTTCACACCGGAGGAATCGGCGTGGCTGCAAGCGATGTCGAGGCGGGCGACGGCGCGCGCGAGTGGCTGGCGCAAAACATGCCCGGCGATGCTTCCCGCGATCAGGCCGCGCGATGGTTGCTGCACGCCTGGCACGCGCTTGTGTCCCAACGTTCGCTTTCCGGCGGCACCCCGACCGAGGCTGAATTGGACTCGTGGCGCGAGGCTGTGGACGGACGGCAATTGGAACTGGGCTGGCTGGGGCGACAGGGACGCGGTGCGGCGCGTTTCGAGGCGTTGAAACCGGATGGTCTGGGTCTTTGAATCGTGAACCGTGTCGTCGGATTGGAAACCGAGTACGGCTGTCTGACGGACGCGGAAGGCGGCCCCGTGGCGGTGGTGCAGCGGATACGCGACCGGATCTTCCAGGACGGGCACGGCCTTTCCGATCTTCATCAACGGGATTGGGACGAACCCGCCGGCAACGGGGGCTTTCTGTTCAACGGCGGGCGATGCTATGTCGACATGGGGCATCTCGAATACTGCACGCCGGAGTGTCGCGATCTGCGGGACCTGATCCGCTTCGACAAAGCCGGTGACCGTCTGATCGAGCAGGCGGTCGAGACGGAAGGAATGGCGCAAGGGACGTCGTTCGTCCGAAACAACATCGACTACTATTCCGGCGCCACCTTCGGTTGCCATGAGAACTATCTGCTGCGCAGGGACGCGCCGCTGACCGAGGCGAGCGTGCAGTCATTGCTGACCTTTCTCACGCTGCGGATGCTGATCACCGGAGCGGGGCGGGTGCGGGCGTCGCCGCAGGCTGAAGCCCGGATGGAAACGCTCGCCGGCTGGCGGGACGCCGACTTTCAGGTCAGTCAGCGAGCGGACTTCATCAACAACGACCTATTCGAGTGGGTCCAGTTCAACCGGGCCATCATCAACACCCGCGACGAACCATTGGCGGATCCGAGACGGTTTCGGCGACTGCACCTTCTGCACGGCGACACCAGCGTGCTGCCCGCGACGCTCGCGTTGAAGGTGGGCGCGACCTCGCTCGTGCTGGATCTATTGGAAATCGGACAAATGCCCGATCACCGGCTTGCCGATGCCGTGCTGACCTTTCGCAGTCTGTCGCACATCGTGCGTCCCCCTTGGAGGGTGTCACTTGCCGATGGGACGAGCGGCTGCGCCCTGGAGATGCTGAGAAGTTTTCTGGAGACTGCGGAGCGGGAATTTCGTGGTCGAGATTCGGAGACGGACGACGTCCTGGATTTGTGGGACCGGGCGCTCGCCGGTCTTGAGGGTGATCAGGAAACGGTTGTCGGCGTCATCGACTGGGTGACGAAGCGCTGGCTGTTTGAACAGTTTCGTCAATCCGAGGGACTGGCTTGGGATGATCCCTGGCTGCAGGCGCAGGATCTGGAATTTCATGCGGTCGCCGCTGCTCGAAACATCGCGTTTCCCCTCGCGCGGACTCCGCCGGAATGGATGCCCCTCGACTCCGAGGTGGAAACCGCGATTCACGATGCGCCGGGCAACACCCGCGCCTTCGCGAGATCGCGGGCCATGCGTGCGCTGAAGGGTTCACGCGCGCCCTATCTGGTCGATTGGGAAAAAGTTTCCATCGAGGGCGTTTCCCCGCTGCGCCTTGCCGATCCCTTCGATTGGGAACCCGAGGGCTTCGCCACCTGGTTGCGACGGCTGAAGACCGAATTGGCGGAGCGGAATCCCGGGTTGGGTGATCAGGGCGAAGGCAGGGGGACGGCGCGATAAAAACGCTTCGAGGCGGACGGCGAGTCGAGATCGAAAAAGAAATGGGGGCGGTTCGTGAGGGTGACGACCCCGATGTCGAACCAGTTGGAAGTCGGCGTGTTGACGTCCGTCGTGAATTCAACCCGGTAGCGGCTCCCGAGGGCTCCGTCGATCACGACTCCGGCGAACATCTTCAGATCGACCAGCGCGAGACTGACCGTGTTGGTGAGGGAACCGGCCGCGTTGCTGATGACCACACTGTAGTCGCCGACGTTTCCGGTCATCGCGGCGGGGATCGTAAAACTCGATCCATTGGCGCCGGGAATGGGGTTGCCGTTGAAGCGCCACTCATAGCTTGGAGGCGGTGTTCCTGACGCAACGACGGTGAACGTCGCCTCCTTGCCGCCGGCAATTGTCTGGTTGGCCGCAGGGAGGGTTAGCGAGGGAGGAACGTGGACGGTGAGTGCCGCGGCCAGACTGGTCGTCATTCCGGTGCCGCTCGTGACCACCACATCGTAGGTTCCGGCGTTGCCGGGCTGGGCGTTCGGGATCACGAGGCGGTTCGTGTTGGAGCTGGGTATTGGAGACTGGTTCCGTCGCCATTGGTAGGAGAGTTCGCCTGTGCCGGACGCTGTGACGTTGAATTCCGCCGGATTGCCCGCAATGACCGTCGTGGGTTGAGGCTGGGAAACGATGATCACATCGTTCGTTTCGAGCGTCCTGAGTGAAAGGCTTGTCGATGTGTGAAGGGGGGTGAAGGCCCGCCCGCTGCCGACGTTCAAATCACCGGGGTTCGTGAAGGCACCCGATGACGAAGCGAAGGTCATGATTTCGTAGGTCGAGTCGACGGCGGGCACGAAATTGTTCAAAAGGACCGCCGCCAATTCTCCCGAGAGAGGGGCGTTGCCGTTGACAAGAATTCGACCGAAGGAGGTCACGTCACCGATCCCGAACTGCAACCGCCCGCCTGTCGAGGAGTAGTCCGAATAGAAGCCGAGCCGCCCCGTGGCGACATCGATTGTGCCATTGTTTGTGAAGGGTACGGATATCGAGGTGTCACCGGTACCGCCGCTCTTGCGAAGGATGCCGTAGTTCCGGAAATCGGGACTGCCGCTATGGCGTGTGAAGGAGCCGTCGGCTTTGAGATCGATGAGGCCGTCGCTGGCGTTCTCCAGGCTGGAGGACTGGAAGTTCCACGGCATCGTGGCGGTGGATTCCCAAACGATGCTGCCGTGATTTGTGATCACACCGGCGCGTTGAAAGCTGTTGAAGCCGGTGATGCCGTAGTTCAGCACGCCACCCGGGGCGATCG
>JADHOF010000139.1 GCA_016779125.1 Verrucomicrobiia bacterium | reverse complement strand
ATTCACCTCGAAACGCCGCCATCTCCTTCAACAAACGGGCGACGATCTCCGGCTTTTCGGCGTTGAGATTCTCCCGCTCGCCCAAATCGGAGGCCAGATTGAACAGCAGCGGAGGGTCGTGTTGAGCAACAGGTTCGCGCCTGCGGGTGTCCGGATTCGACAGGCGATCCTTCGTCGCCAGATGGATCTTGTAATCTCCCGAACGAAACGCGAGCGCGCCGCCGGCATAGAGCCATCGCCTGCGCGGAGCCGGTTCTCCCCGCAACAACGCACCGGTCAGATCTTGGGATATGTAGCCGTTCAGGCCACTCGGCTGCTCGGCGCCAACCAGCTTCGCGAAGGTCGCATGAAGATCCAGATTTGCGGCGAGCCCCTCCACGACACCGGGCTTGATCTTGCCCGGCCAACGGAAAATGCCCGGCACGCGAAAGCCGCCTTCCCACGACGTCCCCTTCTCACCCCGCAACGGCCCCGCCGAACCACCATGGGGTCCAAACATCGACCAAGGGCCATTGTCGCTGGTGAATACAAGCAAGGTTCGATCATCGACCCCGGATTCCTTGAGCGCCTTCATCACCTCCCCGACCGACCAGTCGATCTCCTCGATCACATCCCCGAAACGTCCTCCGGCGCTGCGCCCTTGAAACGCGGGCGAGGCGAAGATCGGCGTGTGCGGCATGTTGTGCGCCAGGTAGAGGAAGAACCGCTCGTCCTTCTTCTCGTGAATCCACTTCACCGCGCCCTCCGTGTAACGCTGGGTGAACAGTTCCTGATCGGCGGGAAACTCCACAATCTCGCGTCCTCGAATCAGTGGAACGGGAAAGGTGAACTTGTCGCAGGTGTCGAAGAGTTCCCGGTTCTGCACCTTGCCCTTCGGGGCCGGAATGTCGTTGCTGGCGGGCGTTCCGTAATGGCGATCGAAACCGCATTCCAAGGGATGCATCGGGCTTTTCAAGAATTCGTCCTTCCCGCCGCCGGCCAAATGCCATTTCCCAAACATGATTGTCGCGTATCCCTGTTGCTTGAGCATCGCGGGCATCAGACTCGATTGCGTGCCGGCCAGTCTCTTTCCGTTCAGCAGGGCCGGATGACGTCCGCTCATCAATCCCGTCCGGCTCGGAACGCAGGTCGATCCCGAGGAGTAGAAGCTCGTCCACAGTTGACCCTCCGTCGCCAGCCGGTCGATGTTGGGCGTTTTGATCTTCTTGTTTCCATAGCAGGCCGCGTCGCCGTAGCCCATGTCGTCGACAAAGATAAGGACGATGTTGGGTTTCAGCGGCGCTGCCGCCAAAGACATGGTAGTGAAAATCAGGGTTAAGAACTGCAGGACGGGTCTCATCATAAGTCGGAATCCTTTCATTGCTTTCGTCGGGCACGGGCGGGCGGGCCTTTGGCGTCCTTGCCGGCCGCGACGATCTCCAGATCCGGCCGGATCGCCTTCAAGGCGTTTACAAGAGGCGTCACATCCTCCGGTCCCCGACGGGCGTCGATCAACACAGCCTCCAGAGAGTGTATCTCACCGATCGCCGCCATGTGCGCCGGGGTGAAGCTGTGAACGTTTTCCATTGAGAGGACCTTCAGCGGCAGGGTCTTCAATGCCCTCAGGCCCGAAGGCGTAATGGAGGTCTGCGATCCGCGCGGTGCACTGAAATCAAGCTTCAGGTCTTCAAGCTTGGGGAACTCCCCCGCGATGTGCACCAGATGCGCGTCGTCCGGCGCGAGCGGCGAATGGTAGAGATTCAGGCGTCTCAAATTTGGCAAGCCGCGCAAAGTGAGCACCGCGTCGCGCTGTCTGGCCGGGGCGTTCTTGTTCAGATCGCGAATCCCCATGCAGCCACCAACAGTAAGCCCCTCGATCGCCAGATCATTGAAAGGCTTCAATGAGGTGAAGGTCTTGCAGTGCCAGATGGTCAGCTGCCGCAGCTTTGGAAGCTTCCGCAAAAAAAACCACTCGTGATCGCCGGCCTCCGGCGCGTTCAACGCCAGCTCTTCCAGATGCGCCAACTCACCGATCCGCTGCAACTCCGCCGTGGAGTGCGCCGGCTTGCCACCGGAGAACAACTTGATCGCGTGGCCTTCCCGATCGGTCGTGATCCTCGCGCCGGCCTGCTTGTAGAGCGCGATCACGTCCCCCTCCTGCCCGGAAGCCCCGAGGACCAATGACACGGCAACCATGAAAACGCGAAGGGTGTGCATCCGCGCAGTCTGCCAACGAAACCCTTCCCGTCAATGCATCACGGGTCGAAGCGAATCCAGTCGAGGTTCATCAGGCCGCTCCTGCCGGGGTTCTTGAAGACGCAGACGACGTCCGTCCTTTCATCGACGGGTTCGATCGTCTTTGCCAACTCGATGTAGGTCCCCCAGCTCCCCGTGTTCTTCACCTCGAAGCGGGTGATCAAGCGCCCGTCCGCCGAACCGGCGCGGACTTCGAGCAGCCCCCCCTGCGTCCCCGAAGACACACGCACCGTGATGCCTTTCGTGTCGCGAAGATGAATTCCCTTGAAGACAGCCGTGGCCCGATCTTCGATCGCGCCCAGATTGCCCCCGAGAATGCGAAGGCGATCGTAGTGATCGCAATGCTCCCCTTCGATGAGCCGGTGACGAAGCCGGACGAGACTCTTGCCGGCCAAGGAACCCGCCGGAGCCCGTCCGAGGTCGGTGTAGGTGGCCTGCAGAAAGGCGAAGCGAAGCTTGGGGTCTTTCGGCACGACGACATTGCCCGCCAATCCCCGAGTCATGTTCTGTCCGCCCGTGCCTGGCTTGAGGTCGTAGATCCAGCGAACCATGCGTTCGACTTCCTGCTCGGAGTGCTGCGCGTGAGGCAACATCGGCACCTCGCTCCAAACGCCCGTGGAGCCTTTGATCACCCGTTGCACGGTGGCTTCAAAGGCCCCGGCCACGCCGCGATACCGTTTGGCGACCTCCAGCAGGGGCGGCCCCACGATCTTCTGCTCGATCGCGTGGCAGTTGAAACAGTCGCTCCCACGCATCATCGCCAACCCGGGCGCGAGCGTTTCCTCGTCGTCCTCGCGCTGCTTGAAGTTCGCGGTGACGAAGGTGCGCCCTTCCATCAGTTCATCATAGTCGCGTGAATTGCCATCCTCCCGATCGTCGATCCGAATCTTGAACGCGACCGCCTTGCCGGGCGTGAAGAAGTCCCCGTCGCGCGGCTCCTCAAACCGCACCTCCGGCCGGCTGTTGCCGACCACGATCGGCACATTCGCCGTCGAGCGGAGTCCGCCGGCGTCGATGACCTTCAGTTCCGCGATGTAGTTGCCCGGCTCGTTCAGGGTGACTTTCGCGCTCGCGGTTTTCGCGATCACCTTGTCTCCCGGTCGGAGAGTCCATTCATAACGAATTTCTTCCCCTTCGTGATCTTTCGAACCGGCCGCGTCGAGCTTCACGTCCAAAGGTTCGCGACCAACTGCGGGGGAGGCGGCCGCCTTGGCCACGGGCGGCAGATTGCCCCGAACATAGGAAATGCGCAGGAGTTTCGAATCCGCGTTCGCTCCCCAGGTGTTGCCGTAATCAAGAAGGTACAGGGTTCCGTCCGATGCGAACTGGGCATCCACCGGACGCCGGATGACAAAGGCCGTCGAGTCGGCGGGCAGGTCCTTTGCGTTCTTGTCGTTCACCAGCGCGACGGCGTCCGTGAAGCTCTCGATTCCGAGGAGATTCGAATCCTTGTCCAGCCGGGCCCATTTGAGGAAGGGCCGCTGCCAGTCCCAGAAGAGCAGACAGTTGTCAAACTCCTGTGGAAAGCCGTCCGTCCCGGCAAACGAATCTCGGTAATGAAACACCGGCCCCGCGCAGGCCGTTCTTCCACCGCTTCCCAGCATGGGAAACTCCGGCGACTCGGCGTAAGGCCAGTAGATGAACGCGGGCTGCGCGGGCGGCAGAATCTTGGCCCCCGTATTGTTCGGACTCGAATTGACCGGGCGTGCGGGATCGTAGATCGCCCCCACCTTGTCGGTCGCAAAGTCGTAGTCGGCGTAGCGGTAGTTGTTCCCGACAAAATAGGGCCAGCCGAAATTGCCGGCACGCCGCGCCTGATTGATCTCGTCATAGCCGCGCGAACCCCGGTCCCCGTCGTTGTGGGCGTCCGGCCCCACCTCGCCCCAGTAAACAATGCCCGTGCGTTCATCGACGCTCATCCGCCAAGGATTGCGACATCCCATCACATAAATCTCGGGCCGCCCTTGCGAGCCGTCTTTTGGAAACAGATTTCCGTCCGGAATCTCGTAGCCTCCCTCCTGCTTCAATCGGATGCGGAGAATCTTTCCGCGCAGATCGTGCGTGTTCGCCGAGGACTTCTGAGCATCCCAAGGCTCGCGCCCCGGCCTTTCGTCAATCGGCGCGTAGCCCTTCGAATCGCCCCCCGGATGTGTGTTGTCGCCGGTTGAAACCAGCAGGCAGCCGTCCGGCGCGAACTCCACCGTTCCGGCGTGATGACAGCACTGTTGTCGCTGCTCGCCAAACTTCAGGATCACCCGCTCGCTCTCCGGGATCAGCCGGTCGCCATCCATCGTGAAGCGGCTCAGATGCTGCCCGGCGTGGTTGGTCGCGGAGTAGTAGAGATAGATCCATTGATTCTCCGAAAAGTTCGGATCCAGCGCGAAGCCGAGGAATCCGTTCTCCTGGGGCGTAAAGACCGGGATGGCCCCGGCCTCAACCACCCGCTGTGTGTCCGGTTTGTAGATTCTCAAGCGCCCGCCAATCTCGTTGAAGAAGACCCGCCCGTCCGGCGCCAACTCCAACTCCATCGGCTGGGGCATGTCGCCGGCCAACACCTCGATTCGATACCGATACGCCGGCGGCTCGGCCCGGGGCGAGATGACCCCGATCAGAGACAAGAGAATGATCAAACGAAAACGCATGCGGAATTGGATGCCAAAAGACACGGCGGCTGCAAACGCTGAAAATCTTCGGAACATTGTCCCCGTGCTTTCAGAAACCCGGCTCATTCCGTTCTGGCCTTCGCGACGGCGAATTCGAAAATGGGCGCGTCGTGTCAAAACAGGTCATCATCATCGGCGGCGGAATCATCGGCCTGACCACCGCCTGCTACTGCCTGCGGGCCGGCCATCAGGTCACTCTCGTCGAGCGCGGTTCCCCGGACCACGACTGCTGCGCCCGGGGCAACGCCGGCATGATCGTCCCCTCTCACTTCGTCCCGCTCGCCGCCCCCGGCATGGTCGCCTACGGACTGCGAATGATGGCGAATCCGCGCAGCCCTTTCCACATCAAGCCTCGCCTCGACTGGCGTCTGGCGGATTGGGGAATGAACTTCGTCCGAGCCGCGACCGCCGGACATGTGGAAGCCGCCGGCCCGCTCATGCGGGATCTCAGTCTGGCCAGCCGCGCGCTGCTTATCGACCTCAACCGCGAAAAGGGGTTTTCCTTCGGACTACGGCAAAACGGCCTGCTCATGTTGTGCCGCACCGAATCCGCGCTCCTCGAAGAATCCGAAACCGCCGAACGGGCCAACGCTCTCGGCATTCCCGCTGAAGCGCTCTCGATCGATGAAACAGCCGCTCTGGATCCCGCCGTCAACATGGACATCGCGGGGTCGGTCTACTTCCCGCAAGACTGCCATCTGGACCCCGCTCGCCTTCTCGCCGCAATGACAGACTTCATCCGGGAGCACGGCGGCAACTTTCTCTGGAACCGGGACGTTACTGCTTGGAGGCTCCGAAACGGACGCATCAACGGAGCCGTCTCAAAAGCGGGAGAGATTGAGGGGGACGAATACATTCTCGCCGGAGGTGCCTATTCCCCCCAACTCGCCACCCAATTGGATCTTCACCTCCCGATGCAGGCTGGCAAAGGATACAGCCTGACACTTCCCAAGCCGCCGCAACTTCCGAAGATCTGCAGCATCCTCACCGAAGCCCGCGTTGCCGTCACCCCCATCGGCAAAGACCTCCGCTTCGGCGGCACGATGGAAATCGCCGGACTCGACAAGGCGGTCAACCCCGCGCGAGTCGACGGCATCATCGACTCCGCGCGACGCTACTTTCCGGCTTTTCAGGACACCGATTTCTCCGGACTGAAAACTTGGAGCGGACTGCGTCCCTGCTCTCCCGACGGACTTCCCTATATCGGCCGAACCCATCAGGCAAAGAATCTCATCATCGCCACGGGACACGCCATGCTCGGCCTGAGCCTCGCCCCCATCACCGGCAAAATCGTCTCCGATCTGGTCGAAAACAAGGAACACCGCTTCCCCTCCCCGCTGCTCTCACCCGATCGTTACCAGGGGTTTTGAGAACCGCCCGAGGATCCGCAACCATCCTCGCCAACGGAGTTGGGCCCAAGTCTCACCCTCTGCATTCGCACCCGGGCAAGGCCCGGATCTTCAGCCGGCGGAAGTCCATGCTTCGAAGGTCGCCCTGAAGCAAACGCCCGATCAACGGTTCCCCGACCCCAGTGATCAGCTTGATGACCTCCGCGGCCGCCATCGCTCCGACTGTCGCCGAAACCGCACCAAAGACCGGGAACTGTCTTCGCCAGTACGGCGGAGCCTCGGGATACACGCAGCGGAGACAGGGACCACGCCGCGCGTCGTAGGTGCTCAACTGAATCTCAAAATCGTACATCGCGGCGTCCACCAAGGGTTTCCCTCCGGCCACGCAGGCGGCATTCATCGCGAAGCGCTCCGGAAACAACGGTGCGCAGCTCGCCACAATATCGACTCCTTCCACCAATCGACCGACATTCTCCCCGGAAATGTTTTCCGCCACGACCTCGACCTCGATATGCGGATTGAACTCACGGAGGCGCTCCCTGATCGATTCGGCGCGCGATGTCCCGATCGCCGCGTCCGTCATCAGGATCTGCCGATTCAGGTCGCTCGCCCTGATCTCTCCGGCATGCGCGATCACCAGCCGCCCCACCCCCGCCGCCGCCAATTCGAACGCCACCGAGCCCCCCACTCCGCCGCAACGCGAGATCAGCACGGCCGCGTTCTTGAGCCGTCGCTGACCGGCTTCGCCGACCCCGGGCGTCCACATCTGCCATTCGTAACGGGCTCGATCCGTGTCGGTCAGCTCGACCTCGCTCATGTCGCCGCGCCTCCCTCGGATCGAACCACGCCGTCGTCGATGCGAAACATCATGTCCGCCAACTGCCTCGCCTCCGTCCGGCTGTGCGTGATGTGCAGCGCGGTCAGACCAAACTCCCGTTGAACCCTCTTCAGCAAACCCGCGATCTCGTCCCGCGTTTCCTCGTCCACGGCGGACAACGGCTCGTCGAGAAGCAGGACCCGCGGTTTCGCCGCCAAGGCGCGAGCCAACGAAACGCGTTGCCGTTCCCCGCCGGAGAGCGCTTCCGGTTTTCGTTCCAGCAGATGAATCAGTCCCAATTGTTCGGCCAGCTGACGCACCCGTTCATTCACCTCCTGAAGCGGTCGGCGACGCAGCTTCAGCGCGAAACCGATCTGCTCGCTGACGGTCATCGTCGGAAACAACGCCCCGTCTTGCGGCACGTATCCGATCCCCCTTTCCGCAGGCGGAAGCATCGACACATCCACATTGTCGATCACCACCCGCCCGGAATCCGCCCGACGCAACCCGCACACGATCTCCAACACGCTCGACTTGCCCGATCCGGTCCGCCCCATCAGGACGGCGTATTTCCCGTCCGGCACGTCCAGGTTCACGTTCCGAAGCCCGAACTCGCCCGCGCTCCAACAGATGTTGATCAGCCGGATCATCAGATCTTTTCCCCCGCACGCCGCACCGCCACCAGCACGATCATGGCGAAAAGCACCATCAACAAACTCACCGCCACCGCCTCCTGAAGGTTGCCCACGCTCAACTCCAGCCAGACCGTGGTCGGCAACACCTCCGTCTTCATCCGGGTCGCGCCCGCGAAAACCAGAATCGGACCGAACTCGCCCATGCTCCGCGCCCACGCCACGCTCATCGCCGCCAGCATTCCCCTCCACGCCGCCGGCACCGTCACCAGCAGGACCGCCTGCCCACGGGAACAACCCAGGGTCATTGCGACGTCTTCCGGCCTCGAAGAAAGATTCTCAAACGTGCCCCGCATCGTCCGTATCGCGAAGGCGGCACCGATCACCAGCTGCGCCAGCACCACACCATAAACCGTGTAGGTGAACGGAATGACATGCTCGATCCAGCCGCCCATCCGGGTCTGAAAGAATATCAGCAGACACAAGCCGATCACCATCGGCGGCAACACGATGGGAATATCCAACGCCGACTCGACAAGCGCCTTGCCGGGAAAGCGCGCACGCGCCAGCAGATAACCGGCGGGCGCGGCGATCAGCAGCGAAAGCACGGCCGTGACCGAACAGGTCAGCAGGCTCAGCAGGATTGAATACTGGATCTCCCGCTTGTTCAGCGAACGAAGCAGATCGCCCGGTTCGCTATACGTCGCCGTCGCCGCGATCAAGGCAACGATAAACGCGAGATAACAAAACGTGACCGCCGAGACACCGAACCAAAAGGGGGAGAACGGACTGCCTGCCGTTCGATTGATGCGGGTGATTGCGGACATGCTGTGAAAACCGCGCGTTTTTAGGCCCTTCAACGGAAGACTGCCAAGCGCCATTTGGACATCCGCAAATCGAAGATTGAACATTCGCCTCCGATTCCGCTCCCATCCACGCCTGTTGCCATGAAGTTCAGACTCATCACATCCGCCTGTTTCACCCTGTCCGTTTTGATCTCGACCGCCCTGCCTCCCGGCTTCAAGGCGGTCAAATTCGCCGGATTCCCCGAGATAACCTATCCCACCGGCGTCGCGGCCGCGCCCACGGGCGAAGTCTACGTCTGCGTCGATCGCAACAGCTCGCTGGACACCGCTCCGGGCCGGGGAAAGATCGTTCGATGCGTCGATACCGACGGCGACGGCAAGGCCGACAAGTTTACCGACTTCGTGGCCGATATCGACAGCCCCCGAGGCAGTTGTTTTGTCGGTGACACGCTCTACGTGGTGAACCCGCCTTTCCTCACCGCCTTTCGCGATACCGACGGCGACGGCGTCGCGGATGACAAACGCATTCTCATCAAGGGCCTCGGCTTCGACCTCTCGTTTCGCGGCGCGGACCACACGTCCAACGGCGTCCGCATGGGCATCGACGGCTGGCTCTATCTCGCCATCGGTGACTACGGATTCTTCGCCGCCGAGGGCACGGACGGCTCCAGGCTTCACCTCCACGGCGGCGGCGTCGCGCGCGTCCGTCCCGACGGCAGCGAACTGGAGCACTACGCGCGATACGCGCGAAACATCTACGACGTCGCCGTCAGCCCATTGCTCGACGTCTTTGCCCGGGACAACACCAACGACGGCAAAGGCTGGAACACCCGACTTCACCACTTCGTCCCGCTCGCCGACCACGGCTATCCACGCCTCTACAAGAATTTCCCAAACGAGCACATGCAGCCTCTCGCCGACTACGGCGGCGGCTCGGGCACCGGCGGCTACTGGCTCGACGAACCGGGCTTTCCCGCAGAATACAACAACCGGCTCTACACCTGCGACTTCACAACCCGAAAAGTCTATCAACATTCCCTCGAACCAACCGAAGCCACCTTCAAGGCCGGCCAGAAGATCTTCCACGACATCCAGGCGATCGACTTGGACGCCGACGGCCAGAGCCGCCTTTACGTCAGCGACTGGACGGGTGGAGCCTATCGTTTCGCGGCGGAAGAAGTCGGTGCCATCACCCGCATCACCTACCCCGATATCCCCGCGAACAAGTTCCCCGACCTGAGTGCCTCAAAGGCGCCTGCCTTGGTCCACCTCCTGAAATCCGCAAGCGCCGTCGTTCGCCTGAACGCCTCACGCGAGATCATTCGTCGTGGAAGCGAAAAGCGATCCACCCAGCTCCTCTCCAAATTGATCGGAGATTCGAAGGCACCCCTGACAGCACGCATCGCGGCGCTGTTCACCCTCAAGCAGGTTAACGGCTCGACCGCGAATTCCCGACTGGCGGAAGCGACGAGAGATCCCGCCATCCGGGAATGGGCGCTCCGCGCGCTGGCCGACCGGCGGAATCTCACCGAAGGCGTTGAAGTCAACCGATTCGAGGCGGCGCTCGCCGACGAAAACCCTCGCGTGCGGCTGCAGGCTGCCATCGGCCTGGCTCGGCTGGGTGACAAATCCGCGACGCACCAGCTGCTGGCCCTGGCATCCGATCCAGACGCGGGCTTTTCGACCGAAAAGGATCTGGCGATCAAATACGCCTCCAACCAGGCCCTCCCCCACACCGCGATCAAAGCCGTCGTCGAGATGCGCGCGATCAACGAATGCATTTCCGCCTTGGACACCGAAGCGCTCCGTCCGGCGGCCCTCCGCGCTCTCCAACAGTTGCACGACAAAAAGGTCGTCAACACGCTGATCGATCGGCTGGAAGGAGCGTCCGCCTCCGAAGTCGACCACCGCTTCGGACTGCTCAAGGCGCTCTTCCGCCTCTACCACATCGACAAACCTTGGGACGGCAAAAAATGGTGGACCACCCGCCCCGATGATCGCGGACCCTATTTCGAGCCGGTCGAGTGGGAAATGAGCGCCGCCATCAAGCCCGCCATCGAAGCCGCCTTCAACGCTTTCGGCGAGGAAAGCCATTCAACCCTGCTCTACGAAATGCGACGGAACCGCCTCAACCCGGCGGACTTCAATCTCAACGTCAAGGTCGACGAGGTCCTCGCCATCTTGGAATCCCCCGCCCCGGGCAGCGCCTCCCTGCCAATCCTCGAAGCCGCCGCCATTGATCGCCAACGCGATATCCATACCCGTGTTGCCGCCTTTCAGGCGCTCGGACGCATTCCCGGCATCGACGCCTTCAAGACACAGTTGAACGTCATCGACGCGTGGCACGAACACGAACCGGCCCAAACGGCATTCCAGCACACCATCCGTGAATTCGTGTTCAGCGCGGAGAATCTCAACCGTCCCAAGATCCTGCGCGACACGCTCAAAAAGCCGCGCGGCTACGGCGGCCAGATCGTGCTCATGATCGCGATGAACCTCGCCAACTCCCCAACCTCCACAGACTACCTGCGCAACCTCCTGACCCCGATCGTCGAGGGCAAATCGAAGACGGTCGAGTTCGTGAACTCCGTCGGGGAACTCATGCTCACCCGCTACCTGCCCGAGATCGAGGCCGCCACCTCGAACCCCAAGACGACCAAGGCCGCCAAACCCGTCCTGGACC
>JADHOF010000138.1 GCA_016779125.1 Verrucomicrobiia bacterium | reverse complement strand
AAGTTCATCGACATTCCCGCCCGTCAGATCCGGAGTGACAACGTGGATGATTTTTGGAGCGAGCTGAAGAAGTTGACCGGCACGGAAGAAGGTGCCGCTCCCGCTCCCGCGAATTGATTCCGCGTTCGTCGCGTTGATTTGCGCCACGGCGCGGGCCACGCGGTCCGCGCCGTTTCCGTCCCTCCGCCAGACAAACGATGCCCGAAGCCGATCAAACCGATGCCCCGCTGCTTGAGGTCCGCAAGGTCTCCAAGCGCTTCCCCGGTGTCCGCGCGTTGCACGAGGTGAACCTTCATCTGGGGCGAGGCGAGGTGTTGGCCGTGATCGGTGAAAACGGGGCGGGAAAAAGCACGTTGATGAAAATACTCGCCGGCGTGCAGGAACCGGACGACGGGGGAATTTATGTGGACGGCGTGTTGGCGCGTCTGGATTCGGTGGAAGCCGCGATGGACCATGGGATTTCCCTCATCCATCAGGAGCTGAATCTCGCGGACAATCTCGATGTCGGCGCCAACATATTCCTTGGGCGCGAGCCGTTGAAGCGGGGCTTCATAGACCGTGCGAAGATCCGGATTGAGGCGGCAAGATACCTTTCAATGGTCGGACTCGATGTTTCGCCGGACACGATTGTCGGCGAACTCACGATCGGACATCAGCAGATGGTCGAGATCGCGAAGGCGCTTTCGGTCGATTCCCGGGTCCTGATCATGGACGAGCCGACCAGCAGCCTGTCGACCAAGGAGACGCAGTCGCTGTTCAAGGTGGTGAAGGATCTCCGATCCGAGGGCATGAGCGTTATCTACATCTCGCATCGTCTGGGCGAGGTGAAGGAGTTGGCTGACCGCGTGACCGTGTTGCGCGACGGCGAAAACGCGGGGGAGCTGGCGCGGGACGGGGTTAGTCACGACGCGATGGTCAAAATGATGGTCGGCCGCGATATCAGCCAGTTTTACAGCCGCACGCAGCACAAGCCGGGTGAGGTGATGTTGGAGGTTGAGGGACTGCGAACCCCCGTGCATCCGGCGCATCCGCTCAGCTTCCAGGTGCGGGCCGGCGAGATCGTGGGCATGGCCGGTCTGGTCGGGGCCGGGCGCACGGAGATGTTGCAGACGCTTTTCGGCGTGACGCCCGCGCTGGAGGGGAGGATCCGCGTTGCGGGTCGCGAGGTGACGCCACGGGAGCCGGTTGACGCGATTGAACTCGGCATGATGCTGGCTCCGGAGGATCGGAAGCAGCAGGGTTTGGTGCTTGGAATGTCGGTGCGGGACAACCTGAGCCTCGCCAGTCTTTACCGGGATTCGAGCAGGGGCTTTCTCAATCGCACGCGTGAAGGCGAGATCAGCGCTGAAATGATCGCCAAGATGCGCGTCAAAACGCCGAATGAACATCAGATCGTGCAGTTCCTGTCCGGAGGGAACCAACAGAAGGTCGTGCTTGGCAAGTGGCTGGCGATGGAGCCGAAGGTGCTTCTGCTGGATGAACCCACGCGCGGCATCGATGTGGGCGCGAAGCAGGAAATTTATCGACTCATGGAAGAATTGGCCGGCCGCGGTGTGGCCATTCTATTTGTCTCCAGTGAAATGGAGGAAGTGATGGGCATGTCGGACAGGACGTTGGTGATGCACGAGGGGCGGATCACCGGGGAACTGCGGCGTGACGAATTGTCCGAGGAGTCGATCATGCGGCTGGCGACGGGAAGCAATCACAATTAGCGCGGTCCTGCCGCGATCCAACCTACGATGAACAAAAAAGTCCTTGGAATCTTTGGTCTGCTGCTGGCGGTGTTCCTGATCACCGCGCTTTCAAGCGATGCCTTTCTGCGGCCCTTCAATCTTGAGAACCTGGTTCGCCGCACGGCTCTCTTCGGCATCATCAGCGTCGGTGTCGCGTTCGTGATCATCACCGGAGGCATTGATCTTTCGATCGGCTCCGTGGTCTGCCTCGTCGGCTGCGGACTGCCGTACATGGTCATGATCCTGAAACTCCCCGTTTTTGTTGCGATTCCGATCGTGCTGCTCGTGTCGTTGCTGATCGGCCTGTTTCACGGACTTCTCATCACGAAGCTCCGGCTACAACCCTTTGTGGTGACCTTGTGCGGGCTGTTGTTTTACCGGGGGATTACCCGGGGCTTCACCCGCGACCAGACGATGGGTTTCAGGAACGAACTGGGCGGGTTCCGAAAACTGGCGACGGCGGAGATACCGATACCGGGATTGGAATTCGGCCTCCCGATGCCCTGTGTGATCCTGGTCATTGTGGCCGTGATCGCCGCCATCTTTTTGAACCGAACCATTTACGGACGCTATTTGCTGGCGTTGGGGCGGAATGAGCAGGCTGCGAAATACAGCGGCATCAACACGGATCGCATGATCATCATTGCCTACATGATCTGCGCTTTCCTGTCCGGAGTTGGCGGGATGCTTTTCGTGCTCGATGTCAATTCGGCCCAGCCGTCGGACTTTGGCAACTTCTACGAACTCTACGCGATCGCGGCGGCGGTGTTGGGGGGCTGCAGCCTGCGGGGCGGGGAAGGCTATATCTTGGGCGTGATCATTGGCGCGGCCTTGATGCAGGTGTTGCGTAACATGATCATTTTGATCGACGCCATTCCGCAAAACATCGAGTTCGCGGTCATCGGTGCCGTGATCCTGGCCGGCGTGTCGGCGGACGAGGTGGTCAAGCGCTTCGCCGCACGGCGCAAGGCGGCGAGGGAATTCGCGGCTGCGAAGGGCGCATAAACGAACCGATCCCAACTCCCCGGACAGAGGGGACCAAACGGGTACAAAAAAAGACCGGCCATGAGGCCGGTCTTTTTTGTGATGATTGAGAGAATTACTTGATGACGGCGGCGTGGAATTCCTGCCAGTCGTCGAGATTGTTCAGGTTCACGGCATCCGGGCAGACGGTGGTTTCGTCGTCAATGCCGCTCGCGGCGAGGATTCCCTTGCGGGTTTCGTCGTCGTGGATGTAACCGAGGATGGCGACATTCAGCTTGTGGATGTTGTGCTTGTTGACCTTGGAGCCGGCCTGCTCGCGAACCCACTTTTCGAAAGCGGGGTAGTTGGGCTTGGTGTCGGCGATGAACTTCTTGCAGGCTTCGTGGTCGATTCCGAGGGCACCGAGCACCATGGCGTCGTAGCCGGCGCCAATGCCGGGATATCCGTCAGCAAGCTTGCCAACGGCTTCGAGGGAAACCTTCTGCCAGAGGCGGGGGAGGTGCAGAATTCCGAGTGGGCCGGCGACGCCGGAACTGATCAGGGGGACGAATTTATCGCTCATATAATTGTGAATGGATTGCGTTTTCGGGCGAATTGATAGCGGAAGGTCCCGTGCGGCGTAAAGGTTTTCCTGATGAAATGAAGCAGGATTGCATCCGGCCGAAACCCCGTAGGGCAGATCGTTTGACGAAGATTGGAGCGGGGGTTTATCGTCCCTTCATGCCCGCCTCCCGTAGCCGATTTCTTGCGCTGAGTCTTCTGACGGTTTCGTTGATCTCCTTTCCGCGCCCTCTGATCGCGCAGCAGTTCAACTGGCCGAACTTGCGAGGTCCGGCGCACAACGGCGTGTCGGGGGAGGGGGACTGGAATTGGAACTGGAAGGTCGCGGCTCCGAAGGTGAAATGGCGCGCGGATGTGGGGCTCGGCTACTCGTCGGTCGCGGTGGTGGACGGCCGGGTGTTCACGATGGGGAACACCAAGGCGGTCGATTACATCTACGCTCTTGAGGAGAAGAGCGGTCGCGTGTTGTGGAATTATTCCTATCCCTGCACCTCGGACGACATCAGCAATCGGCGCGGGCCTCGGGCCACGCCCACGGTCGCGGGGCTTCGTGTTTTCACCCTGAGTCACATGGGACACCTGCTCTGCCTCGATTACAACTCGGGTCGGCTGATCTGGAGCCGGACGCTGATGAAGGATCTCGGTGGTAATCGTCCCCTGTGGGGTTACTCGGCCTCGCCCTTGGTGGTTGGCAGTCTTGTGATTGTGGAGACAGGCAACCGCAAGAACGCGTCCGTGGTGGCTCTGAACGCCGAGAATGGCAGGACCGTCTGGGCGAGCGGCACAGATGACGCGGGATACTCGACGCCGGTGCCCTTTCAAATGGGCGATCTGGGCGGCGTGGCGGTGCTCAGCGGGGAATCCCTCAGCGGACGGCTCGTGAACAACGGGCGGATTCTGTTTCGATCCCAATGGCGCACAAGGGACGGCATCAATGTGGCGTCGCCGCTGATCTGGGAGGACAAGGTCTTCGTCACGTCTGGCTACAATTCCGGTGCCGCGCTGAACCGGTTTGGAAACAACTATTTTCAGGCCCTGTGGTCGAACCGGTATTTTCGTTCCGAAATGAGCAGTCCGGTTCTCATCGACGGGCATGTCTACGGTTTCGACGATTCGGAGCTGCGCTGCGTCGATATCGTCAACGGGGTGGTGAAATGGCGGTCCAATCTCTACGGCAAAGGCGCTCTCATGGCGGCGGGGAAACGGCTGGTGGTGCAGGCGGAGAACGGTCCCTTGGCGGTGGTCGAGGCCACGCCGTGGCAGTTCAAGGAACTCGCGCGCCTGCCGATCGCGTCCGCCAAGGAATGCTGGACGCAGCCTGTTCTCTCCAACGGCACCATTTACGCCCGTGTCGGGGGCAGTCTTGTGGCGGTGGATGTCTCGACGAAATGATCGAGATGCCCGCGCTTCGCGACGAACTTCGGGACCGCTTCGGATTCGACCGCTTTCGGGAAGGTCAGGAGGAGGCTGTTTCGAAGTTGATGGACGGAAGATCCGTGCTGGCGATTTTTCCGACCGGTGCCGGCAAGAGTCTTTGTTATCAGCTGCCGGCGCTCCTGTTGGAAGGGGTGACCCTGGTGATCTCGCCCCTGATCGCCCTGATGAAGGACCAGCTGGATTTCTTGGTGGCGAAGGGGGCTCCCGCAGCGCGCCTGGATTCAACGCTCACCCGCGAGGAGAATCTCAAGCTGTTCGACGATCTTCACAACGGGCGTCTGAAGCTCCTCTATGTCTCGCCGGAACGCCTCGGAAACGAGCGATTTCTTCGCGCGATCGGGCGGCGGCGGATCTCGCTGCTGGCCATTGACGAGGCCCATTGCATCAGCGAATGGGGACATAACTTTCGGCCGGACTATCTGAAAATCGCGCGGTTGGCAAAGGAGCTGGGCGTGGAACGGACGCTGGCGTTGACGGCCACCGCGACACCGGAGGTGGCCCGCGACGTGCGAGCCGCGTTTGGGATCGCGGAGGAGGATGAGGTGCACACCGGTTTTCACCGGCCGAATCTGGAGTTGAGCGTCGTGCCGGTGGTGGGGCGTGATCGGCGGGAATTGCTGTTGGAGCGAATTCAGGGACGGCCCCGAGGCGCGACGATTGTTTATGTCACCTTGCAAAGGACGGCCGAAGAGGTCGCCGAATTCCTCGCCCGGCGCGGTGTCAAGGCGTCCGCCTATCACGCGGGGTTGAAGGCCGAGGAGCGGACGGCCATTCAGGACGCGTTCATGAGCGCGCGCGATTCGGTGATTGTGGCCACGATCGCGTTTGGCATGGGGGTGGACAAGTCGGACATCCGTCACGTGTATCACTACAATCTGCCCAAGGGGCTGGAGAGCTATTCGCAGGAGATCGGGCGGGCGGGGCGCGACGGAAACGCCTCGGTTTGTGAAATGCTGGCTTCGGTGGATGACGTGGTGACCTTGGAGAACTTCAGCCACGGGGACACGCCCGAATCGGAATCGGTCCACGCCTTCGCCGGTCACATCTTTGCCGCCGGCGAGACCTTCGACATTTCAGAATACGACCTGTCCAACCGATTTGATGTGCGTCCGCTGGTGGTGAAGACCTTGCTGACCTACCTCGAACTGGATGGATTTCTCGCGTCCACCGGACCGTTTTACAGCGAATACAAGTTTCAGCCGCAGTGCCCGTCGTCGGAAATCTTCGCGCGCGTGGACGGGGAGAAGGCGGAGTTTTTGCGCAGCGTCTTTCGTCATGCGAAAAAGGGGACGAAATGGTTCACGCTCGACACGGCCGCCGTCAGTGAATCCATCGGTCAGCCCCGTGATCGGATCGTTTCCGCCCTGGGCTATCTGGAGGAAAAGGGTGACCTGATTCTTCAGGTGGCCGGTGTAAGGCAGGGCTATCGGCGTTTGCGTGTTCCCGGGGATCTGGATTCCTTGGTGGCGTCGTTGAACGAGCGCTTTCGCAAGCGCGAGGAAAACGACCTGGATCGATTACGACGGGTGCTGGAATTCGCATCCCATCCGGGCTGCCTGACGCGACACCTCTTGGCTTACTTCGGGGAGGCACTCGGCGAGTGCGGGCATTGCTGCCGCTGCTCGGGTGAGGCGGCGGTTCCCCTGGAGGGTCGGGATGGCCGGGCGATTTCCGAGGCCGATCTGTCCCGGGTACGTGGCCTGATTGAGGCGGGGCATCCATCAATTCAAACACCCCGGCAGATGGCGCGATTTCTGTGTGGAATCACCTCCCCGGCCACCACGCGGGCGCGTCTGCGCCGGGAGACGGATCTCTTCGGCGTCTTTGAGGAGATCCCTTTCCGGCAGGTGTTGAAGCGAGTGACTGAAATTTTGGCTCCGTGAATCGAGGGGCATCGACAGGCATTTCGATGCCTGCGAAATTGGTGGAACAAGGCGCTTTGAAACCGGAGAAGCTCCTCCGATCACAATTTCATGTGTTCCTTGGTTGACCCTCTTCCGGCCAGAACCGGGCGCTGTGCGCCCCCGATTGGATTCGTAAATACTTGGAAGATCGAATGCGGGCTAGAAGTCATCGTTCCGTTGATATTCAGATCTATTGCAAGACGCCGCCTGCTGCGGACACTCTGAAACGAGAATACACATGAAAATTGCATTTTCTGGGACTGCGAACATTGCAAACGCATGTTTGGCAGCTGACAATCTGACGGTTGGCGGTCGGGCAAACAAACCAGTTCTGGGATCTGGACGCCCGAGCTACCGGACTGATTGAGTGCCGGCACGGATTTCCAATTTTGCAGAATGCCAGTGTGGCAACTGATCTATGAGAAGGGAGTCTCCTATCGCAGCCGCGTCGCTAGCGCGGGTCCCGGTTTTCGCGCTTGTTCGTTTCGGCCGGAGAACTGACTCTCCGATGCACCACAGTCTGGTGGGATTGAAGAACATAGATATGACGGTTAGGAATCGGCCGTGGAGTTTCTTCTGGTAATCGAACCCGCCTCGGGCGGGCGCTATGAGCATCGGCTTCCTTCCGGCTCCTACATCCTGGGTAGGGAGGAAGCCGTCTGTGATATTTCCATCCATGCCCCCGAGGTTTCCCGTCAGCATGCCCGCATCCGCCTCGACGCGGAGGAATGTTGGGTGGAGGACCTCGGCAGCACGGCCGGGACACTGCAGGACGGACGGCCCTTCGCCGGCAGGCAGCCCGTCATTTTGCCTGCGGAGCTTTTCTTGGGAACCACACGCCTGACTATCGCGATGGATGACCTGACCGGGATCACCTTTGCCAGCGGGGATCTGGAGGAGGCCACAAATCAGCCACGCACCGTCATCATTGAACGTAAAGATCTGCGTCCGTCCGTCCAGACGGGGACGAGCGGGCATTACACCAAGGGACGGGAGATCGCCCGCGGCGGGATGGGCGCGATCCTGGAAGCCAACGACCGGATGCTCGGCCGCACCGTCGCCATGAAGGTCGTGCTGGAGAATCGCGCCTCCGAAGAAGCCAGAATGCGCTTCATCCGGGAGGCAACCGTGCTGGGGCAGCTCGAACATCCAAACATCGTTCCGATCCATGAACTCGGAAAAGATGAGGAGGGCAATCTCTTCTACGCCATGAAGCTGGTGGAAGGGCGCACGCTTCAGGCGATTATTAATGATCTCAAGAAAAGGGACTCCTTCACGATTGAAAACTATACGCTGGACCGCCTGCTGACGGTCTTTCGCAAGGTCTGCGACGCCATCGCCTTCGCCCATTCCAAGGGCATCGTCCACCGCGACCTCAAGCCGGAGAATGTGATGGTCGGAGCCTTCGGTGAGGTGCTGGTCATGGACTGGGGCCTGGCCAAGATTCTGAATGACGCCGCCCAGACAGCCGACGAATTAGGGCAACAGCAGGTTTTTTTGACCGATTCAAGCCCGTCCGTTTCGCACTCCAACCTCCCAAGCGGATTTCAGGAATTGACCGACTCACAATTGCGCGGCAGTTCGGGGAATCTCACCATGGAGGGCTCCGTGATGGGGTCGCCGCAATACATGCCACCCGAGCAGGCCGCCGGGCGAATCACCGAAATCGATGAACGTTCCGACATCTATTCCCTCGGGGGGATCCTCTACACGATCCTGACACTGCGCCCGCCCGTTCGCGGCAAAACGGTTCGGCAGGTTCTGGAGAACGTAATCTCCGGCAACATCTCCCCACCCTACGAGCACAATCCGGGAGGATCTGTGGCCGATGGAGACGGAGCCGTTGCCGCATCCACTCTTGCCGGCGGGAAGTTGCTTCCACACTGCCCTGGGGGGAGGGTGCCGGGTGCACTCTCAGCGGTGGCCATGAAGGCCCTCGCATTTGATCCTGAAGCTCGCTACGAAACCGTGAATGCTTTGTCTGCCGATGTGGATGCGCATCAGCGGGGTTTCGGAACCAGCGCCGAGGATCTGGGGGCGTTTGCGCAATTGGCCTTGTTCATCCGCAGGCACAGAGGGATTACGGTCGCAACGGCGGTTGCCATGGTGATCCTGTTGGTGGTGACTGTCGGCTTCGTGTTCAGGCTCAAGGCTGAAAAAAAATCCGCGAAATCAGAGGCTGTCAAAGCAAGGGAAGCCGAGGGGGCAGCCATCGAGGCGGAGGGGCTAGCCCGGCGGCGGGAAACCGAGACGAAGAAAGCCCTCGCAGCTTCGAGAATCTCATTGGCCGAATCTGCCTACCGAAGGTTTGACTTGGCCGCCATGACCCGGGCTCTGGACGAGGTCCCCGAGGAGTGGCGCGATGAAACCTGGTACTATTTGTCAGAAAAGCGTGATGCTTCGCTTGGGGTGATTCGCATCCCCGGCCTGACTGAAATCCGTAACGGGGTGGCACTGCCGGGACAGGCTGGGCAATTTATTCTTTGTGGAAATTCCGGGGGCATCCATCTGATTGATGTCAGGGGCCCTGAAACGCTCAAACGGATCGATACGACCATTGAGGGCGGAAAAGTGATCGCTGTATCCGGTGATGGAAGACGGGTCGCTGTGGCGCGAATGGGAAGTGACGCGGTTAGTGTTTTTGATCTGACGGACTGCAAACTGCTCAGGAAATTTCGGCTGCCGGCTGATGGGAAGACCCAATGTCTCGCCCTTAGTCACGATGGGCAGCGCTTGGGCATCGGTCAGGCAGTCAAGGGGCCGCGAGGGAGACTTTCCCTGCATGCGCTGGATCAGGACAATCCGCTCTGGTCGCTCAGCAAGGAAACGCCTGGAGACGTTTTTATACATCCAGACGGAACCGTCCTTCTGGCGGGCAACTACAACAGTCGGCGCCTGGGGATTCATTCGACCGAAGACGGGCGTTTCCTGGGAGTGTTCGATCATCAGGTGCAGAGCATGGCACCAAGCGCCGACGGAGAACGATTGGCGCTCGGATGCATGCTGGGGGAGGTGGTCATCGTGGATTCCAAGACCGGAACCAAGATTCAGGCCGGACAATTCCATGAAGGGACCATTGTTGACCTCGCCTGGACGGCAAACAACACGCTGGTGACCGTGGGGCTGGATGGAAGCGCGCATCGGATTGCCATGTGGGATGGTCGCAACGGTTCCCCTCTCGGGTTTTTGTTCGGACTCGAGACAAAGGGACGCAATCAGGAGATCATTCTGGATGCGGCTGGTGGCTATCTTCTCACGCTGCGGGATGAACCACGCGTCTGGCGCGTCCCCGTCGACATCGAAATCGCAAAGATCAGCATGCAGTGTGACCAAGGCCACGCCGCGTCTTTCGCTGCAGACAATGTCCTGATCGCAGGACGAAGGTGGTCCTCCGCAGCCTACGACCTTTCGAATCCCGCGGCCCCAAAGATGGCTATGGAGGAACTTTTGGGATCGGGACATTCGTTGAGCGCCAGCCATGTGGGCTCCGGACTGATTGTGACTGGGTCGCGACAGCAACGGGATAGCAACATTCGGCTCTATCGTTTGAAAGCAGGGAAGCCCGAACTTCTTTGGGTCAAGGTCATCGGGGAAAATATCCAGAATCTGGACTTCGATCCGGCGGGTGAACGAATCATGGTCTGTTCCTTGGGGAGGAATGTAAGAGTCTTTTCAGTTGCCAACGGCAGGGAGTTGCATTCCTTCAAGGGGCCGGCTGGAGCCTTTTTAGGCAGGAGTGGGGAACTGATGCTCGGGATTCAGACCAAGGGCAGGAAGGCTGACAGTGCCAGTGACGAGGTGCTGATCCTCGAGTCCAACACAGGGAGAATCGTTCAGCGTCGGGCCGTTGAATCAAGGCTGGATTCTTTCGCCGTTTCGATTGATCGCCATCTGGTGGCCGTTGCTGGAGCCGAGCAGATGGTGACGATCTTGGACGGGGAGACGCTGGAGATCAGGAAAAAGTTCCGGGCCCATGACGGGGCCATCAGCGCTTTGGCATTTCATCCTGTCCAGCCGGTGATCGCCTCGGGGTCTGCGGATGGTTCCGTGAAGCTGTGGAACCTCCAATCCGGCAAACGGGTCGCCTTGTTCATGGGGATCAGGGGCATCCCCAGCGCGATTGCCTTCAGTCCAAGTGGCCACCTCCTCGCTGTCCAGGGGAAAGAGTCGCTGGTTCGAATCTTCGACCTCGCGCACCTGAACGGAGAGATTGGGAATGGTGAAAAGGTAGCGCGCCAATGATTTGGATCCCCCCGGACTTCAGCAGCTCATGGCTGGGATCAGGCGACGTCTTTCTTCTTTTCCAATGTGTCCTGATGTTTTCCGTGCTTTTGATCGGACGGTGTCGGATTCGTGGTAACAGTTTGGCTGTCAGGAATCGTTGAAAATAGTATCTGAATTGGGGGCAGTGAAAGCGCCGGGATAAACCGGTTTGGAAAAGAGAATGAAAGAGTCTTACAGAGAAAACTTAGCCAGTAGCTCTGGCCTCAAGCCGTACGCTGACGATGGCAACATCGTGGGTGTAGCATCGGTGCGAGGTGGCGCAGGCCAGTCATTGAGCTCCGAAATCAAAGCTCT
>JADHOF010000137.1 GCA_016779125.1 Verrucomicrobiia bacterium | reverse complement strand
AGATTCCAACGCCAAAAAGAAAAGGCGCGGAATCGCTCCGCGCCTTTCGCAATTTGGTTGATCACCGCGCTCAGACGTCGAGCCCCGTCCAGGCCGCGTTGTTCTTCGAAGACTTCACGACTGCTTCGATAAAGGCCATTCCACGAACACCGTCCTGAATGCGCGGATAATCCTGCGCGGGGGCGTCGGCAGGCACCGCCACACCATCGAGGCGGGCGCGGATATGCTGGGCGAAGTTCTTGTAGATGTTCGCGAAGGCTTCGAGATACCCCTCCGGATGCGATGGCGGAGTCCGCGTGGCCCCGGCGGCGTTAGCGCCCAGGTAACCGTTGCCGGTGCGAAAGATCTGCGTCGGCTGGTCGAGCCACTTGACCAAAAGGGTGTTCGGCTCATTCTGATGCCATTCAATCCCGCCTGTTTCGCCATAGACGCGGATGTTGAGGTTGTTTTCCTCACCCACGGAAATCTGCGAGCTGTGCAGGACACCCTTGGCGCCATTGTTGAAGCGGAGAAGCACGTTGGCATCGTCGTCAAGCGGACGTCCGTCCACGAATGCCGTGATGTCGGCGGCGAGTTCCTTGATCTGAAGGCCGGTGATGTACTCGGCCAGATTCTCCGCATGCGTGCCGATGTCCCCCACGCAGCCGGCCGCACCGGAGCGTTTCGGATCGGTCCGCCAGCCGGCCTGTTTCTGACCGCTTTCCTCCAGACGCGTCGCCAACCAGCCTTGAGGATACTCGACGACGACCTTGCGGATCTTGCCGAGCTTGCCGGCCTTGATCATGTCGCGGGCCTCCTTCACCAGCGGGTAGCCGGTGTAGTTGTGCGTCAGCCCGTACAGGAGCCCGGTCTTCTCGACGATCCCGGCAAGCTCCTTCGCCTGCACGAGGTCGAAGGTGGCCGGTTTGTCGCTCAAAACATGGAAACCGTTCTCCAAAGCCATCTTGGCCGGCGCGAAATGCATGTGGTTCGGCGTCACGATGGCGACGAAATCCATCCGTTGATCCGCCGGCAGAGCGGCTTCGCCGGTAATCATCTCCTCAAAAGTCCCGTAACACCGGTCCGCCGGCAGGAAGAAATCAGCCCCGCTGGCCTTCGAACGCTCGGGATCGGACGAAAAAGCGCCGCACACGAGTTCAATCTGCTGATCAATGGCCGCCGCGATGCGATGCACCCCGCCGATGAACGCCCCGCGCCCACCCCCGACCATGCCGTAACGAATTTTTCTGCTCATCAATTTTAGTCCGGTATTGTGTTGAAAACGGCCGGCTTTATAGTGATCCGCTCGTCGCGAGTCAACCAGCGACGGCTTGCCCCTCGGCCAGAAACAGGCGCGAAAGGGCGGGATTCCCATGCAAATCCAGGTTCTCAAATCGAAGCTCCACAAGGCGCGCGTCACGGACGCAAGCGTCGATTACGAAGGCAGCATGACGATCGACATCGATCTCATGAACAAGATCGGCCTCAGCCCCTACGAGAAGATCCTCGTCGGCAACATGGGCAACGGCCAGCGCTTCGAAACCTACGCCATTCCCGGAGCCGCAGGCTCCCGCGCCATCGAACTGAACGGAGCCACGGCCCATCTGGGAAAAAAGGGCGACTCCCTGACCGTCATGGCCTTCGCCCTGATCGACCAGTCCGAGGCCAAGGACTGGAAACCCAAGGTCCTCGTCCTCGACGAAAAGAACGCGATCAAGTTCGACCGTACCTAGCGTCCACTCCACTTCACTTCGCCGAAACCCCTTCACGGCAAATGAGCAGCAAAAACAAACGCCCCTGCCCGGCCACCGGCGGTTTTATCAAGCCCGCAGTCTGCGGAGCGGAACGCAACCGCGTTCATGATTGCCCGCCGACATGCCCATTCAATCCCTTCTCACCGGACTGCTACTCGGAATTTTTGAAAATCGAAAGCGCTCTGGATCAAGTGTCGCTCAAGAGGCTCTACCTTGAGAACGAAGCGGAAGACCCGGGTTTCTGGTCCCGTTACGTGACGGGTAGCCTTCCCGACATTGAGACCCACGGCACGATCGTCAGCAAAATGTTCGAGGATCGCGACGCGGAGGACCGCACTTTTTGCGATCGCTGGGAACGGGATGGATTCGAAGGGTTGAGGAACGACGAAATCAACCTTCTCCAACGCAAACGTCACATGCGTTTCGGACTCCTCGAAGTGGTCTCGATCGGCACGGACGCCCGCCTCGCCGTACGGGATCTGCTTCGACACGAGGAAGAGCCGTCGCCCTTTATCGACCGATCCGTCAGCCAACAGGCGTGCCGCTTCGACGTGATGTGCACCTGGTACTATTCGCTGCCCCACATGAGGCGCTTTTGCGGGAACGGAATCATGTTTCCAGATCTTGGCGATCTGGATCCCCTTGACGCGCTGCGGCTTGTCGTCGAGCACCTCGGCGGCCCTCGTGACGACGCGGCGATGCACGACTGGTGCCTCGCGAACTCGGCACGCGTATTCGCGGCGCTCACCGCGAATTCGATCGCCCGATCGACGAAGAGCCGCTCCCTGATCGATGCCCGCTTCGGAAAAGTCGTCTACGAGCTGCGCCAACCCTTCGCGAAATGCCGCGCGCGTTTGGACACGATTGACGATCTGGATCTCGACGAACTCGCAGACGACGAGGAAGAGGAAGGTTTCGCGGATGCCCGGGTCTGGCTGGACGACGTGGACAATGCCGCCTCGATCTCAAGCGGAGGGGAACCGGTCCTTGGTCGCGTCTTGTTGGGGCAGTCCCAATGGCGCGTTCAAGCCATGGGGGAAGCCCGCGTCCGAAAACTGCGGAAGCTCTTTGAAGGCGTGATGGGCGACCATGTGAAGTTCGTCGGCGAAAGACTGGACGACCTCGTGGCCCAAATGTCGGCAAAGGATCCGGCCCACGACGCCAAACTCGTCGTGCCCGCCCTGTTGGAGAACGTGCAAGGAATACTCATCGGCACCACAAGGCTCCCGAAAGGAAGCGATCCCGCCAACATCGCCGAGGCCACGGCCAATGACCACGCCCGCTCGCTCATGGACAAAGCAATCCCCATGCTGAACCAAAAAACGCCCCGCGAGGCCGCCACGGACAAAACCCTGCGCCCAGTCCTCGTTCGCTGGGTCAAAGGGTTCATCAACAAACAAGACCGGCAAAATCTGAAAACGGGCACGCACATCGATCTGGACTGGCTGCCCCGGGAACTCGGACTTCCGGAAATCGACTTTCCGCCCCCGCCGCGCCGCGCCGTCCTCCCAGATCTCGGCGAGGAGGATTTTGACGACGCATTCGACGACGCATCCCAGCCCGAAAACATCGACCGCCCCCCGGCCCCCAAACTTCCCCGAAAGGACCTGAGTTTCAGGGAGATTGAGATTCGGGACCGGAACGCGAGCGAAGCCTTTGAGACCGCCGGGGACGCCATCGACGAGCTTTACGACTCGGGCTCCACAATCATCGACGACTTGGAGGACGCGGTTGACGGCCAACTGACCGGAAATGCGTTCGCCCAGAACATTCCCTTCATTTTCCATGCTTGGTACACGCTCGTCCCTCCCGGAGCTGCGGCTCCGAAGATTTCCCCGAAAGAGGTCCGGGACGCCTACTCGCGCGAACTCGGCAACCTGAAGCCAATCATCAACGCAGCTTCCGTTTCGCCAACGCGTTTGGAAAAAATCTTCAAGGACGGCCCACAACCCAACCTCCGTCTGGCTTTGGGCTCCCATGCTTTGAGCGCGATGGGGGCCGCACCGGAGGGAATGCATTTCGAGACAAAGGCGCAGATCATCGCCCTCGCGCTGATTTTCACCGTCATTGACCTGCTCGACGCAAAGCTCCGTTGACACGGCTCAAACATCGCCTTTTCCCCGCCGACACACCGCTTGCGTTCACCCGGGACCACGCCTAGGGTCACCACCATTCTATGATCGCCATGATCAAAAAGCGTCTCGCGTTCTGTCTTCTCGCCATCGCCCTCTCGCTGAATCTTTTCTGCGGATCGGAGGTCTACCGCCTCCACGCGGCGACCACCGGCGACAACAATCCCTACGACGATTTTGAAACCTTCGTCCGCGTGCTGGAGACCGTCCGGTCCCACTATGTCGATGGGGACAAAATCGCCTACCGCGACCTCGTCCACTCCGCGCTTCGCGGCATGATCGGGTCCCTCGACCCGCACAGCGAATTCATGGTGCCCCAAAAATACGACCGGATGCGTAAGGACACCGAGGGCGCTTTCGGGGGGATCGGCGTCGTCATCGGCGTCCGCACGAACAAGCTCGGAGAAAGCACGCTGACGGTTGTCGAGCCGATGGAAGACACCCCGGCGGGCCGCGCCGGCGTGATCGCCAACGATCGGATCATCAAAATTGAAGACCTCTCAACAGCGGGATTTTCCATCGAGGACGCCATCAACCACCTGCGCGGCAAGCCCGGCTCCAAGGTCAGCATCACCGTACAGCGCCCCATCGGCGAAACGGACAGCAAGGAACTCACCTTCGAACTGAAGCGCGCCGTCATCAAGGTCTCCTCCGTGCGCGACCTCCGCGGCTTCACCAAGTTCCCGGTCAACGCGGACCAGATCGGCTACGTCCGCCTGTGGCAATTCGGGGAGCGCACCGGCGACGAGTTTGAGCGGGCGCTCGACAAGATGGAGGACCAGGGCATGAAGGCCCTCGTGCTCGACCTTCGCGACAATCCCGGCGGCCTGCTTGATCAGGCCGTGGAAGTGTCGGAAAAATTTCTCCCGCGCGGCCAGCTGGTCGTGTCCACGGAAGCGCGAAACGCCGCCGATCAGTCCGTCTACAAAGCCAGCGGCAAGGACGTGCATCCGAAATACCCGATCGCCATTCTGATCAACCACGGCAGCGCCAGCGCGTCGGAGATCGTCGCGGGCTGCCTGCAGGATCTGGAACGCGCCATCGTCATCGGAGAGCAAAGCTTCGGCAAAGGCTCCGTGCAGAGCATCCTGCCGCTGGAAGACGGCTCGGCCCTGCGCCTGACCACCGCCAAATACTACACGCCGAGCCACAAGGTGATTCACGAAAAGGGCATCACGCCAAACATCGTCGTCAGCATGACCGAGGAACAGGAACGACTCGTCGCCCTGCAACGCAGCTATTCCGACCTCGAATTCCTCCCCGAATCGGAGCGCGAAAAAGTGCGTCAGGCCAAGGATCCCCAGCTGGAACGCGCGCTCGACATGCTCAAGGGAATTCTCCTCTACGGCAAGGACGGCAAACCGGTCAGCAAGGTCACCCAGCGCACGGAGACCCCGCCGGCGAAGATGCAGCCGGTCGCCCCCTGAGCGCACCGTGCTGCTGGCGATAGAAACTTCCTGCGACGAGACCAGCGTCGCCGTCATTCGTGAAGGCGTCGTTCTCTCAAACGTCGTCGCCTCGCAGATCCGAATGCACGCCGAGTACGGCGGCGTCGTCCCCGAACTCGCCACCCGCGAACACCTCAGGAACCTGCCTCCCGTGACCCGGGCCGCCTTGAGCCAGGCGGGGTGCCGCAGCGCGGACCTCACCGCCATCGCCGGCACCCTCGGCCCGGGCCTGCCGCAGGCCCTGATGATCGGCACCCGCGCCGCCCAATCGCTGGCCTTCGCGCTCAACCTCCCCTACTACGGCGTCCACCACCACGAGGGGCACCTCTACTCCCCGTGGATCGACCACTCTCCACCGACGGCGGACTGGGACCGCTTCGAACCGAACATCTCCCTGATTGTCAGCGGCGGCCACACCCTGCTCGTCCACGTGACATCTCCGCTGGCCCACTCGGTCCTGGGCGGAACGCTCGACGACGCCGCCGGCGAATGCTTCGACAAGGTCGCGAAACTCATCGGCCTCGCCTATCCGGGCGGCCCCATCCTCGACCGCCTCGCGGAACAGGGCGACCCCAAGGCCTACAAATTCCCACGCCCGCTCAAGAACAAGCCCGACTTCGAGTTCAGCTTCAGCGGCCTGAAGACATCCGTGCGGTATTTCCTCCGCGACAACCCGGCGGTCATGGAAGACGACGCAAGGCTGAAGGATCTGTGCGCGTCGGTGCGGGCGGCCATCGTGGACGTGCTCGTCACCAAAACCCTGCGCGCCGCGCGAGAGAAAAACGTCCGCTGCGTCACCTCATCCGGCGGCGTCAGCTGCAACGCCGGTCTGCGGCGCGAGCTGAAGCTGCAATGCGACCGCGAGGGCATCCGGCTGCAAATCGCCACCGCCGGCCTCTGCACCGACAACGCGGCGATGATCGGAATCGTCGCCGACAAAAGACGCGCGCAAGGTCTGGCCCCGACTCCTCTGGATGCCGAAGTCAAACCCGGCTGGCAGCTCGACGCGATCTGACACCCGGCTTCAGAGCACCGAGCCCAGAAGCCACGGCGCGAATTCCTCGTCCCCGATTCCCTGCGCCTCGCTCTTCGTCCGTTCACCGCCGGCCACCGCCAGCACCTTCTCAAAGATTCGCCGGCCGACCGCCTCCACGGACTCCGTTCCATCCAGGATCGTGCCCGCGTTCAGGTCCATGTCCTCCTCCATCCAGTTGAACAAGGGTGTGTTGGTCGCGACCTTGACGCACGGCATCGGCTTGCATCCGTAGACGCTGCCGCGCCCCGTGGTGAAGACCCCGACGTTGCATCCGCCGGCCATCAATCCCGTCATGCTCACAGGATCGAATCCCGGCGTGTCCATGAAACAAAGCCCCGGACCCTCGACGCGCTCCGCGTAGCGGTAGACCGCCGCCAGGGGCGAAAGCCCGCCCTTCGCCACCGCGCCCAGGCTTTTTTCATAGATCGTCGTGAGACCGCCCGCCTTGTTGCCCACGCTCGGGTTGTTGTTGATCGAGACGCCGTTGATCCGCGCGTGTTCCTCCCACCAATGAATGAACCCGATCAGCTTCTCGCCGACCTCCCGGCTCACCGCGCGCCGCGTCAGCAGATGTTCCGCCCCGTAGATTTCGGGCGTCTCCGCGAGCACCGTCGTGCCCCGATGCCGGACGATCTCGTCCGAGGCGAAACCCAGCGCGGGATTCGCCGTGATGCCGCTGTTGCCGTCCGAACCGCCACAATTCATCGCCAACGCCAGGCGCGACAGGGGCTGCTCCGTTCGTCTCACATCGTTCACCCGCGACAGCATTTCGCCCACCGCCTTCACACCGGCCTCCACCGTCTTGCGGATGCCGCCCGTTGTCTGGATGTCCATCGCGATCGGCGCGCCTTCGCGATCCAACCCCTGATTCCGGACGATGGCCTGCACTTGATTCACCTCGCAGCCCAGCCCGATCAGCAGATATCCGCCCACGTTCGGATGTCGCGCCACGCCCGCCAGCACGCGCTGCAACACATTCGTCGGCTCGCCCGGATCATTCGCGCAGCCGCTGGTGTGCTTGAACGCGATCACCCCGTCGACCTTGGGAAACTCGCGCCGCAATTGTTCCGCGCTGAAACGCTCCGCCACATAACGCGACACCGAGGCCGAGCAGTTGACGCTGGAGATCACGGCGATGTAATTCCGCGTGCCCGCCCGCCCGCCCGCCCGGGTGTAACCCTGAAAGGTCCGCAACACATCGGCTCCCGCGTATTCGATCGGCCGCACGTCCGTGCAGAATTCGTAGTCCCGCCCAAATTCACCCAGCTCGACATTGTGCGTGTGCACATGATCCCCCGTCGCGATGTCCACCGCCGCGAAACCAAAGGTCTGACCGTAACGCTTGATCGGCTCCCCGGCCTTCAGATCCCGCAACGCCACCTTGTGTCCCGGCCCGATCATCTGGCCCGTGCGCAGGCCGACCGGCCCGCCCGTCAACTCCACCCCCGCCTTGATCGGACGCTTCGCCACCGCCACCGAATCGTCCGGATGCATCCGAAGCGCCACGTCATTGAAAGCCAGCGTGTTGTTCATGAATTCGCGAAAGCAAACCAGCGCCCCCGCAACTTGTCCCTAACAATCCTACTCCCACCCGCAATCGAGGCCCTCGATCAGGATTACGATTACGATCGGGGATAAAACCCGGATCGATTCCCGCTTCCCCCCAGACAGCCAAAACGCCCACCATGCCCGAACGCATGACGCGCGACCTGCCCATTCACGAAATCGAGGACGCCATTGTCGCCAGCCTCGGCGATCGAACCCGGCTCGTTCTTTCCGCTCCGACCGGCTCCGGCAAGTCCACGCGCGTCCCGCAAATTCTTCTGGATCGCGGCATTCTCGACTCGCCCGCCGGAGGTCAGGTCGTCGTGCTCCAACCACGCCGCATCGCCGCCCGCATGCTCGCCGCCCGCGTCGCGCAGGAACTCGGTGTCCGCCTCGGCGATGAGGTGGGCTACCAGATCCGGTTCGAAAACGTCACGGGCCCCAAGACCCGGATCAAGTTCGTCACGGAAGGTGTCCTGCTTCGGCAGATGGTGCGGGACGATTCGCTTGAAAACATCGCCGCCATCGTCTTTGACGAGTTTCACGAGCGGCATCTCTACGGCGACATCACCCTCGCCCGAGCCCTCGACATCCAGGAGGCCATCCGTCCGGATCTCAAGCTGATCGTGATGTCCGCCACCATCGACGCAGCACAGTTGGCGGGTTACCTCGGCGGCCCCGAACAATGCGGACTCCTCCATTCCGACGGGCGCACCTTCCCGGTCGATGTCCGCTACGCCAGCCGTCCGTCCTACGACAATCGCAGTCCGGTCTGGGAACAGGCCGCCGACGCCTTCTGCGAATTCTCCCGCGCCAGCGATCCCGGTGACGTGCTGGTTTTCATGCCCGGCGCCTTTGAGATCCAGCGCACCATCGAAACCCTCGGCCATCGCAAGGAGGCCCGCGGCTACCGCGTGCTCCCGCTTCACGGCGAACTCGCCACCAAGGATCAGGATGCCGCCGTCGCCCGACAAGACCGCCCCAAAATCGTCGTCTCCACCAACGTCGCCGAAACCTCGCTGACCATCGACGGCGTCCGCCTCGTCATCGATTCCGGCCTCGCCCGCATTCCGCGCCACGACCCCTATCGCGGCATCAACACGCTGCTCATCGACAAGATCTCGCAGGCCTCCGCCGATCAACGCGCCGGGCGGGCGGGCCGCACCGCCGCAGGCGTGTGCCTGCGACTCTGGACCGCCTCCGAGCACGCCGACCGCCCCGTTCAGGAGAAACCCGAAGTCCAACGCCTCGACCTTTCCGAAGTCGTCCTGACCTTGAAATCCGCCGGTGTCCACGATCTCAACCTATTCCGCTGGCTGGAACATCCCGGGGAAAAACGCATCGCCCATGCGGAGGAACTTCTCCTCGATCTCGGCGCGCTCCGGCGCGGTCCCGACACGCACGCGCGGATCACGGAGACCGGCCGCCGCATGCTCGCGTTCCCCCTTCACCCGCGTTACTCCCGCATGCTTCTCGCCGCCGAGGAGTTCAAATGCGTCCACGAAGCCTGCCTCGCCGCCGCCCTGACGCAGGGACGCGACATCCTCATTCGCAAGATCGACAAGCACACGCAGGATCGCCGCGAAGATCTGCTCGGCCACAAATCCCCCTCGGACCTGTTCGTCCTCATGAAAGCCTGGAGCCACGCGGCCGAACATCGCTTCAGCATCGAGGAATGCGGCAAATACGGCATCCACGCCCAATCCGCACGGCAGGTCGCGCCGCTCTTTCAGCAGTTCCTCAACACCGCCAAACGCGAAGGCCTCTCCATCCACGAAGCCCCGGCCACCGACGCCGCCCTGCAAAAGGCGATCATCCTCGGCTTCAGCGACCGCATCGCCCGCCGCATCGACGCCGGCACGCTCCGCTGCGAAATGGTCCACGGCCGCCGGGGCGATCTCGCCCGCGAAAGTCATGTACACCACGAGGACCTCATCGCCGTCTCCGAAATACGCGAGGTCGGCCGATCCGACGGCGAGGTGAACACCATCCTCTCCCTCGCCACCGCCGTGAAACCCGAATGGCTTGAGGAGTTTTTCCCCAACGACTTCGGCCGCGAGATCGACGTCCGCTACGACGCGCAGGCCCGCCGGGTCTACGCCCACGAAATCCGGCTCTTCCGCGACCTGCCACTCGGCCGCAAAGCCGTCGAGCCCCCGCCCCTGGAGGAATCCGCCCGCCTCCTCGCGGACGAAATCGTCGCCGGCCGACTCGAGCTGAAGGACTGGGACCACGCCGTCGAACAATGGATCGCCCGCCTGAACAACCTCGCCGCCTGGTGCCCCGAATTCGAGCTGCCCCCGATCACCGCAGACGACCGCCGCACCCTCATTGAGCAAATCTGCCACGGCCAGTTCAGCTACCGCTCCGTGAAGGACAAACCCGTCCAGCACACCGTCCGGGAATGGCTGAGTCCCATGCAGCAGCAGATGCTGGATGACCACGCCCCCCTCCGCGTCAAACTCGCCAACGGCCGCACCCCGAAAGTCACCTACGCCGACAAGGAGCCCCCCGTCATCTCCCTCCGGGTGCAGGAACTCTACGACGCCCACGAAACGCCCACCGTGGCCATGGGCCGCCAGAAGGTCCTCATCCACATCCTCGCCCCCAACATGCGGCCAGTTCAGGTCACCTCCGACCTCGCCAACTTCTGGAAAGAAGGCTACCCCGCCGTCAAATCCCAACTCGCCGGCCGCTACCCCAGACACGAATGGCGGTGACCAAGCGGGAACGACGGATATCTCACCGAGATAAACACAAACGAATACCCACACTCATGGAAATTCACGTCTGGAGTCGGCAACATCGAAAACCGGTGGCGTTGCCCACATAAGCCGACTAGGTTTTTCCTATGACAGCCACGCAGGATCGCTTGCCGTGGATTTCCTGTGCGGATGCTTGTCAGCGCAAGGCGGGACTGGAGTCCCGCGCGCCAGAGCTTTCGATTCCGTGCTTAGCCTCCAGCACTCTGCACAGCTTCTTTTGCCCTCATGGCCAGCGGTTACGCCGCTCGCTGACACCCCAACGCTCGATCTCCTGCCGGTTCAAGCGCTTTGGGTTTCGGCTCAAGGCAAAATAGTGCCTCGATTCTCCAGCGCTTCTCCAGCAGGGCGGTGGTGATGCGCTTGGTTTGCCGGATCCCCTCGCCTCGCCTCGCCTGAAATCACATTCATCGGAAGGCAAAAATCCGCTTGCAGGGCTCGAATGTCTTCCCGATAGTCCCGGCTCTCTTGGCTGGCTGGATAGCTCAGTAGGTAGAGCAGCGGATTGAAAATCCGCGTGTCCCCAGTTCGATTCTGGGTCCAGCCACCACTCTCCCTTTCCGATATCAGAGTTTCTCTCTGATATCTTTCCCCCCCT
>JADHOF010000136.1 GCA_016779125.1 Verrucomicrobiia bacterium | reverse complement strand
CATGAAGTCCACCGAGGTGTCGGGACCGTATCGCCCGTCCAACTCCCGCACCAATTCGCCGTTCTTGTCAAAGGTCGGATTCGCGTAGCGAGAACCTTTGTCCTCCGTGTGCCACGCGTGGTAGAGCGAATATTCCTCAAAGCCCGCGTCGGCCACCTTCATCCCTTTTCCACGCCGATGCGCCGCATTCGGGAAGTCCGGCGGATCGTAGCTCTGGAGCTGCCACTTGCCCGCGATGCAGGTGCGGTAGCCGGCCGACTTCAACAAGTGCCCGAAGGTGCGTTCGCGGGGATCCAGAATGCCGAAGAAGGACCAATTCCGGTGATTGTATTTTCCGGTCATGAGCTGGACCCGTGTCGGCGTGCAGAGTGGCTGGGAATAGGCGTGGGTGAATCGCAGCCCGCCCGCCGCGAGTTGATCGATCCGGGGCGTGCGGTAGGAGGAACCTCCATAACACCCGATGCCCTCGATCCCGACGTCGTCCGCCATGATGAGAACAATGTTCGGACGCGGGTCCGAAGCCCGCCCGATCTGGCCGGCAACCATGAGCGCCAGCACGAAAACAGAAACGATCTTCATGTGGCGGAGATCGTCTCACCGGAGGCCGCGATCGCAATCACTTCTTCTTCGTTCGTGCCATGCAAGAGCGTCAGGCATCTCGGCAAACATCACCGGACACGGCCGTTTCCAATGCCCGATCGATTCCTTCGCCAGCCGGGATTCCTTCTGTTCAATCGCATCGACACGACTATGCTCTCTCCCGCATGCCACTGGGTGAATTGGCCAACTGGTTGTTTGGCGGAGACGAGGCGAATGATCCGTCGCCGGGAGGCCCCCGTCTGGGCGGGGAAGGCAAGCCAACCATCGAACTGCCGGGAAACGCGGACCTCGAAATTCAGCGGGTGGAAAAGCTGACCCGCGACCCGCTCACCCGATCCGCTTATGCCGGTTTCATTCGGGCGCTCTATCGCCTGGTCGGCGAACGGGACCTTTCACCGGAAAACTTGTCCCGCCTCATCGCGGGCCTGGATTGCAAACACAAGCCGCTGCGCAAGGCGGTGGGCGCCCAGTTGATGAATCTTTCCCATCACTTCGAGGAACTCACCCCGGCTTTCCTCAAGGTTCTCAAGGAAGGTCGCGACGAGCGACGAACCCAACTCGTCAAGGCTGTCTGGCAACCCTTCCCGCCGCGAGCGACCGCGATCGAAATGCTGCGGGTGGCGCTGGACGACCGCTCGGAACAGGTTCGGTTTCACGCGGTGGATCGAATTCGGACCGGCGAGTATCGCGAACTCATTCCGGATGTCCGAAAGCTTCGCCAGCGGGAATCGAGCGCGAAGTTGCTTCGCAGCATCGACTTCAACCTCGGGCTTCTGGAAACAGGCTTTTACGTCGAGCAAAACACGGAGAACGACAGCCACGTCATCACGATCCACCTGGGCAAGGGCGGCGTCTCCTCCAAATCCATCCCTTCGGCCGACTACTCACCTGAAAAGGTCAAACAAGTCCTGGAATCCTTGCGGGCTGATTGGCGTCGCATCCAAGGAGACCGCGCGTGAAAACAACTTCACGGTTGATCCAGCCAAGGCAGCCACTCCAAGGCGGAGCAGAACGGGGACGCCGGAAACCCCGCACGATTATACAGATTCGAACCAAGTGGATCGGGATGGCAGGCGTATCTCACTGCGACCGGTGAGGCTATCTCCTTGGCCGTCACGACAAGCTCCGCCCCTTCAATTCGTGCAACGGCAGCCCGCCAGACCCCATCCGCTCCAGCCAGTTCGAACCAGCCCGGACCAACTGATTTCGACTCTGTCACTGAACCGGAGCTGGCAAGATTTCCAACCATCAAACCGGTTCCGCAATTCGAGAATTGCACCCGGACCTCGCGCCCCTCAATTCGTTGCCCGTCATACACCGGCCCCGAAACGTCCGCAGTGCCGAGTCCGTAGGTTTCCGCAAGCGCCAGACGCGCGAGTCGCTTTCCGACCGTGAGCTTGTCCGGCGGGTGAATCCCCTCACCGGGAACATCAATGGTGACGACCATTCCCGTATTCGCGATTTCGAGCGCGCGACGTTGTTCCTCGCGCACCCGAACCCAACCCGTTGCGGGCGGGAACCCGGGCAACTGAACGTAGTAGCAGGGCAAATCTCCCCTCCGCCATCGAGCCCGCCAACCTTCGATCATCGCCCGCATCTTGTGCCGATACTCGCGAGGATCCTCGCCCCGACCCGCGTTGGACTCAGCCTGATACCACAGAAAGCCGCGCAAACCATACCGGCCCAGAGGTGCCATCCTTGCGTTGAAAATCGAGCCCGGTCGCCCTTCCGGATTCCGGACAATCAGCCCGCCGTGAAGTTGCCTCAGCTCGTCCAATTGATCCGCGTCCGCCAATTCCACGATCTTTCGCAGCAAAGGCGTCGCAAACGCTTCGCGCGGAATGAACGCCTCGATTGGCTTCCCTCCCCAGGAGACGTCGATGATACCCACCGGCACTTCGAGTTGCTCATGGACTTCCCGGGCAAACACCGCCGCAAGCGCCGAGAAACCCGCGACGGAATCCTTCGACATCGGCAGCCAGGAACCGGCCTCGCCCAAATCATTCGCCTCCGCGCGTGCATCCGCTTTGACCTTGTCGTTGACCCTTCGAAAGCGGACATCCGGCACATCAGCCCCCGCCACCCACCTGTCGGCCTCGGGCATTCCCTTGACCATGCCGCGCACGGGGAACTGCATGTTGGACTGCCCCGCCGCCAACCATACGTCGCCGACCACCACATCGCGCAGCGACGCGATGCGTTCGTCGCCCGCAATCAGCTCCAGCGTTCGTCCTTCGCGGCTTGCCGGGAGCGCAGGAAGCCAAACCTCCCAGCGGCCATCTGCCCCGATCGTGGCCGACACGGCTTCTTCCGCGAAATGAACGGAAAGGGTTTGCTCCGGCCCTGCTCCTTCGCCCCAGATCACAATCTCGCGATCCCGCTGCAGCACAACGTGATCACCGAAGACATTAGCAAATCGAGGTGCCGCCAAGACCGATCCGGCGGCGAAGAGACCCAACAACGCCGCAAATCGCCTGCCGTGCCTGGTAACGATGTTGCCGGTCATCTTTGCCTGTTCGTTCCGCTCATCCCTTGTCGTTCCGAGGAGAAAACATTGCCGGCCGGTTTCGCCGGAATCGTGGCCTGCCACTCCTTCAGCTTCGCGAGCAAGTCGGTTGCGACTTCCGGTCTTTCCTTCTGCAGGTCCCGCTTTTCGTATGGATCGGCGACAAGGTCATAGAGCTCGACGTATTTCATGTCGTTGTTGGTCACCAGCTTCCAATTTCCATCCACCACCGCGTAGGAAACCCAATGATCCGGCCGTGTCTTTTGAGCCGGCCAGGGAGCGGATGATTTCCAGAACAAGGGCTTCTCTCGAACCGCCTTGCCACGACCAAACAAGGCCTCGACCTGGCTCAAACCATCCGGCTCGTAATCCGAGGGCAACTTCGCGCCGGCGAGATCACAGAAGGTCGGCAGCAGGTCGACGGCCGAGATCATCGCCGTCTTGTCCACCTTGCCGGCCGGGATCTTGCCGGGCCAACGAGCAATGAAGGGAACCCCGATGCCGCCCTCGAACAACGCCGCCTTGTATCCCTTTCGCCCGCCCGTGATCCCCTTCGACGCCTCGACGCCCCATCCGGCTCCGGTGGCCGTGTCGTAGGAGAGTTTCAATTCGGACGATCCCACCGCGCGGGCCGGACCGTTGTCCGAACTGAAGATCACCAGCGTGTTGTCGGTCAATTTCAACTGATCCAAGGTGTCCAGCACTTCGCCGATCCGATCATCCGCGTGGGACAGCACCGAGGCGTAGATCCGGTCCGCGTCGCCAGCCATGTCGCGGAACCGCCACTCGTATTTTGGGACTGTATGAAAGGGAGTGTGAGGCTCGTGCATCCATAGATTGATGAAGAACGGTTTTCCGTCCCGATGGCTTTCTTGGATGAACTTGATGGCGTTCATCGCGTCCTCGTGCACCGGCATCTGCTCGCCCGCGCAGTTGAACGCCCCGTAGGTGTCGTATCCGTATTCACCGGGCAGCGGGGAGTCGGGAATCATGTTGTTCGCAAGATGCCATTTGCCGAAGTGCGCGGTGGCGTAGCCGGCCCGTTTCAAAAAACGGGGCAAGGTCGGCGCGTCGAGGCTCAACCAGTCCGGCATGTTTCGCTTGGCGTTGCTTGGGACCCAGGCGAAGTGGCCGTCGATGTTGTATCGCGCCGGAAAATGCCCGGTCATCACCGCCGTGCGGCTGGGCGAACAAACGCCGCTGGCCACCGTGAATCGATGAAAATCCGTTCCCTCTCGGGCAAGCCGGTCAATGTTCGGCGTTTTCACATAGGGATGTCCGTGACACCCGAGGTCACCCCATCCCCAGTCATCGGCGAAGATGAACAGGATGTTCGGTTTCGTCGCCGCGAACATTTGAGCCGCGCATGCCAGCCCCATCAAAACACAAATCAATCGTTTCATCATTCTTCAGCCTTTTTCCGAACTGCAAACAACCACGATGGAATCATGACCGCCGTCGGCCTTCGTTGCGTGCATTGAAAACAGGACACGAGTGCAGCCAATTTCTCTCGTGATCGCAATCGCATATTGATTCGAACCGAATTCTGCCTTGCGCAAACCCGACGTCGGATCAACTCTGCCGCCGATGAAAACCCTCATTTCAAACCTCTGTGTCGCCGCGTTGGCGTTGGCGATCTCCACCTCCGCTACGGCGGCTGAAAAGAAGAAGCGCGACGCGAATGCCCCTCGCACCCTCACCGGCGTCGGTATTTGCGGCAAGTGCTCGCTCGGCGAAACCAAGGAATGCACCAATGTCCTCCAAGTCACCCGCAAGGGCAGAGACGGCAAGGAAGACCAAGTGATCAACTACCTGATCGCCGACAACGACACGTCCAAGGACGCCCACAAGAAATTCTTCTGCAAGGGGGAAACCCCGGTAAGCGTCACCGGCACGGTTGCGCGTGATGGCAAGGGCAAGGATGCGAAGTCCACCATCACGGCCAGCAAGATCGAAGCCCCGGCCAAGAAGAAAAAGAAGAAAGACGCCTGAGGCAACCCGCAGAACAGGTCCTTTAAACCATCAAGCGTCGCCCGGATTCGGGCGGCGCTTTTTTCGTGTCTCCGCGTCAGGCTTTGACGTGGAAGTAGGTGTGAATGTGGGGTTGTCCCCGGAAATACCAGACCATATCCGGTCCTTCGATCTGCCAGGTGTCCCAGACCTTGTCGTTGCCCAGATCGTATTTGCCGTCGTAGTAGGAAACGAACAGGCGGTCGATCATGCCCTTGTCCTCGATCGTCCTCATCGTCGCGTCAATGTCGCCCTTCCTGAACATCGCCATCATCTTGCGCATGGTGGTCAACAGCTTGGCTTTTTGATCGGGACTCAAATCCGCCCCGCAGAGGCCAACCCAGTCCCCGGCCTTCTTCCGGATGACCGCTGCAGGCTTCTCGCTCCGGGGCTGAACGCCCGCCAGGGCTTTCTCCTGCTGCGCACCGCTCAAGGCCTGCACGAACTCGTTGAAGATCTTCCCCTGATACCAATACGGATTGCCGACGTGATCCTTGGTTTCGTTGAACTTCTTGTCGAAGTGTCCATAGAAGATCGGTGCGCCGCCAAAGCCCTGCCCCTGATCGCTGTGACCGTTGCAACGTCGCGTCACGTGATGCCCCGTGTAGATGAATTCGAAATCCCTGTCCTCGGGCGTTCCAAAGAAGCCCACTGAAGGCGTGTTGCCGATCTTGCCAAATTTGTCCTTCTCAACCTGCCGGCTGACCGCGTCACGAAACTCCGCGTCGTGCATTGAATCAAAGATCTGCCGGATAAGATCCTGCTGCTCCGAGTTGAACGTGTTGTGGATGCGGTGTTCGTCGTGCACATACCACCAGTTGCTCACGTATTGTCGTCGTTCGTGATCGACCGGCAGACAGATCTTCTTCCGCTGCTCCTCGCTCAGACTCTTGTAGAGTTGCAGGGGCTTCGAATCGGGTCCGGACGAACTTTCGGATTTCCCCTGCATCCAAGGGCTCAGCGCAAGCACCGCGCCGGTGACGCCCAAATTGCGGATCATCTGACGCCGGCTCAGAAAAGATGGATCGGATTGTGGGGACATGGGCGGATGAAACACGCGCGCCGGGCCGATGCAAAGTATTTCATCAAAGCAGCCCAACCCCGTATGATCGCGGAATGAAGTTTGTCGCAATGCTGATCCTCCTGATGGTCCAGAGTGCCTGGTGTGCCTCACGGGCCCCCAACTTCGTGCTTATTTTCGTCGACGATCTTGGATACGCCGACCTCGGGTGCTTCGGGTCGGACGCGATCCGCACCCCGCGTCTGGACGCCTTGGCGGCCGACGGCATGCGCTTTACTCATTTTTATGCCCAGCACATTTGTGGCCCATCACGGACGGCGTTGATGACGGGTTGCCATCCGCTTCGCGTTGCCGAGAAGGGAAACATCAAGGAGATCCATCCTGTGCTGCATACGAAGGAGATCACCGTGGCGGAGGTTTTGAAATCGAGGGGATACGCGACCGGTTGTTTCGGGAAATGGGATTTGGCCGGGCATTCCCAATCCGCCTTTCATCCGGAATTGATGCCGAATCATCAGGGCTTCGACACCTTTTTCGGCACACCTTCCAGCAACGATCGCCACGTGGATCTGTACCGAAACGAGAACCGGATCGAGGAGAAGACCGACATGGCGACACTGACCCGCCGCTACACGGACGAGGTGATTCGCTTTATCGAAGCGAATCACGATCGTCCCTTCTTCGCCTACGTGCCCTACACGATGGTTCACACCCGCCTCGACGCCTCCGAAGGTTTCAAAGGCAGATCGCCACGAGGTCTCTACGGCGACGCGGTCGAGGAGATCGATTTCAACTGCGGCCGAATCATCGACACGCTCAAGCGCTTGGCCCTGGTTCCGAACACCTATTTTCTGTTCACAAGCGACAATGGTCCCTGGCTTGTCAAAAACAAGAATCGCGCCGACGGACACCTTCCCGGAGATCACGGAGGTTCGGCCGGACCGCTCCGGGGCGGCAAGGTTTCCACATGGGAGGGCGGCGTTCGTGTCCCCACAATTCTATGGGCTCCGGACCGCGTTCCGGCCGGCGGGGTCTGTGACAAGATCGCCGCCACGATCGACGTGTTGCCCACCTTCGCCAAACTGGCCGGCAGTGCCGCCCCCGCTGATCGGGTGATTGACGGCATCGACATCGGCCACCTGTTTGCCGGTCGTTTCGAGGAGGCTGATCCGGATCGCGTTTTCCACTACTACTTCATCAACAGCCTTCAGGCCGTTCGCCAGGGGAAATGGAAACTACATTTACCTCGCCCGGCGAATCCACCTTGGCTCGGCAGTTTCTCGAAGAACGGGCATATCGCCCCGAAGGACTGGATCGCTTTCCCGAAGCCTTTCCTCATCAATCTGGAGACCGACCCGGGTGAAACCACCAATGTCGCCGCCGCCAATCCCGAGACCGTGTCCCGCCTGCTTCACCTGGCCGAGGACGCCCGCGTTGACATCGGCGATCATGATCGGGTCGGCAAAAATATGCGCTTCTTCGATCCGCAAAGCACCCGACCATCAGCCCCGGTTTTTCCGAAACTCGTCCGCAGAACCCCTTCCAAGAAATGACCCGATCCATTCAAGCCAAGCTCCTGTGCTCGGTCCTGCTTTGCGTCACCCTGTCCGCAGCATCGCAGGGCGTTGCCGAGACGCCCGCCGAAAAGGAATTCACCAGCCGACAAGACGAGGCCAGGCGTTCTTTTCGTGAAGGAGTCACACCGTTTGTCAAAGCCTACTGCGCCAAGTGTCACGGGGACAAAAGGAGAAGAGCGGGGCTCAACTATCTGGCGGCCCTCAAGAATCCCGGGGAAACCACGTCCAGCAAGCACTGGAAACAGGCTCTCGCAAACGTGAAGGCCCATGACATGCCTCCTGAAGACGAGGACAAGCAGCCGTCGGAGGAGGAACGTCAAAAGTTTCTCGATTGGATCGGCACATTGAAATTCCTCAGTCCGAAAGATCCGGGGCTTTTCGTCATCCGCCGTCTCAACAAGGCGGAATACGGCAACACGCTGAACGAACTCCTCGGCGTCGATCCGAATATCGCCCAGGACCTGCCGGATGAGGTCCTGGGAGCCGGCTACCTGAACACCCTGTCCCCCTTGCAGTCGGAGCAGTATCTTGCCATCGCCAATGCGGCCTTGGACAAGGCTTTGCCGCTCGACAGTGATCAACCCTCGGAAGTTGAAAAGCGCCTGTTTGGAGATCCGCCCGTCGCCGGAAGCGATCTCCGGGCCGCAGCGGAACGCGTCGCCCGATCAATGGGACGGCTGGCCTACCGGCGCCCCGTATCACCGTCGGAACAAGACGTGTTGATGAAGATCTATGATCTGGCCCGTGCAAGTGCTCTTTCCCATCGCGCCAGCCTTCGCCTGATGCTCAAGGCGGTTCTCGTGTCACCCCAGTTCCTCTTCATCACCCCTTCAGGAGATTCCAAACCGGACGGGAACATCATCCCCCTCGACGACCATCAGCTGGCGTCGAGACTATCCTACTTCCTTTGGTCGACCATGCCCGACAGCGAATTGTCAGCCTTGGCCGACCAGGGAAAACTTCGCGATTCCGAGGTGTTGCGCGGGCAGGTTGAACGGCTGCTGAACGATCCTCGCTCCCGGGCTTTGTTCGACGGTTTCGGGGCTCAATGGCTCGGACTTGTCGATCTGAAAACCAAGACATTTGACACCGCCAAATTTCCGCAGATGACGCAGGCCATGCGCTCGGCGATGTACGACGAGGCCCGCCTGTTCTTTGGGAGCATCGTCCGCGGGAACCGAAGCATCGTTCGTTTCGTGGACGCGGACTACACCTACCTCAACCAAACCCTCGCCACCCTGTACGGATTGGAAATGTCCGTGACCGGATCGGAGATGCGCCAAGTGCGGATGGTGAATCCGAATCGCGGAGGCATCTTGGGGATGCCCGGCATTCTCGCGACAACCTCGTTCCCCAACCGCACAAGTCCGGTCAATCGAGGCGTGTGGGTTCTCGAAAACGTGCTCGGCGAACACGTGCCCCCGGCCCCACCGAATGTCCCCGCGCTCGAAAAGCAAAACCCCAAGACAATCGAGAACCTGACACTCCGCCAGCGCACCGAATTGCACGTCCAGAATCCCGTCTGCGCGAACTGCCACAAGTTCCTCGATCCCATCGGTTTCGGTCTGGAAAACTTCGACGCCATCGGCCGATGGCGGGATCAGGACGATACCGGCGGTCCGATCGATTCATCCGGCGAGCTTCCGGGCGGCAAGCGTTTCTCCTCCCCAAAGGAATTGAAGGCCATCATCGCGGCACGGAAGGACGGTCTCGCCCGCAATCTCACGGAGCGTCTCCTCGCCTACGCCCTGGGCCGACCGATCACGGGCTACGACGAAATCGTCGTCGATGACCTGATGAAAACCATCGCCGCAGACGACTATCGAATGCAGACACTCGTCTCCGCAATCGTGAGCAGTTATCCTTTCATGAATCGCCGGGTCCGATAACCGGTCTGATCCTCCTCCTATGAGAAAGAACCTCCTGATCGATCGCCGCACGACTCTCAAGGGCCTCGGGGCATCGCTGGCCCTCCCACTTCTGGAAAGCATGGGCTGGGCGGAGCCGGGCCGGGAAAAATCTTACAAGCCGCCGGTCCGGCTGGGTTTCATGTACATGCCCCACGGCGTCATCATGGATCAATTCTGGCCCAAGAGCGCGGACAGCTTTCTCACGGAACCGCCGCCCGCCCTGGAGTCGCTGCGCCCCGTGCTCGAACATTGCCTCATGATGAAAGGCATTTCGGGAGTGCCGATCTCGCCTTTCAACGGCGCGCCACACGCCCTCGAATTGTCGACCTGGCTTACGGCGATTCTGCCCGACGCGGACACGCGGAACCGGATCAATATCGCGATCTCCGCCGATCAGATCGCCGCCAACTATGTGGGTGCGCTCACCTCCCTGCCCTCTTTGGAACTGGCAACCATGCCTCAGACCCACAAAGAGAATCAGGAAGGACTTCACGAGGGCTACTATTCGCATTGCAGCTTCCGCTCCCCCACGCAGGCGCTTCCCGCCGAGATCAATCCGCGCAGCGCCCTCAGCCGCCTTTTCGGAAAAACCGACAAGTCCGGCGAGCTTCCCAAAACCGATCCGCTCGATCGCAAGATGCTGGACCTCGTCATCGGGGGGGCTCGCGATCTGCGTCGCAAACTACCCCGGGATGATCAGCACAAACTGGACGAATACCTGGACAGCGTGCGCGCTGTCGAACGTCGTATCGCGGCCATCGAGCATCGTCAAAAAGAGGCCGCACTGGAAAAGGCCGGAGTCAGCGTCAGCAAGCGCAACGCAGCCGATTCACCGCCCATCGAGATCAAGATCCCCGAAGGCGACAGGCGGAGCGAATACATGCAGGTGATGTGCGACCTGAATGTGCTCGCGTTTCAGACGGACACGACGCGCGTCAGCACCTACATCGGTTCCACGCCGAACGGCGTCTCCTATCCGGAACTGGGATTCAACGACCAACATCACTCCCAGACCCATCACGGAAACAAGGACAGCGAGAAGATTCGCAAGGTTGCCGCCATCACCAAGTTCAACATCGACCAGTTCGCCTACATGGTGAAGAAGATGCACAGTTTGAAAGAGGGCGACGGCACTCTGCTCGACAACTGCATCATGATGTGGGGCTCGGGGCTCGAGGACGGCAACAAGCACGCCCGGGAAAATCTCCCCTTCATCGTCGCCGGAAAAGGCGGCGGGTCAATCAGCAGCGGACGGTTCCTGCCCGACACCAAGGGGAACCAGGGCGATCTTCTCACCACGCTGCTGGCATGCGCCGGAATTCCGCTGGATCGCCCCATCGGCATCGCCACCAAACAGCTGCCCGAGATCCGAGGCTGATCCTAGAGAATCGGCTCAAGGCGAATCTCAATTTCGGATTCCCCGGCCGGCAGGTTGTAGGTGCGACTCCATGTCTTTCGGGCGGGATCATAATCCGCCTGCCAGAAATCGTTTCCGTGCACGTCCTGCCGAAACGCCTTCCCGTCGATCAACAACTGATAATCACGGTGGCCGCTGAGCCCGGTAAAGGTAACCGGTACAAATCCAATTCCCCCCTTCAAACGAAACCGCGCCTGATCCCCTTCCGCAGCCACGCGAATGTCTGGATATC
>JADHOF010000135.1 GCA_016779125.1 Verrucomicrobiia bacterium | reverse complement strand
CATGCCGACTGTCGGCCAGTCTTCTGTTCCCGGAATCAACGACCCAAAACTCGGCCTGCCCCGGCCAATGCAATGTGATGTTGCTGGAAGTCCGGTTGGAAATTGAAACCGTGATACCCAGATCCGAGAAGGGAAGAACCCGGCCGGCTCGATTCACTTCGATCGCGAGGCCTCGACGTTGGATTCGTGCCTGACTTTCAGCCAGATAGTCGGAGACAGAAAGGAGCGTCAATTCGATCGGGTCGGACGTGGCGATCTCGGTCCATAGCTTTGCGCCTTTGGGCATTTGCGGGCTTTGTTTCGGATGCACACCGAGGTAGTTCCCCGTAAGCAGGTAGTCACCACTTTCCTCCAGCAGGACCCAATTGGAAAGCAGGCTGGAAATGTTCTCAATGGAACCGGGCATGAGGCGGATCGGCCTTGCGAACATGTGAGCGGTGGCCGGGCCCATCGGCGCGGCGTCGACGTCCAGTTCGGATTTCTGGCGTTCCAGACGGCAGTGCAGGCAGGAAGGACTGTAGATGCCCGGCCCGAATCCGGAATGACGCGGCAGCGCCCCGGCTTTGGGAGGGATCGGAGGACCTTTCCGCTTCATTTCGACCCGTCCGTTGATTCGACAACACCCCTCCCACATGAACGCCAGCAGATTGTCCGAATGGTTCGAAAAGCGCCATTCCAGCTCCGTGGCGTCACCGATCACGTGGGTTTTTCGGTCCGAAAGCGAAAGCGAAAGCGTGACGGGCGGTGCGGCTGCAGTGATTCTTTCGAACGGAAGCAGCAGAACCAACAGAAGGAAAGGGATTGGAGCTTGGGTTCTAGAAGACACGGTAATTGTACAAGTTCGCGAGATGGGGTGACGGAGGAGCGTTCTTCGAAAGTGATGGACTATAGCGTTACAGAACCAGCTTTATTTGGGGTAAAAATTAGATACCAAGATCATTTTATTCGAATATCCGGGCCGAAATTTCGTTTCTTTCCGAATTCTTGGGCCGTGTTTTGGGCTCGAGAAGATTTTTTTTGTGAATTTTGACTTTGATTTTCAGATTCTCTAATTTCCGCGCCCATGAAAGTTCTCCGACGCAATGATGCTGATTATGCTGACAAGCTGAGACAGCTTGCGGAACCGTCTTCGCTTTTCGATCCAGGAATCGAAGAACGTGCCCGTGGCATCATCACCCGCGTCGCCGCCGAGGGGGATGTGGCCTTGGCGGAGTTCGCCGAGCGCTTTGATGGGGCTCACATCTCGCACAATCATTTGGCGATCACCCCCGCCGAAATGTTCAGCGCATCCATCAAGGCCGACAAAACATTGCGGGACGCGGTTGCGGCAGCGTCCAAGAATATCGCGGCTTTTGCAAAGAAAGGCCGGCGAAAGGATTGGAGCACGAAGAATTCGCACGGAGCGACGGTCGGCGAAAAGTTTGATCCCTTTCACCGCGTGGGCATTTACATTCCCGGCGGCACGGCCCCGCTAGTCAGCACCTGTCTGATGACGATCACGCTGGCAAAGGAGGCGGGCTGTGAAGAAATCGTGGTCTGCACGCCGCCCCGGCGCGACGGCAGTGTCGATCCTGCGATTCTTTTTGCGGCCACCCAGGCCGGGGCGACCGAGATTTACAAGGTGGGCGGAGCGCAGGCGATCGCGGCGATGGCCCTCGGCACGGAGACGATTCATCCCGTCCAAAAGGTTTTCGGACCGGGGAATGCCTTTGTCGTGGCGGCGAAGCGGCTTCTTTTCGGCCGGGTGGCGATTGATCTGCTTCCCGGGCCCAGCGAGGTGCTGATTCTCGCGGACGATTCCGCCAATCCGAAGTACATCGCTGCGGACATGCTGGCGCAGGCTGAACACGGGTCTGGCCATGAGCGGATGTGGCTGGTGACCACTTCCGGCAGGATTCTGAGCGGGGTTGAAAAGGAGCTGGCAAGGCAGTTGGAGGATTGTCGTCGTCGGGAGTTCATCACCCGGGCTTTGGAGAATGACGGCTGGTTGATCGAGGTGATTGATCTGGATCACGGGATCAAGTTGGTGAATGAGCTGGCTCCCGAGCATTGCGAATTGATGCTGAAAAACACCAAGTCCGCCGTGGCCGGTATCCGCACCGCAGGCGCGCTGTTCGTCGGTGCAATGAGCCCGACCGTTCTCGGCGACTACGTTGCCGGGCCCAGCCACACGCTGCCGACCGGCGGGGCGGGACGCTCCTTTGCGGGGCTCACGGTGGATCAATTCCAGCGTCGAACCAGCATTGTTGAATACCGCCAGGAGTCTTTGAAGAAAGCGCTTCCGGTGGTTCAAAAATTTGCGGAATTGGAAGGTCTGGACGCCCACGGGCGCTCGGCGGAAATTCGGCTCGGACTCAAGGCTCCCGCCGTGGCGGCTCCAAAGGCGGCCAAGAAGAAGGCGGCCGTCAAGAAATCCGCTTCCCTCAACGGGAGTGTCGGCCCCAAGGCGAGTTCGAAGGGAGCCGCTTCGTCGGTCGCGAAAACCAAGCGGCGATGAATCCCAAAAACCTGATCCGGCCCCAGGTCCGGAAGCTTCACGCCTACGTCCCGGGCGAGCAGCCGAAAGTTCGCGGGCTGATCAAGCTCAATACGAACGAGAATCCGTATCCGCCGTCGCCGAAGGTTCAAGACGAATTGAGAAAGGCGGTCGACGGTCGCCTCCGGCTTTATCCGAATCCGGCGGCTCTCGGTCTTCGGGAAGGTCTGGCGAAGCTCCACAAATGCCGGCCGGAGAATGTCATCATCGGCAATGGATCGGATGAATTGTTGGCGCTGGCAACGCGCGCCTTTGTGGAGCCCGTCCCCGTCGGGGTGGATCGGAGTTCGCTGAGTGGCAAGGCTCGGTCCCGGTCGACGGTTCAGTATTTTGATCCGAGTTATTCCCTGTATCCCGTGCTGAGCGAGATCCACGGGGCCGTAGCCAATCCGGTACGGCTCGACGATGATTTCGGAATTCCTGACCGGGCGGTTTTGCGCAAGCGGGGATGGGATTTCGACGCGGCGCTGACCTACGTCACCACACCGAACGCGCCGAGCGGACGTGGATATGCGAGCGCGCAACTGGACGATCTCTGCGCGTGGCAGAAGCGGGTGACGATACTGGACGAGGCCTACGCGGATTTCGCGGGTGAAAATGCCTTGTCCCTCGCACTGAAACATCCGCATGTGCTGGTTTCCCGCACGTTCAGCAAGGCCTATTCGCTGTGCTTTCAAAGGATCGGTTACTTTGTCGGACATCGGGAGCTGATCGCGGCGCTGGACCGGATCCGCGACAGCTACAATGTGAACGGGTTGGGACAGGTTGCCGCCATTGGGACTCTGGGAAGCCTTTCCTATTACCGGAAAAACATCCGGCAAATCATTCGGCAACGGGCATTGATCGCCCGGAGCCTGTCGGCCCTCGGTTTCGAAGTGTTGCCGAGCGAAACGAATTTTCTTCTGGTTCGCCCCCCCGCGTTTCCGGCCTGCGAATGGCAAAAGCAGCTTCGAGACGAGAAGATCATCGTTCGTTGGTTCGGAGGCGGGCGGATATCGGAATTCCTGCGGGTGACGATTGGAACCGAGCCGGAGATGGTGGCCTTTCTTGCCGCGGTGCGGAAGATTCTGGCTTAGCGACGGTGAAGTGATTCAGAGTCCGGGCGATGCAGGTGCGTTTCCTTCTCGGTCCGGCCGGTAGCGGCAAGACCTGGCGATGCTTGGAGGAGATCCGAGGCGAGTTGATTTCCGATCCGACGGGACCGCCGCTGATTCTTCTGGCCCCCAAGCAGGCGACCTTTCAATTGGAGCGACAACTCCTGGCGGACGACCGCCTTCACGGTTACACGCGGCTTCAAATCCTTTCCTTCGACCGGCTCGCCGACTACGTCTTGGAACAACTCTCGGTGGAGCGCTCCGAGATGCTTTCCGAAGAGGGGCGGGTCATGGTGCTGCGGGCCTTGCTTGCCAGGCTGAAGGAGGATCTGGAGATGTATCGCTCCTCAGCCCAGCTGCCGGGCTTTGCCCAGCAATTGAGCTTGCTCCTGCGGGAGATGCACCGTTTCCGAATACGGCCGACAACCTTGGAGCGACTGGTGTCCAACGAGGAAATCCCCGTCGCGTTGCGGCAGAAGCTGCACGACATCGGGTTGATCATGTCGGGCTATCGCGATTGGCTTGATGAGCGCGGCCTGAAGGATGTGGACGAGGTGCTCGACATGGCGGCAGCCGGGTTGCGGCGATTGGAGATACCGTCCCGTCTGGATCGAAAACAGCCGCCTCCGATCCTTTTGGCCGGCTTGTGGCTCGACGGGTTCGCCGAAATGACCCCGCAGGAGTCGGATCTTCTGGCGGCGATCTTGCCCTACTGTGAACGCTCGACGCTTGCCTTCTGCCTGGATGGAGAAATCGGGACAAGCGAGCTCCGTTTTTCAATTTGGAACGTTGTGGGCGCGAGCTTCCGACAATGCAGGGAAAGGATCGAGCAGTTGGACGGATGCGAAACGAGCGTGGAGGTTCTTTTTCGGGACGCTGCGCGCTCCAGGTTCACGAACTCCCGGGCGCTCGCCGGCCTTGAAGCCCGGTGGTCGACGGATCAGCCCGGCAGCGGCAACGATCGGGAAGGAATTCGGATGCTCGCCTGCGACGACCGCGAGGCCGAGGCGCAACATGCGGCCCGGGTGGTGCGACGACACATTCGCGAAGGCGGGCGCTATCGGGATGTCGCGTTGCTGGTTCGAAATCTTGACGACTACGGGTATCTGATCCGACGCGTGTTCACGCGCTATGGAATTCCGTTCTTCCTCGATCAAAGGGAATCGGCGGCACACCACCCGCTCGCCGAACTGACCCGTTTCGCCCTTCGCACCCTGGTGTGGCGTTGGCGCTCCGAAGATTGGTTTGGCCTCCTCAAGACAGGGCTTTGCGGAATGAGCGAGGCCCGGATCGACAAGCTTGAGAATCTCGCATTGGCTCGTGGTTGGGAGGGGGGCGGCTGGCAGGGGCGACTCGAAGCCAAGGGCGATGAGGAATCCACGGAGATCATCGAGGAGGTTCGCGCCAAGGTCATTCTGCCGCTGAAGCGAATGCTCGAGGGGTTCGGCGCGGAGGGCGATGGACTTGTCAGCGGCGGCAAGCTCGCGGCGGGGATACGCGAATTCTGGAATGAATTGGGTGTCGGGGACGTGCTGGAGCGTTGGAGTGATGCCCGGTGGCCGGGCGCGGGTTCCCGTGTTTATTTTCACGAACCCTCGGTGATTCATCGGACCGTTTGGGAACAGATGAATCAATGGCTCGCCAGCATTGAGCAGGCTTTCCCGGACGATGCGCCCTGGTTGACACTTCACGAATGGCTTCCGGTCATCGAGACGGGGCTGGCCAATCTCAGTGTTGGGGTGATTCCGCCCGCGATGGATCAGGTGATGGTTGGCGCGGTGGATCGGACACGCAACCCCGAGGTGACGATCGCGATCGTGTTGGGTCTCAACGAGGGCGTTTTCCCGGCGTCTCCGCCGTCTCCGCCGCTCTTGACCGATGCGGAACGCGACGTCCTGTCCGGGCACCGGACGGGGATGGGATTGCTGCGCATTCAGCAATTGGCGCACGAGCGATATCTCGGATACATCGCGTGCACCCGCCCGTCGCGGGAACTCCATCTCACCTGGGCCAAGGCTGACGACAGCGGTCGCGCACTGACCTGGTCCTCGATTGTCGATCACGTGGCCCGGCTTCTCGATTGTCGTCAGCCGGAATCGTTCGGGCCTTCGATCGCGGCTGCCGACGCGGAGCATTTTTCGGAAATCGTCCCGGACCTTTTGGAGGGCGATCTTGTTGGGTTGAGCGGTCTGCCGTCCGTGCTGCCTGTAGCCGAGGCATGGTCGCGCTGGCGGGCGATTTCGGATAATCCGCCGCTGGACGGGCGGCTTCTTGAGGAATTGTTTTCAAGGTCCTGGAAGACGTCCGTCAGCGCCCTTGAAAGATTCGCGGAATGTCCCTTTCGATTCTTTGTCAGACACACCTTGCGAGCCGATGAGCGTGAGTCCTTCGAGCCGGACGTCCGCGAAAGGGGGACCTACCAGCACGACGTGTTGGAGGAGTTTCATAATCGCGCGATGGAGCGGGGCGGATGGGATTGCCTGACGCCCACAGAGGGGGCAAACCTTGTGCGCGAGGTGGCTGCGGATCTTCTGTCCGTGTCCGCCGGTGGAAAATTCGACAAGGACGCGGGGACGCGGTTTCAGGCGGCCACCTTGGTCGGAAATCTGGAGAAGTTGGTTGCCGCCATGCTTGAGTGGCTGGACAGCTACGCGTTTCGCCCGGCTCGTGCGGAGCTGGGCTTCGGGATGAACGGCGACACGGAGCTTCCCGGCCTGACCATTCCGATTGCGGAAGGGCGTGAGATTGTATTGCGGGGGCGTATTGACCGCATCGACGTCCTGCCGCTGGAGGACGAACCCGGCAAGGCGCTTGTTGTCATCGCGGACTACAAGTCCAGCGGACGGGATCTGGACGAAACCAAGCTTTGGAACGGCCTTCAGCTGCAGCTCTTGTCCTACCTGCACGTCGTGCGGCATGTGCCGGGATTGGCGGAGCATCTGGACTTCCGTGAACTCGTGCCCGCTGGCGTTTTCTATGTCGGTTTGAAATGGGAGGGCACCGCGACGGTGGCCCGAAACGCGGGGCTGGACGACGACGCGTTGCGAAAGGGCTTCCAGCACTCCGGGAGATTCAATCAGGCGTGGAAGGAATTGTTCGACAACACGGGCGGCAAGAGCGGGCAATTCAAATTTCGTGGAAACAGTCCGGTCCCCTCGGCCCGCTTCGAGGCCTTGAGGGAGCAGGTGGTCGAGCAGGTGCGGTCTTTGGGGACGAGGATTCTGGGCGGCGAAGTGAAACCATCCCCGTATCGATACCAAAAAAAGACGCCCTGCGACTACTGCGAGTGCGCGGCCGTCTGTCGCTTTGACCCGTGGAAAGAGGATTACCGGGCCTTGAATCGCCCCCCCGCGAAGGAGAAGGCTTGATGCGCACAGAAGCTCAAAAGATCGCCATCGAACAGGCGGGCAACACGCTGGTCATGGCCGGCGCCGGTACCGGAAAAACGACCACGCTGGTTGGTCGGGTTCTGCATTGGATCACGGCCGGCGGGCATTCGATCGAGCGGCTTTTGCTGGTGACATTCACCGAGGCCGCAGCGGCCGAGATGCGACACCGATTGCGGAAAGAGCTGACGGAACGGATTCGAAGCGCGACCGACGACGCGGCGGATCGTCTTCATCAACAGGTCGCGTTGTTGGAGCAGGCCCGGATCTCCACGCTTCACAGCTTCTGTTTGAATCTGATCAAGGAGCACTTCCACCTGTTGGGCATCGATCCCGATGTCAGGGTGCTTGATGATCGGCAAACCCGGCCCTTGCAGGAGCGTGTCCTGGACGAATTGTTCAAGGAACATTACGAAGGGAGGCACGAGAACTCGGTCGCCGTGCAGGCACTCATCCGCTTGAACGGCCGGGGGGATGAACGGGCGATTCGAGGGCAGGTGCTGGGAATTCACCGTTTCGCAAGAACATTGGAATCACCCGGGGCCTGGCTGGATCGGGAGGCTCTCCGCTGCGCTTCGCCCGATCCGGTAGAATGGCGCGACTGGTTGGGGCTTGAAATCGTTCGCTGGCGGGCCGACTGGCTGGATCGATTACGGCCATTGGAAGACCGAAACGATTTCGCGAATCAGGCCTGCGCAGCCGTTGCGGCGATTCCGTCCGATCCGGAAGCTCCCGATGCGGCCGCGTTGTTCGGCGCGATTCGGAAACCGGGACCGCGATGGGCCAACGGCACGGACAAGGATTTGAAGGACGAGGTCGAGCAATGTTACGCGGAGGCGGCGGAACTCGGCTCGCTGTTGGAAAAGACGGACGGAGTCGGCGGGCTTGAGCGGGACTGGGGAGACGTCCGCGAGGGGCTGTCCGCCTTGCTTGAACTTGTCCGCGAATTTGACCAGCGATACTCGGCGGCCAAGCGGGAGATGGGCGGCGTTGATTTTTCCGACCAGGAGCAGTTGGCGCTCAGGATTCTCGCGGATTCAACCAACGGGGTGGCGGCGCGCTGCCGGGAATTCTACCAGCAGGTGATGATTGACGAGGCGCAGGATATCAATCGCGCCCAAGACGCCATTCTCAGGGCGATCAGTCGGAACAATCGTTTTGTGGTCGGGGATGTGAAGCAGTGCATTTATCAGTTTCGGCTGAGTGATCCGAAGATTTTTCAGGACCTGGCGCGCGATTGGCAAAACGAAGGGGATGGACGGGTGATTCCCTTGACGGACAATTTTCGAAGTCACGAGGGCGTGATTGAGTTCGTGAACGAATTGTTCGCCTCGCTGATGGTGCCGTCGGTTGGAGGGATGGTTTACGATGATTCGGCCCGCCTGGCATTCGGGGCTCCGGAATCCCGGCAGGACCTGACGAAGGGCTTGGACCCGGAAGGATTTCACCGGGTCGATGTCGCTATTCTCGCGACGAAACGTCCGAAAGGCGAAGTGCCGATCAACGAAGAGGACGCGGATCTGCTCTCGATCGAAAAGGAAGCCCGCCTGGTGGCCGTGAGGCTGCAACGCCTGCGCGAGGAAAAAGCGGCTGTGTGGGACGCGGAGCTGCAAGGGTTCCGACCTGCGGAGTGGAAGGACATGGTGGTGCTGCTCCGATCTCCCGGTCCCTGTGCCGAGTCGTTCGTGAGGGAATTTCAGAGGTGTGGCGTTCCCTTGCTGGCCAAGCGGGCTGGATTCTATTCGGCCTTGGAGGTGCGGGATCTGTTGAATTTATTGCAACTCCTGGACAACCCCGTTCAGGATCTGCCGTTGTTGGCGGTCCTGAGATCTCCCCTGGTCGGAATGAGTCCGGAGGAGTTGGGATGGATTCGATCAAAGCGGAAAAAGGAGCCGGTCTGGTATTCGGTGAAGCGATTCGCGGAGGAGGGCGGGGACGACAGGCTCAGATTGAAGACGTCCGCGTTTCTTGAACGTTTCGCAGATTGGCGCTCCCTGACCCGGCAGTCCTCGCTTTCCCATTGTTTGGAAGTGGTGCTGGAACAGACCCAGTATGAATCCTTGCTGGCAATGTCCGACCGAGGTGCGGAGCGGTTGGGGAACGTCCGGAGGCTGTTGGATCTGGCCCGCCAGTTCGATCCGTGGCAGAGGCAGGGGCTTCATCGCTTTGTGAAATTCGTGGAGGCCCAGATCGACGCCGACCTTGATCTGGAACCGGCTCCTCCGGCGGCCGCAGATGCCGTCACAATGATGAGCATTCATCAAAGCAAAGGGCTGGAGTTTCCGATCGTTGCCGTCGCGGGACTCGGCAGACAGTTCAACGAGGGGGATTTGAACGCGGGCTTGGTGATCGACGAGGAATACGGCCTCTGTCCGCAGGTGTATCCGGACGGACCGGAAAGAAGATATCCGAGCCTTCCCCTGACGCTGGCCCGCCGCCGCCGCCGGGTGGATCTGCGTGCCGAGGAAGGTCGCCTGTTGTATGTGGCCGTCACCCGGGCCCGGGATCGTTTGCTTTTGGTGGGAACGGTGAACGCGACCGCGGACAAAGTGCGGGAGCGGATGGCGGAGCGCCTTGATGCCGCAGCGATTGCATGCGCGCGATGCGGCTTGGATTGGTTGCTCCCGTGGCTCGGTGCGCGCTCCAGTTCCGCGATGTTGTCGGGTGGAGAAGGGGAATTGCCGGTCTGTCGATGGCGGCTGCTGGAAGAGATGCCGCCGTCGGATGGGGCGGTTCGAATCGAAGCCACATGCGACAAGGAAGCTGCGCCGGTTGATCTGGATGCCTTGGCGGATCGGCTTGAGTTCGCCTATCCGTATGCCGGGGCCACCATCGAGGCGGCAAAGACTTCCGTTTCCGAATTACGCCGCCGTTCAATGGAAGACGACGGAACGGCGGTTGAGCGATTCCGGGCGCGGCGACGCCTGGTCACCTCCGCACCGAATGAACTCGAGCTCACCGGCGCGCAGCGCGGAACGGCGCACCACGCCTTCCTCCAACGGATTGATCTGAAAAAGGCCGGGAGTCCCCAGGAGTTGCGCTCACAGGCAAACCGGCTGGTCGAAAGCGGCAGCATGACCGAGGTGGATTTGAGGTCGGTTGATTTCGATGCCTTGGCGGAGTTCTTCGTCACGCCCCTTGGGCGGAAGATTGTCGCCGCAGCCGGGCATGCGGCCCGCGAGTTGCCTTTTACCGCACGATTGAAGCGCGGGGATCTCGCGGCGTTCGGACTGAAGTCAACTTCCCTGGAACTGGCCGAGGACGATTTCGTCGTTGTGCAGGGAGTGGTGGATCTGGCTCTGATTCAGGACGACTCCATTGTGATTCTTGACTACAAGACCGATTCGATCTCCTCGGATGAGGTGCCCGCCAAGGCGGTGGAATACGCGCCCCAGCTTCGCCTTTATGCCCTGGCGATGGAACGGATCAACGGCCGGAAGGTGGAAGCCGCCTGGCTTCATTTTATCAAGCCCAGACGATCGGTGGATGTGTTGAGCCGGCTGTGAATCGGCAGGGCGGATCAGCGGCAGATTTCGCCGGCTGAGACGCGGGTCAAATCGGTCACCGCCCAGGCGGGGGCGCGGGACTGAAGTTCCTCCAGGGAAATCTCCCCGGTCGCGACGGCGAGGCAGCGGGCCCCGATCGCGTTCGCGCAATCGATATCACGAAGCGTGTCCCCGACGACGAGAATTTCGTCCCCGCGAAGATTTGAGGAAACGAGACGGCGACCGCGTTCGAGGGCGATGCGGGCGACTTCGTTGCGATCGTGGTGTTCGCAACCAAAGGCCCCGGTTTCAAAAAAGTTCCACAGGCGGTGGTGGCGGAGCTTGATCTGGGCCCCGAGACGGATGTTGCCGGTGAGAAGTCCGATCGCGGGACGATTGTTCATTCCCAACAGATCCCGGAGCAGACGGGTCACACCGGGCAGGACATCCCCGGCATCTCGGCTCAGGAAGTAGTCCAACCAATGGACGTAGGAACGGAAAAAGCGATGGCGCGAATCCTCGTTCGGCTCGATGGAATGGTTCGCGAAGAACTCCCGGAGAATCCCCCGATCCGTGCTCCCGGCAAAGTTGATCTGCCGTGTCGCGTTTTCGACACCAAACTCCAAGGCCAACGCGCGATCGAAGGCGCGGATTCCGGCCCCGCCTGTGCGGATCAAAGTGCCGTCGATATCGAAGAGCGCGAGCCGGATCATGCGACGCCCTCAATGGCCGCCTTGTGGTCGGGCCAGTAATCGATGGTGTGATCCAGAAAGTCGTGGATTTTGTCGAAC
>JADHOF010000134.1 GCA_016779125.1 Verrucomicrobiia bacterium | reverse complement strand
ACCACGGGCGGTTTGAATTCCGTGCTCAAATCAGGTGTCGATCCGCGGGTCAACACGGAATAGGGCGGTGTGGGCACACCGGATTTTTCAAAAGCCTCCTTCGTAAGCACCTTGTCGAACGCGACCCGGCTGGACTCCGCGTCGCACCCCGTATAGGCCACGCCGAGCCCGTCCAGCTCCGCCTGCAACGTGCCGTCCTCCCCGTAGGCCCCGTGCCCGGCCAAAAAGACGACCTCCGTCCCCTCGGGCAGCGACCATTCCGCTTCGGAAGGATCCAACTCGCGCACCTCATGCCCCCGCCCCCGCAAGGCCGCCGACACCGCAGCGCCGGATCGCAGCGACACCTCGCGCTCCGCCGAGGGACCACCGAGCATCACCGTGATGTTGAGTTTGCCTGTCATCGTTCCTCTCCAACAATCTTGACCTCGATCTGCAATTCGATCCCCCGTTCCTCCCGGGCCCGTCGTCGCACGATTTCGATCAGCTCCAACACATCTCGCGCCGTGGCCTGCCCGTTGTTGACCATGAAGTTTCCGTGCACGCCGGAAATCTCCGCGCCGCCGACGCGCGTGCCCTTGAGACCCAATTCGTCAACCAGGCGTCCCGCGGGGATATTCGCCGGATTCTTAAACATGCAGCCGGCGCTGGAAATTTTCGGCTGCGTGCTCCATCGGTGGCCGCTCAGATCCTTCATCCGCGCCGCGACGGCTTCCCGTGTGGACGGATCACCGCGTAACACGACTCCAAGGGCGAAGGCGTCCTTCAACATCGCGCAATTCCGATATCCAACCTCGATGCCGTCCCGTCGCACTTCGTGAACCTTGCCCTCGCCATCCATGAACCGAAGCGAGCAAACCCGGTCGAACATTTCGGACCCCATCGCGCCCGCGTTCATCCGAAGCCCGCCTCCAACCGAACCCGGAATGCCTTCCAAAAATTCCAATCCGGCAAGACCTGCGTCGCGCGCCGCCTGAGCGACGTCCTTCAGACGCGCGCCCGCGCCGCAATGCAGTTCCTCTCCACGAACTACAACCCTTCGGAACACCGGCGCGCCAAGACTGACAACCATTCCCCGCACGCCGCCGTCCCGGATCAACAGGTTGGAGCCGCGCCCCAGCATCAGGACCGGCAAGGACTCCTCACGGCAAAAGTTCAACAACTCGCCCAGATCCTCCTCGGAGGCGGGCTCCGCAAACAGGTCGGCAAGCCCGCCAACCCGCATCGTCGTTCGCTGCGCCAGCGGCTCGTTGAGGCGAACAACGGTTTCCCCGCCAACCCTCGAACGCAGCCGGGCTGCGCGGCTCTCATTGTTGGTTGCATTCATGTCGAATTGGAACTCGTCGGCCATCCGGCGCGCCGTGCGCGAGATGTCGCCGGCGCCAAGGAACAGGACGACATCACCCGGCCGCACCGCCTTGCGAATCCGCCCCTCCAGATCGGCCAGCTCCGGCACATGCTCCACAGCCCGGCCGTGCGAGCGGACGGCGGTCGCCATCACCGCCCCGTTCACTCCGGGGATGGGCAGTTCACTCGCCGCGTAAATTTCGGTGATCCAAAGCAGATCCGCACCGTCGAAACAGGTCGCGAACTCGCTCAGCAATTGTTGGGTGCGACTGAATCGGTGCGGCTGAAAGGCGACCAACAGGCGCGAGGAACGCAATTCGCGGAACGCCTCGATCGTGGCCTTGATCTCCAGCGGATGGTGCGCGTAGTCCTCGTAGATCTTCACGTCCTCCCCGTCGAACAGCAGTTGCTGCCGACGCTGCGCCCCGCCAAATTCCCCGATCGCCGAAGCGATCGCCTTCGCCGACACATGGCTCTCGGAGAGGAAAGCAACCACGGCGCCGGCATTTGAAAGATTCTTTTCCCCAAGCAGGCGTGTCGAAAAGCTGCCCAGGGTCCCACCCCGCTTTCGAACCACGAACGCGCGCCCGGTGGTCCGCCCGGCATCGGCCTCGATCTGATAGTCGGCCGTCGGATTGAATCCGTATGAAATCGCGTTCGCGCGATTCGCAAACATTGAGACCAGATTCGGATCGTCGGCACAGTAGAACAATCGGCCCGTGGTCTGATCGGCAAAGGCCTGAAACTCGGCCGAGATCGCGTCAAATGTCTCGTAGTAGTCCAGATGCTCCTCGTCGATGTTCAGAATGATCGCATCCCGGGGCTCGAACTGAAGCAAGGTGCCGTCGCTCTCGTCGGCTTCCGCCACGAAATAGGTGTCGTCTTCAGTCAACCCCGTCTCAGAGCCCTCCCCGTCAGTCAGCGAAATCCATTCATCGCTGGCAAAGTGCGCGTTTCCACCAAGCTGCGGAACGCCGCCACCGATGGCGTAACTGGGCTGCAGCGCGAGCTCCTTCAACGCGTGCGCGAGCATCGCGGCCGTGGTTGTCTTGCCGTGCATGCCCGCAACGCAGACGCCGTGCTGGCGCCGCATCAACGCGGCCAAAAGGGTTGCACGTCGCACGATCGGTATCTCCAGTCGGCGCGCGGATTCCAGCTCGGAATTGCTTGTCAACACCGCCGACGAGTAGGCGACGAGCACCGGACGCGCCCATTCCATCTGCTCCGCGCTGTGACCGATGTGCATCACCGCGCCACGCGCCTGCAACAGCCGCACCTGATCGTTGACCTCGAGATCGGAACCCGCCACCAGAAATCCCAAGTCGAGCAGAAGGTGACCGATCGCGCTCATGCCGATTCCTCCCGCTCCCACGAGGTAAACCGTTTCACGCGGCGCGCACCGAAGCAGTTCATCGACCTGGGCTGGTTCCATACGGCTCATAGGGCAAACAACTCCCGTGTCGCCGGGCGCGTGTCGGCGGAAAATTCCCGTTCCCTCACGGAGTCAGCAGGGGCGAGGCTCAACTCGGAAAGGATCCGCCCCGCGATCAACGACGGCGCGTCTGCCCGATGCCATTGATTCAACGCGCCGCGCATCGACTCACGCGATTCGGTGTCGTCGAGCAATCCCGTGATCCTCCCGATCAAGTCTTCCGGCGTCGCGGCCTCTTGATCCAACAACAAGGCCGCGCCGGTGCGCCTGAAATTCTCCGCGTTGTGAAACTGGTGATTGTCCGCCGAACCCGGCAAGGGAATCAAAATCGACGGCACTCGCATCGCGGCGATCTCGGACAACGAGGCCGCGCCGGATCGGGACACCGCCAAGGTCGCGGCACCGTAGGCCAGCTCCATCTCGGGCAGGAACTTGCGAACCTTCGCGGCGATATTGTGTGAACGACAGAAAGCCCGCACCTCCTCGACATCGTTCATCCCCGCGAGCCATAGATATTGGACTTCCGGGTACCGGGCCGACAATCGCGGCAACGCCGCCATCGCAAGTCGGTTGACCCCGCGCGCTCCCTGACTGCCGCCCATGATGAGTACCGTGCTTTTCGCCGGATCCAACTCCAGCACACGACGACAGGTTTCAGGCACGACACTTCGGAAACAATCCCGCACGGGCGTCCCGGAGACGGTGATCCGCGCTGCCGGAAGACTGTCCGCCGCCTGCCTGAAACCGACGAATGCGTGATGAACCCATCGGGCCAACATCCGATTCGCGCGACCCGGAATCGCGTTCGATTCATGCAGAAAGAGTTTAGCGCGACATAGCCGCCCGGCCATCATCGGAGCCGCCGCAGTGAATCCCCCCATCCCCAACACCGCCACCGGCCGCCGCCGGCGAAACAAGCGTCGCGCGGACCGAATCGATTGACGCAGCGCGCCGAGGAAACGCAGATAATTCCGTCCCTGCAAAGCCAGCGCGGGAAGCGTCGCGACTTCCATCCCGGTCAAGTGCCGGACCGCCAATTGATCAACCTCTTTCGGGGAGATCAACAAGGTCACATCACAGCCCTGCCGGACCAGTTCCCGCCCGACCGTCATCCCCGGGAAGAGGTGGCCGCCCGTGCCGCCACAGGCGATCGCGATCATCGGTTTTGGAACGGCTGCCGTCATTTCAGATCGGCCGCAGCCATGAACACCGTGTCGGCCCCCTCCTCGTCAACAATCACCAGATCATCCGTCGCGCGCCGCGCAATGCTGATCAACAAACCCACGCAACCAAGCATCGCCACAAGGCTGGATCCGCCATAGCTGATAAAAGGAAGCGACATGCCCTTGTTCGGCAGCGCCGCGGTGACCACACCGATGTTGATGAATGCCTGGGTCGAGATCAGCAGCGTGATCCCCGTCGCGAGGTAGTAGCCGAAACGGTCGCGGGCCTTCCAGGCGATCATCATCCCGCAGGTCGCGATCAGGAAAAAGGCGACCAGGACACCCAGCGTCGCGATGAGGCCCATCTCCTCGCCGATGATTGAGAAGATAAAATCGGTGTGGTGCTCCGGAATGAAGCCCAGCTTTTGCCGCCCATCCCCAAGGCCCACGCCATACAGACCGCCGGAGCCGATCGCGATCATCGCCTGCCAGTTCTGATACCCGGTCGTCGTCTTGTAATCCTCCGGATTCAACCAGCTCATGATCCGGGCCATTCGCACCGGATCTACCCAGAGCAGCCAGCCGATCCCGACGACGCCAATGATCGCAGGCAACGCGAGATACAGCCATCGCACCCCGCCAACAAAGAGAACGCCGGCGCAGACCGCCGACATCAGAATGAACGTTCCGCGATCCGGCTCCACCAGGATCAAGCCCAACGGCAAACCCAGCGCCAGCCACGGAAACGCCACCCCGTGTCGAAACGTCTTGATGTTCCGGGTCTGCCACTCGGCGTAGAAAGCCACCCAGACCAGCATCGCAAGCTTTGCAAACTCCGAAGGTTGCAGGCTCACACCCGGCAGTTTGAACCAGCGACGCGCACCGCCGATCTTGTGCCCCACGACCGGAATCAACACCAGGGCGAGCAGCACCACGCTGACCGCCAGCAGATGCCACGCGTAACGTCGCAACACCCGGTAGTCCAGAACCGCCGCCGAGATTCCGCCGATTGTCCCGATCGCGAGCCAGGTGGCCTGCTTCAGCAACATCTTCATCCCCTCCTCGCTCATGCTCGCGCTGTAAAGCATGACCATGCCGAGGGACAACAACGCGCCGACGCTGAACACCAATACCGTCGCGATCTGGCGCATATCCGCGACCCCGATCACGGAACCCGTCGTGCCGGAGAAACCTCCGGCGCTTGTTCGCTTGGCGATGGCTCGACGACTCATTTTGCTGGCATCGGTATCACCGGCCTGATTTGGGCGGAATTTTGAGGCGTTGACCGACCCGGATTCGATCGCTGTCCAATCCGTTGACCTCCCGGATGCGGGCCACGGTCGTGCCGTACTTGGCCGCGATGCGCCCGAGGAAATCGCCCGACTTCACAATGTAGGCCGATTCGTCGTGCGCCGCCGGCGATCCTGCTGGCGCGGGTGCCCCGGCCGGTACTTTGATCTTTTGACCCAACTGGAGCTTTCGCGGATCGACTCCGGGATTGGCCGCCTTGAGGGCCGTCATCGAGACATGATGATCCCGTGAGATGCTGTAGTAGGTGTCTCCCCGACCGACAACGTGAACGCTGGCAGGCTTGGCGACCGTTGCCGGGGCCGGGACCGCCGCAACGGGCGCGGCCGGTCCGACACTCGGAGGCGCGATGGCTGTCCGGTTCGGAGGCGGCATCGGGGCCGGAATCGGAGCCGGCATCACCGGGGCTGCATCGACGTCGCGAGCCATTGGCGGCAGGGGTGCCGGTTCTCGGGTGACCGGTGGGATCTGTTGAATCGGAGGAATCGATGAGGATTCGATCCCGCCGGTCTGCGGCGTGGACGGTGCGATTGGAGGAAAGAACGCGTTGGTGTCCGCGACGCCGATCGGCGGCAGGACGGATGGCGGCGGAGCCTCATCGGCAACGGGTTTGTGCGGTTTGCATCCGACCCACAACACGCCGCCCAGCACGACGGCGTGCAAGCCCAGGAAGATCACAACCAGCACCGGCAGGTTGGTCTTTTTTCTACCCGCCTGTTCAAAGGAGGATCCGGTTGAGGGGGAGTTTTTCGTGCTCATAACTCTGCTTTCACGCTAGGTGTTCTTTCGAAGCTGTTTTTCTGGGGCCGCAATCTGTAGTGGACCTTGATAATAAAGGGGCACCATATGTGGTATTCATTAAGTCAGCAACAATTGCTTTGAAACAGTCCCCACGATGTGCATAGCCGGTGAATTGATCAAAGCTGGCGCAGGCTGGGGAAAGCAAAACAACGTCTCCGATCTCGGCCATTTCGACGGCGAGCATCACGGCTTCCTCAAGGTCTCCCGCCAGATTGCAGGAAGTGAAGAGACTCCACGCGGCCTTCATACTTTCTCGAGATTCTCCGATCAAAAACGCCGCCTTGACCCGGCGCGAGAGCAAGGGCCCGGCCTCGTGAAACTCAAGCCCTTTGCCTGATCCGCCGGCGATCAAAAGGATGTTCGGCTCCTCGGCAATCATCGACGACATCGCCTCGATCGCCCTCATCATCGCGTCAAGATTGGTCGCCTTCGAATCGTTCACGAAGATGACCCCGTTTATTTCTCCCGCCGGCTCGATTCGATGTTCTGCCGGCCGATAGGTCTTCACCGACCTCACCATCTGTTCCAGGGAAAGTCCGAATTCACGACCGACGGCCATTGCCGCCATAATGTTCTCCGCGTTGTGTCCGCCACGCAACCGGGTCTGCTGCAGCGAGAGCAGCGGTCCTTTCCAATCCCCGGATCCGCCCATGACGAGCCCGTCTTCAAAATAGAGATCCGCCTTGCGGCTGCCGGAGCTGAACGTCACGAGTCGCCGCGGAATCTCCACCTTCAGAGAGCGCAGATAGGCAAGTGCCTCGCTCTGAACAACGGCGACGGCGTCCGTCCTTCGCGTGGAGAGAATCCGCGCCTTGATCCGGGCATATTCCGCAGTGGAACCGTGGCGATCGAGGTGATCGGGCGTGATGTTCAAAAGCACGGAGATTTCGGGATCAAAAACGGTGGTGGTTTCGAGTTGAAAGGAACTGACCTCCAACACCAGACGCTCAGGCACCGCCCCACCCAAGGCGACCCGGCTGGCCGGAAGACCAATATTTCCAGCTGCGACCGTGCGTTGCCCCGCCTCGGACAACATGTGTGTAATCAGCTCGGTCGTGGTTGTTTTTCCGTTCGTGCCGGTTATCGCGACCGTCGGTGCCCCAATGTGGCTCCATCCAAATTCCAACTCTCCAATAACGGGGATGCCCGACTCGCTCAGCGAACGATACAAGTCGGCCCGCGGCGAAAGTCCAGGACTGACAACCGCGAGATCGAAACCGCCCGACGGAATCACCTCCGCGCCCGTCTCCACAGCGACACCGGCGGCACGAAGATTATCAAGAGTGCCGGAAAACGCCGAAGCCGGCCGACTGTCCGCCGCCGTCACGCACGCGCCACCCGCTGCGGCCAGCAGCGCGGCGGCCTGGCCGCTCTCGCCGAGGCCGATCACCAGAATGTTTTGCGGTACCGATGTCATTCGTTCTTCAGCGCAGCTTCATCGTCGCCAACGCGGCCACGGCGCATAGGATGCAAAGGATGTAGAAGCGGGCGACAATCTGGGACTCGTACCAACCCAGCTTTTGAAAGTGATGATGCAGGGGCGCCATCCGGAAAACACGCCGCCCCTCGCCGAATCGTTTTCTCGTGTACTTGAACCAGCTGGTCTGAATCACGACCGACATTCCCTCCGCGACAAACACGCCACCGGCGATCACCAAGACGAAGGGCTGATGAATCAGCACCGCGATGATGCCCAACACGCCGCCCAACGCGAGCGATCCGGTGTCCCCCATAAACACCTGCGCGGGATGGCAATTGAACCATAGGAAACCCAGTCCGGAACCCAGTATCGCCGCGCAGAAGACCGTCAACTCGCCCGCGCCCGGAACGTGGGGCACCTGCAAATACCCGGCATAGATCACGTTGCCGGCGATGTAGGTGAATACGAGAAACACCAAGGTCACAATCAAGGTGCAACCGATCGCCAGGCCGTCGAGTCCATCCGTGAAATTCACCGCGTTGCTGCTTCCAACAATCGCCCCGGCCGTGATGACGAGACCGGCGAGCGGAGCCCCCGTCAGGACCGGGTGCTTGACGAAGGGAACCATGACGGAGGTCACCAGTTCCTTGGTTTCCGGCGAGCGCCAGAGATAGACCCCGATGAACACGGCCAACACCGCCTGCACCCACAACTTCACATTCGCCTTCGCGCCCGCGCTGCTTTGCTCCGTGATCTTCTTGTAGTCGTCGTAAAATCCAAGCGCCGCCAACACGAGCAGGGAGATCAGGGTGAGCATCACCAATTCGTTCCATTGGCACCACAACAGGGCGGACAGATCCACCACCGCCACGATCAGAATCCCTCCCATGGTCGGCGTGCCGCGCTTTGAAAACACTTCCACCTCCTTCGTCCCGGCAACCTGCGCCTTGTCGTCGTAGTCCTGACCAAACTTCACCTTCTTCAGCCACCGGATCACCTTCGGACCGAGCCAAAGACTGAGGAACAACGCCGTGATGGCCGCGCCCGCGCTCCGCACGGTGATGTAGCGGAACACCCGCAGCACCGAGAGGCGGTCCACCCATTCCGGATCGTTTGTCGCTTCCAACATCCATTGGCTCAGGTAGTACAACATTCGTCAGTCACGACGGTGAACCGGCCGCCACGTCGCCGATCCGGCCACGGAGCCGACGTCCCGCCGAAGTCGCAGCAAAAAGGTCGGCACGCCGTTTCGATGCGCCTCAGCCGTCAGTTGTCGCTCAGCATCCGACATGGTGCGTTCGTGTTTGTTTTTTGATCGCCTCGCCTGACTCATGAACTTCCTTTCGGCGTTCGTTTGGGGACAGCTTGCCTCGCAGCAAGGCCGAGATCCGTTCGAGTGCGGCAGCCCGGGACGCCTTGATCAGCAGGACATCCCCGGGGCGCAATGTTCGACCCAACGATTCCGTCGCGGAATCGGCCTCATCGAACTCACAAACGACCCGAAGACCCGCCGCACGGGCCGCCCCGCCGTAGCGATAGGCCATGGAGCCCACCGCGAAAAGCATGTCGATTCCGAGCTCGCCCGCCAGCGTTCCGATCTCCGAATGGGCCGAATCGGAATGGGAACCCAGCTCGCCCATGTCGCCCAGCACCGCGATGCGTCTGCCTGAGCACGGCATTTCGGCGAGGGTCCGCAGCCCCGCCGTCATGGAGTCCGCGTTGGCGTTGTAAGAGTCGTCAAGGACTCGGATCCCGCCCTCGGACCAAAGCTGCAGCCGCTGCTTCGGTTGCGGACATTCAATCAGAGCCCGTCTTCCCTGTTCCCCTGTCAGCCCCAGCTCAGCCCCGACCGCGAGTGCAATCGTGGCGTTGCAAACCTGATGTCGTCCGATCAACGGAATCTCCAATCCCTCAAGATCGCCGTGGGGGCCGGTCACCGAAAATCGCATTCCTTCGCCCAGCATCCGCACGTCGCGAAGCCGCCAGTCGTTCCCTTCGGTGAACCCGACACGAATCACCCGCGCGCGGGTTCGGCCCGCCAGTTCGTTCGCCTTCGGATCGTCGCCGGGCAGAAAAAGCACGCCGTCGGCGGGAAGCATTTCGGGCAATGAACTTTGCTCCTCAACAACCCCGGCAATGTCCCCGAAATGTTCGAGATGCTCCCGTCCGATGCTGGCGATCACGCCGTGGCTCGGTCGCGTCATGGCAATCAGCGGCCGCATCTCGCCGGGATGATTCGTCCCGATCTCCTGAACGAAGGCGCGATGCGTGGAGTCCAGCTTCAACAGCGTAAGCGGCACGCCAACGTCGTTGTTATGGCTCGCCTCGCTCCAATGGGCAGGCCCCAACATTCTTAATTGCGCCGCGATCAGTTCTTTCGTCGTGGTCTTTCCGTTGGACCCCGCGACCGCGATCACCGGCAGCTCAAAATCGGCGCGATAAGCTCCCGCCAACCGTCCCATCGCGATTCGAGTGTCCTCGACCTCGATCATCGCGCATGCCGAGACCTCGTCCCGATGCCCGGGCTCAACCATCACGGCGGCGACACCCTTGCGCCCGACGGTCTCCAGAAAGCAATGAGCGTCGAAACGGTCGCCTTTCAGAGCGATAAAAAGATCCCCCGGACCCGCTTCGCGAGAATCGGTGGAAACACGGCACACCATCCCGCCCGCATCACCCGAGACCAGCGTCCCTCCGGCGGCGTTTGCGATATAACCTGTTGTGCGCTTCTCCACGTGAAGATTTTTGGTTCAGGCAGCCTTCAGAATTTTTCGATCGATCATCATCTCATGCAAAACCTCGGCGGCGTGCCGACGGTCGTCGAACGGCACAACCGAGTCGTGCAGCTCCTGATAGGTTTCATGCCCCTTGCCCGCGATGAGCACAGTGTCGCCAGGACCGGCAGCGTGAATGATTTCGCGAATCGCGACATGCCGATCGAGAATCGTGCGGGTGTTGTCCGAGCGGGTGGCCCTGTAGCCCGCCTCGATCTGGGCGGCGATGGCAGCCGGGGGCTCCCGGCGGGGATTGTCGCTGGTGACGATGGTCATGTCCGCGAGGCGGGCCGCAACTTCCCCCATTCGCGTCCGTTTGCCCTGATCGCGATTCCCCCCGCAGCCGAATGCCAGCAAAAGCCGTCCCGGCGTTATTTCACGCAGCGTCGTCAGAACGTTTTCCAAGGCGTCGGCCGTGTGTGCGTAATCGACAATGACGTTGAATTGCTGCCCGGCATCGACCGATTCCAATCGCCCCGGCACCGGCGGCGTCTTTTCCAACGCGCCGCAGGCCTTTTCGATATCCACCCCGATCGCCGCGACCGCGGCCAACGCTCCCAGCGCGTTGTAGACATTGTGCCGGCCAAGCAGGCCGCAGCGGGCCGTCATTTCCGAACCCGCCGCTTTCAATTGAAAGCTGAATCCATGCTCCGTGAGCTCGGTGTCGGCCGCCCGAAAATCCGCCCCGTTCTCGAAGCCAAAACAGATCTTTCGGCTCAATCCCGACTCGGCGAGCAGTCGCGCTCCATACGCGTCATCGGTGTTCGCCACGGCCACGGTGTTCTTCGCGCCCGTTTCGAGGCGACGAAACAGGCTCCGCTTGGCCTCGAAATAGTTCTCCATCGTCTGGTGATAATCGAGATGGTCCCGTGTGAGGTTGGTGAAGACCGCCGCGTCAAATTCAACATGCGACACGCGGTCCATCACGACGGCATGGGAACTCACCTCCATCACACAGGCTTCGCAGCCGGCCTGCACCATCTGGAACATGAGCTGCTGGATGTCGATTGATTCGGGAGTGGTCCGCGTCGCCGGCAGAATTCGGTCCCCCGCCTCGTAGTGCACCGTGCTGATCAATCCCGT
>JADHOF010000133.1 GCA_016779125.1 Verrucomicrobiia bacterium | reverse complement strand
CGGTATTCTTCAAAACAGTCATAACATTTATATCGCTTTCGCCACGGACCGGTAAATCCGCTCGTATTCTCCGCAGGTCCGATCCCATGAGAAATCGACGGTCATGCCGTTCTTCCGCATTCGGTCGAAAAGTTCCCTGTGCTCGAACACCACAAGCGCCTTGCGAACCGCCTTGGACAAGGCGCTCACAGAAAACTCGTTGAACTTGATTCCATCCGCCAGGTCGAGGTCGTCCCGCGGATCCACAACCGAATCGTCCAGTCCGCCCGTTCGCCGCACAATCGGGATGGTGCCAAAGCGGAGACTGTACATCTGATTGAGCCCGCAGGGTTCAAAGCGGGATGGCATCAGGAAAAAATCGCAACCCGCCTCGATTCGGTGGGACAGGCCCAGATCGAAACCGATGCGGGCGCAGACCTTGTCAGGATAGCGCTGTTCCAAACGCTTGTAGGCTGTCTGGATCTCCGGATCGCCACTGCCGAGCAACGCGAACTGCATGTCCTTCGCCAGCATCTCCTCCAGCATTCCCAGAATGATATCGACGCCCTTCTGATCGGCGAGTCGGGTGACCGTTCCAAACAAGGGCACTCCGGGATTCGGTGGAAGCCCCAACTCATGCTGCAATTCCAGCTTGTTCAGCGCCTTGCCACGCATGTTGCGGGGCGAATAAGGGTTGTGAAGATGGAGATTCTTGGTGGTGTTCCACTCGTCGTAGTCGACGCCGTTCAGGATGCCGGTAAGGCGGTGCTGCCGTTCACGAAGCACCGCATCCAGACTACAGCCGTATTCTTCCGTGCATATCTCGCGCGCATACCTCGGACTCACCGTGGTGATGGCGTCCGAATAAACAATGGCCGCCTTGAGAAAATTGACCCCTCCGTAAAATTCAATGCCGGCGGGATTGAAAAACTCCATCGGAAGATTCGACAGATCGAAGGCGCGAGCCTTCGAATAATGCCCCTGATACGCGAGGTTGTGAATGGTCAACACCGTCGCCGGCGCATCCCATCCGTCCATCAGGGCGGAGTGCTTCAACATCACGGGAATCAAGCCCGCCTGCCAATCGTGCACATTGACGACGTCCGGCCTCCAACCGAAGTAGCGGACCACGTGCGCGACGGCCTTTGAAAAGAAGATGTATCGCTCCGGATTATCGGGATACTCCGTGTTGTTTTCACCATACAGCGCCGGCCGGTCGTAGTAAGCGGGTTGATCGACGAAAAGAACCCGGAGGTTTTTCTTCAGCCGCAGCTCCGCGATTCCCCCGTGCGCCTCGGCCGTCCCCATCGGCACCTTGATATCGTAGTCCAGCTGGTGAAGATCCTCCTTGAAGCGCGCGCGAATCCCCCGGTAAAGCGGAGTCATCATCACGACGTCATGGCCGGCGGCGGCCAGCGATTTGCCCAGCGCCGCAACCATGTCCGCCAAGCCACCCGTCTTCGAAAACGGGTGCAGCTCGGCGGTCGCCAATAGGATCTTCATAAAATCGTTGTTCCCGACTGCTAGACCGCGATCACGTCCGTCTTCATGTAAGGCCGAAGGGGTTCCGGCACGCGGATGCTTCCGTCAGCCCGTTGATGGGTCTCGATCAGCGCCACGAAAAGGCGCGCCAGCGCAGTGCCACTGCCGTTGAGCAGATGGGGAAAAACGGTGCCGGCTTCGCTCTTGTAGCGAAGGTTCATCCGCCGGGACTGGTAATCCTCGCAGTTGGAACAACTGGAGACCTCCAGAAAGGAGTTCTGCCCGGGCGCCCAAACCTCGATGTCATAGGTCTTGGCCGACGCAAAACCCATGTCCCCCGTGCAGAGAAGAATGACGCGATAGTGCAAACCAAGCAGTTGCAGCACCTTCTCGGCGTTGGCGGTCATCTTCTCCAACTCGTCGTAACCGTGCTCCGGCTTCACAACCTTGATCAATTCAACCTTCTCGAATTGATGCACGCGGATCATTCCCCGCGTTCCCACACCCGCCGCGCCCGCTTCGGCCCGGAAGCAGGGACTGAAAGCGCAGTAGTATTTTGGAAGTTCGTCCTCCCGCAAGATCTCCTCGCGGTGAATGTTTGCCACCGGCGCCTCCGCAGTCGGAATCAGGTAAAGGTTTCCCCGGGTGGATTCGTCGAGCCCCTCTTGAACGGCGTAGGCCTGATCAACGAATTTCGGGAACTGCCCGACGCCCACCATACAATCTCGCTGAACCACGTACGGGGGGGAGACCTCGGTGTAACCATGCTCTCCCGTGTGAAGATCCAACAGGAACTGGGCAAGCGCCCGCTCCAAGCGCGCTCCCATCCCGGTGTAGAGCAGAAATCCGCTGCCGGACAGCTTGGCACCACGCTTGAAATCGATCAGGCCAAGACTTTCGCAAAGATCCGTGTGGGGCTTGGGCTCGAAGTCGAAGGACGGTTTTTCGCCCCATTGCCGCAATTCGGGATTGTCATGCTCATCCTTGCCGACCGGCACGGATTCATGCGGCAGATTTGGAAGGGCAAGCAGGACTTCATCCCGCAGGCCGTCGATTTCCTTCACCTGTGCGTCGATCACGGTGATGCGGTCTCCCTGCTCCCGAACCTCCGCCTTGCGGGCTTCGGCTTCATCCCGTTTCCCTTGCGCCATCAGGGAGCCGATCTCCTTGGAGGCCTTGTTGCGCAGCGCTTTCAGGTCTTCGACTTCGGACAACAGCTTGCGACGTCGCTCGTCCAGTTCCAGCAGTTCCGCAATCCGGTGTCCGTCCTTGCCTTGGCGGCTGTTCAATCGCTCCGCGACGGCATTGGGGTTCTCTCTGATCCGCTTAATATCAATCACGCGCCGCGCATTATAAGAACGGCCCCTCACGCGGCAAGCGCGTCCTGCTGAGCGCGCAGTGCCGCGATTTCAGCGCCAAAGCGTCCCTTGACGCGGGCGGAGTTTATCTCCCAAGCTACGCGCTCTTTTGCCCGGAACGGCTCCCGTCCGGCTCTCCAAAGACCACAAACGAGCACCGAACACTCAAATGCGAGACCGCCAATCAGCACTCTTTCCCGTCGCCAGCATCTTCGCCGATGCCCGCGCGCCGCAGCTCGAACACGAATTTTAGACCCGCCCGCCCGAGAACCCGCCGTGGAACTGATTTCCGAACCCAATGCAACGCCGCCCCGCGCGGAACACCCAGCATCCGTGGAAAAAACGAGCAATCTGCACGTCGTTGATTCCCGCAGGCTGATCTCGCCGAAACGGCTCAAGACCGAGCTGCCCAGTGATGAATCCCATCAGGCCACGGTCATCGAGGGACGCCGACTGGTCACAGACATCCTGTCAGGTCGGGACCCCCGGCTTCTGGTCGTCGTGGGCCCGTGCTCCATTCACGATCCCAAAGCCGCCCTGGAATACGCCGGCCGCTTGAACGCGCTCCGCACCGAGGTGGCAGACAAGCTTTGCCTCGTCATGCGGGTCTACTTCGAGAAGCCGCGCACCACGGTTGGCTGGAAGGGGCTCATCTCGGATCCGCATCTCGACGACAGTTACGACATTGAGGAGGGACTCCGCCTGGCCCGCCGACTCCTGCTGGACATCAACGCCATGGGGTTGCCGACCGCGACTGAAATGCTGGATCCGATCACGCCCCAGTATCTCGCCGACCTCGTGAGTTGGACCGCCATTGGCGCGCGCACAACCGAGTCCCAGACCCATCGCCAGATGGCAAGCGGACTCTCCATGCCGGTCGGGTTCAAAAACGGCACCGACGGAGGCCTGCAGATCGCTTTGGACGCGATGACTTCGGCGCGCAGCCCGCACCATTTCCTCGGCATTGATCAGGAGGGTTTCACCTGTGTGATCAAAACGACGGGAAATCCGGACGGACACGTCGTGCTTCGAGGCGGACGGGACAGCACAAACTACGACCCAGCCAGCATCGCGGCGGCCGAGCAGAGTCTGGCCAAGGCCGGCCTCGATCCGGTCGTGATGGTCGATTGCAGCCACGCCAACTCCGGCAAGGTCCACACGCGGCAGGAAGAAGTTTGGCAGAGCGTCATCGACCAACGGGTCGGCGGCACCCGTTCCCTGATCGGTCTCATGGTGGAAAGCCATCTGCACGAGGGCGCTCAGAAACTGACCGGTGGACTCGAAGATCTCCAATACGGCGTCTCGATCACCGACGCCTGCGTCAATTGGGAGACAACCGAGCGAATGATTCGCCAGGCCCACCAACGGCTGTGACACGGAAGGCCGCGTCCGGCACCGGCCGGCTTCCCGATCAGCGCTGAAACCAAGTTTGCCTCAAGCGCGCCAGTTCGGCCTCAATGTCGACGCCTTCGTGGAAGGTCAAGCAACCCTTCACTCGAACGCGTTGGCCCGGATCGGCGTCCGGAAACTTCGGATCGGAATGAAGGCAGGGGCACAAGGCGTTCCCCCATGGCCGATGGCAGGGCTCCCACGCCGTGATCACCCACCGATCGCCCGCCGCGTTTCCACACGCGACAAAAGGACTGCGGAAGATCTTGTTCCCGTTGACCTGTGAGGCGAATTCGGGCGCCCCCTTCAACATCACGCAATTCTGAACACGCAGCCCCGTGAGTTTTTCCTGCGTGCCATTGCTCAGCCACAACTCCATTTCGACCACCGAGCCGACGGGATTCACCTCGGCCCCAAAACGAATCCCGTTCGGAAGCTCGCGCTCAATTGTCAGGCGAGCGTCTTCGTGACGACTCCATTCCAGTTTCGGCAGATCAATCCCGCGTTCGCTCCAAATGGTCGGCACGTGCGTATGGGCAAGGTAGGTCAACCCCAGATTGGACCAGATCGCCTCGGGCACATCCACCACGACGAACGATCTCGGATCCCAAGGGGTAAAGACGCTGACCTTGGTTTCCCGCTGTGGGTCCACGGCACCATCCAGGAAACCGATCCTCGGGTGCCATCCTCCCGGAAACGGCAGGACCTTCAGATCCCGGGTCCTACGCGCCTGATCGAAGGGGCGAATACCGAAAGCCTCCAGCGAGTCTCGGATTTCAATTTCCGACAGAGCTGTGGCGCTCTCAACTTCAGCGATATCGAACCCGTGGTGCCCCACCAGATTCTCCAGCCATCGGCGGGTCTCGGCCTCGTTGCCCGGTCGTCTGGCGTTCCCGGTCGGGGTTTGCTCGCCCGGCGGAAGGTCGGGGACCACGATCACCTGGGTAGACAGGTCATATTCGGCCCCACTGCCTGTCGCGAAGGTCGCCTCGAACATCACGGCCCGATACCCCTTCAGGCGCATCGGCACGCGATAAAGCGCAAGCGTGTGCCCCTGCCCCGGGCTCATCCGGGTCATCTTCCAACGCGCGTCTCGAAAATCCCGATCGTCTGAATCCGCCGTCCATGCCCGGAGCGATCTCATCGGAGCTGAACTTCGAATCTCGATCATCGCCGGCTCGTGGCGTCCGCCGCGAATCCGCGTGGTCAGGCGGGGCAAGGTATCACCCGCCAAAGTCGTCTCCACGAACGCGGTCAACGAGGTGAACATTTTCCGGGATCGCCCAATATCGTGTCCTTGATTCGGCGTCTGTTGGATCGCCTTCGGCTCGGGCAGTTCGTCGAAATAGTGTCGGGTGGAATCCACGACCCAATACGGATCATTCGTCCCCAAAAGAAGAAGCTTCGGCATGGTTTGGCGGCGACGCAACGTGAAGGGATCGATCCATTCATTCAGCTGTAGCCAGCGCGGATCGTTGCGGCCCTCGACCAGATCCGCATCGGTGTAGTCGGAAATCTGCTCGCTCTGCCGCCCCCACACTTTGCCCGCCCATTCCGTCTGCGCCGGCATGTTCAGAATGTCGAAGACCATCGGGGCAATTCCCGCAACCCGGTCGTCCTGCGGCCCAGCGAGCCAAGTGGTCCAGCCGCGCTTGGAAGCGCCCGTAAGCACGAAGCGCTTGAGGGTCGCCCCGCCCCGCCCCTCGGAAAAGGCGCTCAAGGTGTCCATGCCCCGGATCGCGGACTTCACCATGGGAAACAAAAGCGGCCAATCGTCCTCGCCGGACTTCAAGAATTCCGAAAACGTGAAGGCGATCAGCGCGTCCTCCGATTTTCCGCCAAAGAGCGGTTGGTTCGGCACTCCGTTGATCACCGCCGCAATCGCGCCGGACTGCCGGGCGAGCCGGCGAAAGTAGGGTATGTAACGGCGAAGATCACGATTGCCGGTGATCAGCAACATCGCCGCGTCGGGATGGCGCCGGACCTCAGGCTCAACCAGAAGCATTTCGTGCCTCCATTCAATTCCCCGCCAGGTCTGCGACACCAGTTCCAACTCGTGCACCCCGTTTTCAACTGGCGGGTTTTGCACAGCCTGCCATCGGTAGGTCGGGTCGGGAGCACGAAGATAACGCACCATGGGTGAATCCCCCGCGCCGTAAAGGCTTCCTGTCGCGCACAGCAAAACCGTTGGCAACGATTTCAACCACCCTGAAAACACAGTTGCTCGCATACCCACCGGGTTAAAGCCGCGTGTCGAATCGGACTCAAGGTATTTCCGAACAACACCCATGGCACGAGTCCTGCTTAGCAAACCCCATGCGCTCAACTAAGATCGACGGGGAAACAATCCGACTCACCGTTCGCTGGCCCGCCGCGCGCTCCTGCGCCTCCAGCTGTTGGACTCCATCGATCCGTTTCAAAACTTCCCGCCCCGAACGTCAGCCCCACCCCACCCGCTTCGCCAATCAGATCTCCCGACCCGTAGGACATTGACCTAGCACGAACGCCTTCGCCATCCGAGGTCTCGCCCGTAGTTTAGCCGTCGAATGAATACGGAGCAGGAAAAGACCGTTGTGTCGGGCCCCCCGGTCTCGTCGGTCGTGTTTCTCGACCAGCTCCGAAACTCCCTTGAGGTCACGGAAGCCAGGCGCACGCAATCCATTTCAAGATTCGTCATCGAGAAACTGGAAAGCGCCGGCATCGTGCCCGAGCAATTGCGCAAGCTGAAGGCATCGCTCGTGCCTGAACGCGACGGCCCCTATCAGCTTGGCCGGTTTATCGCCAAAGGCGGCATGGGCGCCATCATCGAGGCACAGGACCAGAACCTGCAACGCACCGTCGCGCTGAAGGTGATTCTTTCCGGAGCCGAAGCGGACATCGATCTGATTCAGAGGTTCGTCACGGAGGCCCGGATCACGGGGCAGCTTCAACATCCCAATATCGTGCCGCTCCATGAACTCGGCGTGACGAAGGACGGCGTGGTCTACTACACCATGCTGAAACTCGACGGCGTTCCGCTGAGCACCGTCCTCGACCGGCTTCGCTCGCGAGATCCCGAAACACTTCGCCGGCATCCGTTGCCGGTGCTGCTGACCGCTTTTCAAAAAATCTGCGACGCGATGGCATTCGCGCACTCGCGCGGCGTGCTGCATCGCGATTTGAAGCCGGAAAACATCATGATCGGCGACTTCGGTGAGGTCATGGTCATGGACTGGGGATTGGCCAAGGTCGTCAACGCCGCGCCGGACGAAAATGACACGAAATACTTCACGCGGGTCGAGAAGCGCACACCAATCCAAGACGACACCTACGCAACGCTCGCGGGCGAAATCAAAGGCACCCCCCGCTACATGTCACCCGAACAGGTTTCGGGAAACGGCTCGGATCTCGACGAGCGTACCGACATCTACTCCCTCGGAGCGATTCTATACAGCATCCTTACGCTGCATCCACCGGTTCGAGGGGAAAACATCCATGAGGTTTTGAACAACGTCGCCACGGGGGCGATCACGTCGCCCACCGTCTTCAATTCGGCGACATCCTTCAGGAAGAGCACACAGACCTCCGAAGACCCGGACACCCCGATACCCCCGCCCATCCTCGAACACTGTCCCGACAGACGCATTCCCTCCTCCCTCTCAGCCGTCACGATGAAGGCCCTCGCCCGCCACAAGGAACGGCGATATCAGACCGTGGCGGAACTCCAGAAGGACATCGAAGCCTACCAGCACGGCTTCGCCACATCGGCCGAGGGGGCCGGACTGCCCAAACAACTTTGGTTGCTGGTACGACGGAATCGCATCGGATTTTCCCTCGCGGCGGCGGCCCTGCTGACAATTGTCGGACTCGTCGGTTGGTTCACCAACCGGCTCTCCTCAGCTTTGGACGAGCTCACGGAAACCGCTCCGGCCTTCTACGCAGAGGCCCGCGCGCTGACAGACGAGATCAAATTCGCCCGCGCGCTTTCCCGGATCAACTACGCCCTCAAACTTCGGCCCGGCGAGGCCCGTTTCCACGCGATGCGGGGCAATTTGCTCCAATCCCTCGGGCAATACGCCGCTGCGGCCGCAGCCTTCGAGAGCGCGGCCGACCTCGACTCGTCACTGCCCTTCCTTGAACAAAACCGGGCGCTTAGCATTCGCCTGCGAAACGAGAAAAAGTTGGACGGAACCGTTTCGAAAAGCCTGCTGAGCGAACTGCACAACGCCATGCGAGCACAGCGCAGGGCAGCCGAAGCACTCGCCCTCGAGACCCGGCTCAGCCCCAACGAGCAGGGGCACTTTCTCTCGTGGAAGGCGCTCATCGCCCGGGCGGGACTGCGCGGCCGACTGACGCGCGACGACGACAACCTAATGCAGCTGAAGATCACCAACGACGAAACTGCGGAACTCGATTCACTTCAAGGCATGCCCCTCAACTCGCTCGACATCAGCGGCACCCAGGTCTCCAACCTCGCCCCCCTGCTTGGCATGCCCCTGAAACGACTCATCTTGAACGACACCCAATGCACCGACATCGGAGAACTGGAACACATGGAGCTTGAGACCCTTCATCTCTCGGGCACACAGGTGGAGAGCCTGCGTCCCCTGGCCAACCTGCCACTCCGGGAACTCCGCATGGACGGCTGCCGGAACATTCAAGACTTCAGCGTGCTGACGAATCTAAGCCTCCTGGAACGGCTGTCCCTACCCGCCGATTTCGCCGACACAAACCTGCTGGCCCGTCTGCCAAACCTTAGAAAGATCACTCTCGGATGGCCGGAGAACGGGGGATGGCAGCAGGTCCCGACGTTGGTCCGTTCGGCGGAGTAAGATCACACCTCAGGAATTTTCTCCAATCGGACCTTCTCCACGGTCGGACCGTCGAGATCGATCACTTTCAGACTATGCCGTCCCACCCGGACCTCGTCCCCGACCTTCGGAAAACCACCCAGTCGAAGCGTCATCAGGCCGCTCGTCGTCGAAATCTCCTCTTCCTCAAACTCCTCGTCGATTAGCTCCTCCAGTTCATGAAGGGGCAGGTCCCCGTTCAGTTCCCACACCCCGTCCTCGATTTGTTCGATCAGCGGCAGCTCCTCGTCGAACTCGTCCTGAATCTGCCCGACCAGTTCCTCGATGACATTCTCCAGCGTGATCAAACCTTCGGTGCCTCCGAACTCGTCAACCACCACCGCCATGTGCAGCCGCCGCTCAATAAAACGCTCCAACAGCCTTTCCAACCTTGCCGAGCGGGGGATGTAAATCAGCTTGCGCGCGTGCCGGGCCAGGCCGGCACCGGTTTTCGCCCGATTCCGCTGCGCGAGAAGATCCTTGATATGCACCACTCCGATGGCCCGATCGACATCCCCCTCCACACAAAGCGGGAGTCTTGAAAAACGATTGTTCAAAGCGACCTCGACGCACTCGTCGATGGTCATTGTCGTGTCCAGCACCACGATCTCCTGCCGCGGCCTCATCACCTCGCGCGCAACCCGCTCGCGCAGATCCATGGCGTTCAGCACGATTTCCCGGCTGAACTCACTGCCCGCGTCACCGTGCGCCGTTTCCAAAAGCAGCCGCAGTTCTTCCACCGAATGCCCCCCTTCGTGTTCAGACGCGGCATCGATTCCCATCTTCTTGAGCAACATCAGGGAACTCTGGTTCAGCACCTGGATGAACGGCCACGCCAGCAGGTAGAAAAAATGCAGCGGATAGCTGACCCATTGCGACATCGGCAAAGGCTTCTTGATCGCGAACGACTTCGGGGCCTGCTCGCCCACCACGATGTGCAGAAAGGTGATGACCGTGAACCCGACAGCAAAGGAGATGGTTGTTCGCACCGTTTCCGAATCCACGTGCAGCCATTCAAAAACCGGATGCAACAGCTCTTCAAAAATCGGCTCGCCTATCCAGCCCAAACCGAGACTCGCCAGCGTGATTCCCAACTGCGCCGCGCTGAGGTAGGCGTCCAGCCGACCCGTGATATGCTGCGCCATCTTCGCCGTTCGACTTCCCTCCTCGATCAAGGGCGACAGCTGCGTGCCTCGCACCTTCACCAAGGCAAATTCCGCAGCGACGAAAAACCCGTTCAAAAACACCAGCACCCCGACGGCCAGGCACTTGAGAAGAATCTCCATCCAGAAGTCGGGGCTCACAAGCGCACCTCCCCGAATATGACGCTGAGAATATCTTCCAGACAGACGATCCCGATCGGGCGCTTCCTTCGGTCCTGAACCACCGCCATCCGATGTCCCGTCTTTTGCAAGAGTTGGAGGGCGTCCTCGAGCCGTTTCGACTCGTCCACAAACAGGGCCGGCGTTGTGTAGTCATCGGCCTTTTTTGACGAGTCAATCGTCGTGTCAAAAAGAAGCCGTTTCAGGCTGATCAAGCCGGCGATCGAACGACCGCTCCCCGAGCCTTCCCAGACCGGCATCCGCGTGTGCCGATGCTCACGGGCCTTGGCCATCAACTCGTCCATGGATGCCGTCGCCTCCACCGAAACCACCTTGCTCCACGGCACCATCTGCGACCGCACCGTGAGCTTTTCCAGGTCCATCACGCGGCTGATCATCGCCCGTTCCTCGGTGGTGAAGCCCTGCCCGGATTCCTGCATCAGCCACCGCAGTTCCTCGCGGTTGGCAAAGGTGCTGCCGGCGAAAGCCCGCCCGCCCGCACCCCGAAGCATCAGGCCCGCCACCAGTTCCACAATCATCACCAAGGGTGAGAGGATCCCCTTCAGGAAGCGAAACGGTCGAACCAGGAAGAGACAAAGCCGGTTGGGATAGATGCCGAAAAGCGTCTTGGGAACAATCTCGCATAGACCGAAAAGCACCACCGCGAGCGCGAGCGCCGCTCCGGCGAATACGATCGGCTCACCCGGCCAACGATCATGAACGCCCGACAACACCAGCACGGCCGCGCCCATGTTGGCGACCGTGTTCCCGACGAGAATCGTCCACAACAACGGCTCCGGATCCGCCAGATAACGGTTCAACAAGCGCGCACGACGGTCCCCCGAGCGCATCAACTGCCGAAGACGAAATCGATTCAGGGAAAGCAGGCCCGTCTCCATCCCCGAGAAGAGAAATGAAAGAAGAAGACATGCGGCCAGCAGGGCAATTGATACAACGGGACTCAAGCCGACCCGCCTTTCCCGGTGATTTCCTC
>JADHOF010000132.1 GCA_016779125.1 Verrucomicrobiia bacterium | reverse complement strand
CAGAATCATCGTCCCCGTGATATTACTGGCCAAACTCCTCCTCGCTTTGGGAATGGGACTTCTCATTCTCGCCTTGGTTTGATGACGAAGCCCTACAGGTATTTCTCGGACCCAGTTTTCCTTGCCGCAATGGCGCTCTTCTCCCTGAACGAGCTCCTTCTAAAGCGGATTTCCTCTCCCGCGTTCTTCCTTCATCATTTCAACGATCTTCTGCTGATCCCCTGCGCCCTGCCTTTCCTTCTGCGTTTTCACGCCATGCTCGGACTGCGTCCGATCGAGCAATATCCGACATTTGCCGAAATTGCCGGGCATCTGCTGGTCTGGTCCGTTCTCTTCGAATTCGCCGGTCCGATATTGTCCAGTCACGCCACGGGGGATTGGCTCGACCTGGTCTGCTACGGGCTCGGTGGCAGCTTTTCGTGGCTCGTCTGGCGCAACGAGTCGCGCCTGCGAAACGCAACGGATCCCGCATGAATTTCGACTCCATCGCCCCCATCTACGGCTTGCTGGAAACGGTCACGGCCGGCCCCGCCGTCCAGCGATGCCGCACCGCGTTCTTGTCCAGCCTGGAAAACGCATCCCATGTGCTGCTTCTAGGCGAAGGAAACGGGCGCTTCTTGGTCGAATTGCTCAAACGTTGGCCGGACAAGCGGGTCACCGTGATCGATTCCAGCGCGCGAATGTTACGAATTCTGGAGCGGCGGCTGATCCGCAACGGGATTGATCCCGCAAACGTTGAGCGCGTCCAAACCGACGTGCGGGATTGGAATCCGCCGTCATCCCGCTTTGACGCGATCGTGGCGAACTTCTTTCTCGATTGCTTCCGGCCAATCGAACTCCAAACGCTGATTCACTCCGTTTCCCGCTCAGCCAAGCCGAACGCAATCTGGCTCGTTGCCGATTTCCGACACCCCACCCAAGCACTCCGGGGACTTCGCGCCGCGATCATTCTCGGCGTCATGTATCGATTCTTTCGACTCACAACCCGGCTCGACGCACAACGCCTGACCCCGCCCGATCGCCACCTCGAAGACGCCGGCTTCTCACTCCGCGAACGGCAAAACCGCGACTGGGGACTCCTGCACGCGGACGTCTGGCACCGCGCCGGGTGACAGTCTCAGCCGAGCAAATCCCCTCTTTCGCAAGGACTTCAAAGCCTTTTCCCGACAAAACTTCCGGATCAAAAAGGAGCGCCGTGAAGTCAGATCGGGGAGGATTGAAGAAGAAAAGATATGGCGGAGAGGGAGGGATTCGAACCCTCGGTACGATTTAAACCGTACGGCGATTTAGCAAACCGCTGCTTTCGACCACTCAGCCACCTCTCCGCAACGGGCCGGGAGATTCCTGATTTCTTTTTTCCAACGCAAGAAAAAATCCCAAGTTTTCATTTGCTTCGATCCTTAAAAGGCGTATCTCTTTCGGCTCGTTTTACGGCAATTTAAATGAATCCCGAACTGGTCAAATTAGCTCAAGAGAAGGTCGGCAACTCGAACGTTCTCATCAACATCGTTTCCCGCCGCGTGCGTCAGCTCAACTCGGGCAACCGTCCCATGCTCGTCGTCTCCCCCACTCTCGGCGCTGCGGACATCGCGCTGACGGAAATCCTCGAAGGAAAACTGGGATGGGACGCCACAGCCCTCTATGAGGCGGAGAACCCGACCAAGGCGGGCCGGAAACGCCGCTCAAGCTGATTTCGAGAATCCTTTGTCGCAGCCAGGAGGGTTTCCCTTCTGGCTGTTTTCGTTTCCACGCCACCCACCGCCCCCTTCACCTGAATCATGAGCTCGGACAACACGGACATCGTTTCGAATCCCAAGGCACGCCGGGACTACGATATCAGCGACACCTTCGAGGCCGGCATCATGCTCAAGGGCACGGAGGTAAAATCAATCCGAGGCGGCAAGGCTCAAATCAGCGACGCCTTCGCCAAGATCGAGAACAACGAGGCGTGGCTCTACAACGCCCATATTGAGGAATACTCGCACGGCAACTGGAGCAACCATCTCCCGAAGGCGAAGCGCAAGCTGCTGCTGAAACGAAACGAGATCGACAAGCTCTTCGCCCAGGCCGAACTCAAGGGCTCCACGATCGTCCCGCTTCGGATGTATTGGAAAAACGGCCGGGTCAAAGTCCTGCTCGGCGTGGGCAAGGGCAAAGCCGCCCGTGACAAGCGGCAGGACATCAAGAAGCGCGACGCGGATCTGGAGATGAAACGGGCGGTGATGGAAGCCCGCAACCGTGGCTGAAGTGCCCCCGCCCCTTCCCGTGCGCGAGCTCCCACACACTACAAGCTGCTTCGTCTGCGGTGAGCGGAATCCCCTGGGTCTCAACCTTCGATTCCAGACGGACGGCAAAGTTGTCAGCACCACGTTCACACCAACGACAGCTCACATCGGATTTCGCGGTGTCACACACGGCGGGATTCTCGCAACGGTCCTCGACGAAATCATGGTCTGGGCCTGCGCCGTTTCCACTCGCCGCTTCTCTTTCTGCGCCGAGCTCACCACCCGTTTTCACCAGCCGGCCCAACCCGACGCTCCGCTGACGGTGACCTCAGAGCTGCTTGAAAACCGGCGCAATCGCGTCTTTGAGGCGAAAGCCGAGATTCGCGATGCCGAAGGACAACTCATCGCTGAGGCCACCGGCAAGTATCGCCCACTGATGAACACGATGACTCCCGGGATGCTTCAAGACGTCGTAGGGGATATCTCCTGGATCGAAGGCATCGAACCAAACGCCTGATTCTCTCCTCTTCTCGAAAGCAAAAAAGGGCCTCACCTCACGGTGAAGCCCTTCGATGCAGGTCTTTCAAATCAGTCGAAGCTCTTCGACACAACCGCGCCGGGCATTTCCGGAGTCGCGGCCAGCTCAGCGGGAATATCAGCGGTGAGCGTTTGGAGAAAGGCCTTGATCGCGGCCACATCCTTTTTCGGAATCTCCACTCCGAGCTGATGACGTCCCATCTTTCGAATCGCGCCGTCCAGCGTGGTTTCGGAGGCGTCATGGAAATAGGGGCCGGTCTTTTCAATGTTACGCAGGCTCGGCACCTTGAACACGAGCTTGTCGGCCTCGTTGCCGGTGACCCCGAATCGTCCGAGATCCTTCTGATTTGGCCAGGGCTTCACCAACCCTGCCTTCATATAACGATCCCCACCGAGAAGCGTGCCGGTGTGGCAGGTCGTGCAACCGTAGGACGTAAAGGCTTTCACTCCCTGCTGTTCCAAAGGTGACAACGCTTTTTCGGCGCCGGAAAGAAACGAATCCCACCGCGACGGCGTCACGAGCAGTCGTTCAAACGCCCCGATCGCCGTGCCGACGTTGTCATAATTGACCGGATCCTTGTCCCCGGGGAACGCGGCTTCGAACATCGGTTTATAGCCGGGAATGCCCTTCAACTTTTTAACCACCGCCTCGGGGGAAGGCATCGCCATCTCACCTGCGGCGAGAATCGGGCCTTTCGCCTGCTCTTCCACCGTCGGTGCCCGGCCGTCCCAGAACTGCGTGATATGCCCGAACGCGTTGAACACGGTCGGTGAGTTGCGGCCCACCTCGTGATTCTCGAAACCCAGCGAGAAACCCCGCCCGTCGACACCGAAACGCTTCAGGTCGTGGCATGAATTGCACGAAAGGGAGTTGTCCTTGCTGAGGCGTTTGTCGAAGTAAAGCGCCTTGCCCAACACGACGCGGGCATTGTCCACGCCGCTCCGGGGTTGATCCCACGTGTGCCGCAGCGGCGGTTGAAAGCCGTCCAGCGCCAGATCTTCGCCCCGGGAAGAAGTCACCGCGACGAGAGCCATCGCTCCAACAGTAAGCAAAAATTGTTTTTTCATTTTTGTGATTTCGAATCTGAGAACGTTTGGAGATTAGCTCCGGGAACCTTATTGTGGAAACCGTATTATTGAATCAAACAAATCGACAATTCCGATGAGAACCCTCCCCACCCCGCAGCAACTCCGCTATTTTCTCGCCGTGGCCGACGAACTCAACTTCGGCCGCGCGGCCCGCCGGTGCAACGTGTCCCAATCCACCATCAGCGGCGCCGTCAACGATCTCGAATCAGCCCTGAACGCAAGACTTCTCGAACGGACCAAGAGACACGTCGCCCTTACCCGCGAGGGCGCGGCCATGGCGGTGCACGCTCGGGACATCCTCAACCGGCTGGAGGACATCGCCGATCTCGCCCATTCCCTCCAAGGGCCCCTCGCGGGCGGACTCCGTATGGGCATCATCCCCACGATCGCCCCCTTTCTGTTGCCCGATCTTTTTACCGGACTCCGACGGGATTTCCCGACGGTTCGCGCCCAGGTGTCGGAAGATCTCACACCGGTGCTGCTGGAAAAAATCCGTGCGGGCACCATTGATTGCGCCGTCCTCGCCCTTCCATATCCGACGGGCGATCTGATCGTGCGCGAACTGTTTTCGGACCGACTTTTGATCGCACACACCAGCACCCAGAAACTGCGCCACTCCGCGAAGGGCGTCACCTCGGCGGTCCTGCGCCAGTCGGAGCTGCTACTTTTGAACGACGGGCACTGCCTCAAGGATCAGGCGCTTGCCGCCTGCAAGTTGAGCCCGGCGGAAATTGCCGTGAGTTTCCAGGCAGCCAGCCTGATGACCTTGATCGGCATGGTTGACCGCAACCTCGGGATCACGTTCATACCCGAACTCGCGGTTCCGTCATTTCAAAAATGTTTCCCCAACATCCTCTACTCACCGCTCGCCGAAAGTCGGGCACAACGAACGATCGCCATCTGCTGGCGTCCGGGAAGCCATCGCGAAAAGGACTTCGCCATCGTCGCCGCGCTCATCGAAGCGCTTCAGGATGCCTGATACGCAGGGCATTTCGCGTTTAACAAGCGGTCCCGGCGTGTTATCAGCGCGGCATGTCAGCCCGGATTCTCCTGTTTCTCTTTTTGGCCGCGATCCTGCAGCCCTCAACCACCCACGCCGCCAAGCAACCGAACTTCATCCTGTTTCTGGTCGACGACATGGGCTGGACCGATCCCGCCTGTTTCGGCAGCGATCTTCACGAGACGCCAAACATCGACCGACTGGCGGAGAGCGGCATGAAGTTCGTCAACGCCTACGCCGCGTGCACCGTTTGTTCCCCCACCCGCGCCGCAGTGCTCACCGGCATGTATCCCGCCCGCCTTCACGTCACCGACTTCATCGCCGGTCATCCCTTCCACAACACCCAAGTCACCATCCCGAACTGGACGATGCAACTGAACCTCGAGCACGTCACCATCGCCGAGGAGCTCAAGCGCCGCGACTACCGCACCGCCCACATCGGCAAGTGGCATCTCACGCCGCGCGACGGCGTTGAACACCCCGACCTGTGGCCCGAGCAGCAGGGGTTCGACCGCAACATCGGCGGCTTCTCCGCCGGCGCGCCCGGCAGCTATCACTGGCCCTACGGTCGCGGCAAGGACGGCCAGAGCGGCAAGGTCATCAACCTCCCGGAGAAAGGGAAAAAAGGCGACTACCTCACCGACACGCTCACCGACGCCGCCGTCCGCATCATCGACGAGTGGAAGGACGATCCCTTTTTCATCTACTTCTCCTACTACACCGTTCACACCCCGGTGCAGGCCAAGGCCGGCTACGCGAAACATTTTTCGGACAAACTCAAGGCCTCCGACAAGCCACGACGCCATCGCAATCCTGAATACGCTTCCATGGTCAAAAGCCTCGACGAATCCGTGGGCCGGGTGCTTGCCCAACTGAAAAAGAACGGTCTCAGCGACAACACGATCATCATTTTCACCGCCGACAACGGAGGTCTCCTGGAAATGGGGGAGGGAAAACCCGTCACCTCCAACCTCCCCGCCCGAAACGGCAAAGGCTCCGTCTACGAGGGCGGTGTGCGGGTTCCGGGCGTGATCCGTTGGCCCGGTGTCACCCGGCCCGGCTCCGTGTCCGAAACGCCGATCATTTCCATGGACTACCTGCCGACCATTTTGGAAATCGCCGGATTGCAGCCAACCCGATCCCTCGACGGCAGCAGCCTTGTACCGCTGCTGCGGGATCCGACCACCCGCCTTGATCGTAACGATCTCTATTGGCACTACCCGCACTACCACTCCATGGGCGGAGTCCCCTACACGGCTGTACGCAGCGGCGATTGGCGCCTTGTGGAATTCCACGAGGATCAACGACTGGAGCTTTACGATCTGAAAACCGATCCACACGAAGACAACAACCTTGCCGCGACGCAGCCCGATCAAGCCCACCGCCTCCGGGCGCAAATGCACAAGTGGCGCAAATCCGTCGGTGCCCAGATGCCGACACCCAATCCTGATTACAACCCCGCGATGCCGACTGTCATCCGCTACGACACACGAGACCGTAAACCCGCACCGCAACGCCGCGACTGATCTCCCATGCCCTACGATCCAGCCACCGCCGAGCGTGTCCGCAACACTCTTGGCCGCACTCGGGGATTGAGCGAAAAGAAGATGTTTGGCGGCATCGCATTCCTCATCGACGGCCACATGGCCTGCGGCGTTCTGGACAAAACCCTCGTGCTCCGACTCGGAGATCAAGGCGTCGCGAAGGCGTTGGGTGAAGATCACACGCGTCCCATGGACTTCACGGGCAAGCCGATGAAATCCATGTTATACGTGGCCCCGGAAGGCTTTCAATCCGACACAGCCCTCAAGTCCTGGATCCGGCGCGCCGTCAGATTCGCCCGTTCGCTTCCCCCGAAAGCCTGAGAATCACCCCGTTCTCAATTTGGTTAAATTCGGAACGTCACCAGGACACCTTTTGTCCCACCCCGGGCGGCATTCTTGTCGGGATTGCGCGACTTGATGCCGGCGATCAACCCGCTAAACTGATCCTCCCCGAATGGCTGATGCCGCGAAAATCATCGAACTCCGCCAACTCCTGAAGGAGCGTTTTCCGGCCGCCCACAGCCCGCGCCCGCCCGACGCGGAGAACTACCCAACCGGCATTCCATCCCTCGACGAGGCCGGCATCCCAAAGGGGCACCTGACCGAACTCGTCAGCGGCGTACGCAGCGGCGGCAGCGCCCTGTTGCTGCGCGGCCTGATCGAGCAACAGACCGCGCAAGGCCAGCTGCCAGCGCTCATTGACGGCCGGAATTCCTTCGATCCGCAGGACCTTTCGCCCGCCGCCTGCCGACGCCTCCTCTGGATCCGCTGCCACAACGCCCGCGAATCGCTACAGGCCGCAGACATCCTGCTGCGGGACGGTAATCTGCCCCTGGTCGTGCTGGACCTCCAATTCAACCCGCGCCACGAATTCCGCCGTATCCCCGCCCCCACCTGGCACCGTCTGCAATCCCTGGTCGCCCGCACCCGCGCCACCTGTCTCATCATGACGCCGATCCGCCTCGTCAGCAGTGCCCGCCTGCGGCTGACGTTGAACTCGCTGCTTCAGGTCGAATCCCTCGAGCGCCCCGAAACCGGTCTCCGCAACGGCCTGCAACTCGAGATCACCCGTCGCCGTGGCGGCGTGATCGAAGAACCCGCCGCGCTCCGTGAACTCGCCGGCTGATGTACGCGGTCCTGCATCTTCCGAACTTCGAACTCCAGTCGCGGCTACGCGACGATCCCTCGGTCGCGCGGAATCCCCTCGCCCTGCTGGATGAATCCAGCGCCGCCGGCCGGCGAAAAGACAGGCACCGCATCGTCCAGCTCAACCGCGCCGCCCGGGAAGCCGGTGTCGAATCGGGCATGACAGCGACTCAGGGCCAGGCCCGTTGCCCGGAGCTTCACCTCTTCACCCGCGATATCGCCCGGGAACAATCCGCGCGCGAGGCACTCCTTTTTCATGCCGCGAACCTTTCGCCCCGCATCGAAGCCACTGCACCCGGCTTGTGCACGATTGATCTCAAGGGATTGGATGAGCGTCCCGAATCCCTTCTCCGACTGGCCGAGCACAGCCGTGAATCCCTCACCTGCTTGAACCTTCAGGCCCGCGTCGGCATCGCCTCCAACCCCGACCTCGCCGCCTTGGTCGCCCGCTGCGCCCGCCCGGTGCGTCTGCTCGAAGACAAGCGCGGACAAGTTGCCGCCTTTCTCAATCCACTGCCGCTTTCAATCCTGGATCTGAATCCCGCCACCTTGCAAATCCTCCACGGCTGGGGAATCGCCACCCTCGGGCAACTGACCGCCCTGCCTGCGGAGGAGGTCATCCGGCGTCTGGGAGCCGAGCTGATTCCCTCCCACGAACTTGCCGGCGGCGGCCGCGACCGGCCCTTGCAGCTTCATGAACCCGCCATGGATCTGACCGAGGCTGCGGACATCGAGCATCCCATCGAAAAGCTCGAGGCGTTGATCTTCGTCTTAAACCGCTTTCTGGAGCAAATCGCCGCCCGTCTTGAAACCGTTTACCTGGTCGCGGAAAGCCTCACGCTGAAACTGAAATTCGATGACGACTCCGTCTTCGAACGCGAGTTCCGGATTCCCGATCCCACGCGCGACACCCGAATCCTGCTCCGCTCGCTCCACACCTTCCTCGAAAGCTTCACCGCAAAAGCCGCCGTCATCGGCGTCTCACTCGGCGCCCGTCCCGCCCGCGCCGCGGAACGCCAGCTCGACCTTTTCCAGACCAGCCTGCGCGATCCCAATCAGTTCGCCGAAACACTCGCCCGTCTGGACGCCCTGCTCGGGCCGGACCGTGTCGGCAGCCCCGTCATCGAACCCGGCCACCGCCCCGACGCGGTCAAGATCGGCCCGTTCCAACCGGACGACCGGCCCCGTCGCGGGCAGACAACGCCCGCCGCCGACACCTCCCCGCGCTTTGGCCCCGCTCTCCGCCGATTTCGTCCACCACTCCCCGTCCGTGTGCAGGTCCGGCGGAACTCGGATCGTGAATTCCTGATCCGGGTCGATTCACAGGAGCTGCAAGGCCACGTTCAGGAAAGCCAGGGACCGTGGAAACAATCCGGCGACTGGTGGGATGTCGATACGGAATGGGCGCGCGAGGAATGGGACGTCCAGCTCAGCCACGGTCCCCTGCTCCGTCTTGCGCGCGACAACGAAGGCTGGCTGCTCGACGGCATCTACGACTGACCGCCGACGCCGTCAGACCAGGTCCCATGCCGAAAGATTTTCGTCCAGATGCCCGGGGGAAGTCGTTCCGGGAATCGCGATGATGTTCGATGAGCGGCGCAACAACCACGCGATAGCCTCGCGCGCGGGCAATGCGGCGCCGGGTGCCATCGGCTGCGCGCCAAGCGGACCCCATGGAAGATACGCGATCCCCTTTTCGCACGTGTAATCGACCATCGCGTCATCATCCGATTCGGCCTGGTTGTAGCGGTTCTGGACTGAGGCGATCGACGTCACCGTAAGGGCCCGATCCAACTGCTCACGGGTCACGTTCGACAACCCGATCAAACGGATCTTGCCCGCTTTCCGAGCCGTGTCCAAGGCCCCGACGGATTCCTCGATCGGCACGTTCGGATCCACCCGATGCAGCTGAAACAGATCCACGCGCTCCGTCCTGAGATTCGTCAACGCGAGATCGATCTGCTTCAACAACGTCGCCGGCGAGGCATCGACCTCAATCTGGCCCGGCTTCGGTTTCCCCACGCCTCCTTTGGTCGCAACCAGCAGGTCCGGTCCAAAGGGCGAAAGCGCCTCGCCGATGATCCGGTCCGCCCACTCGGGTCCGTAGGCAAACGCCGAGTCGATGAACTGAACACCGCCTTCCACCGCACGACGCAGCAAGGCCTTGCCCGCCTCCATGTCGGCGTAGGGACCGTAATTGCCCGGTTGCCCTGTGAGCCGCATCGCACCGAAGCCCAGGCGGTTCACATCCTTTTCCCCACCGAGACGGAACGTTTTCGGTATCGATTCCTTCATGGTTGTAAGAGGGACGAAAAGTTCACTCGGGTTGAAACAGGACGCAGATCGGAGACGGCACGTGGACGGCGTGCTGATTAAACGTGAGTTCGCCGCTTTGCTGATCCACCTCAAAAGACGCCAGGCTGTGCGAAGCCTGGCCGCCCGCCAGCAACCAACGCCCGCCTGGATCGAGATTAAAATTACGCGGTGTTGCGCCCCTCACATTCTCGCGCTCGATCACGGTCAGCTTGCCCGTCGTTTGATTCACCTCGTAGGCGGTGATCGTGTCGTGACCGCGATTCGCCGAATAAACGAAACGTCCGCCGGGATGCACGCGAATCTCCGAACCGCTGCGGGCCTTTTCCTTTTCGTATTCCGCCTTCGGCACTGCGGCCACCGTCTGCTTGGCTGTCAGCGTTCCCTTGCCGGCGTCGTAGTCAAAAACAGTGACCGTCAGGTCAAACTCGTTCAGCAGATAAGCCCATTTTCCGTTCACGTGAAACTTCATGTGTCTCGGTCCCGCGCCCGGATGCACATCCGTGTGGCCATGCGGAGTCAGCCGCGAGGCCGCAGCATCGAGTTTGTAGATGATCACCCGGTTCAATCCGAGATCCGGAACGAAAACAAACCGGTTGTCGGGCGAAAACCCGGACCAGTGAGGGTGCGGGGCGCGTTGGCGCCGATCTTCGGAGGGCACCGGCCCTGAATGCTCGATCACCTGGGTCCGTTCCCTGATGGAGCCGTCCTTGTTCAACGCGTAGACGGACACGGAACCGCCGCCGTACTGCGCCGAAACCAACGTGCGCGCTGTCTTGTCGACGCAGAGATGGGCACTGCCTCCGTCTCCGGTCTCGGCGGAATTGAGCGGCTTGAGCGCGCGCTTCCCTTCCTTCCCCTCGATCCGATAGGCCGCGATCACATCTTTGCCACCCAGCTTTCCGAGGGCATAAAGCGTTGATCGATCCGGGTGCATCGCGAGAAATCCGGGACCCTCAATCTCCGCCGCCAGCTCAGGGTCCGTCATCCGGCCGTTCTGCGTGTTCAACGTGGCATGATAGACCCCCTTGCTCAGCTTGCTCCGGCTGGTGCCGATCCAGACATCGAGCACTGTCTGCGCGCCAAGCTGCGCGGCGCACAACACAAAAACAAGGGCGGCTGTCGATCGAATGTGTCTCATGCCTGCGGACAATGAGACAAGCGGCGAAGCATGCAAGACCGGATCAGGCACCCTGCACCGGTGTCTTCGCGTCCGGCCTGTCGTGACGTGCAAAACACCAGACCGCGGCAATCCCAAAAGGCACGAGAACCAGCAAGGCGTAGACCGGCCCGAAGAGGATGATCAAACCTCCCTGATGATCCGGAGCAATCTTGAAGGCTTAGATGTAGAGGAACGTCATCAATCCGAACGCGGCCAGCAAACCCGCAAAACAACTGATCACCGCCGCCCGGGAAGCCCGAAACGCGCACCCGAACGCGGTCGGAAGAATCAACTGGACCAGCGGCCATCACACCAGCAGCAGCAGTCCCTTCGGTGCCACGTTGGCCGACCAATCCAGGCTAGTGACCATCGTCGTC
>JADHOF010000131.1 GCA_016779125.1 Verrucomicrobiia bacterium | reverse complement strand
TCGAGACGCTTGCGATGGGTGGCGATTCGTTCGTCCAGGCGGGCAAGCAGCCATGCGGCGTCGGCGTTGTTCCAGGGGCGTCGGCCGTTGATGTCGACGTGGACGGGATTGGTGTGGGCTTCCGCGTCGGGCCCGCCTGTTTTCGCGAAGGAGTAGGCGGTGGCGGCGATCCAGGAGGGCTCGGATACCGGCAGCTTGGTTATTAGCGTCAGCCAGCGCCCCGTGCCCATGGCCGGCGTGACACGGAGCCGATCACGGACGGATCCGTTCACGACGAGATCAATGTGGGTCACCGGGGCGACCTCACTTCGGACCCTGATTGTCGCGGACAGGGTCCGGGGTTCGGTGAGGTGGATCTGATCGCCCGGGACTTTGCCGTCGACATCGAGCAGAAGGAGCGGTCCGGTGGTGACGAATGAGCGTCCGGCTTTCAGCCCGCGCAACCATTCGTCCATGCGCGGCGCGTGATCGGCGTAAACGTAGGTGCGGCAGTCGGCGAGTTTGCGGCAGGCGGGATAGTCGCTGGCACCGATCGCGGGGAGCCGGTGGCCGGTGTTGAGGATGTGATACCAGCCTTCGAGACCGATTGGGCGGTAGATGCCGAACTGCAACAGTTCCACCCCGTCAACGGCGTCCAGCAGGTAGTCGGCGTAGATCTCCTTGCCGTAACCGCCGTGCGCCCAGAAGACCAGGCCGCCTTGTTTTCGGATCGGTCCGACCGCGTCCGCGAAGACGGGGCGGATATTCGGATCGTAGGTCTTTCCGGACTGAACGAGTTCATTGGCCAGAAAGACCTTGGTGTGGCCGTAGTGTCCGCTCCGATACTCCTGGCCCGAAATGATCTGATAGTCACCCCGCGTTTTCAGGGAAGGCATCCCAAGCCGCGCCTGTGGGATATCCTGTTCGCTCATGCGTCCCTCGTAGGTCGAGGTGGGATTGTAGCAGAGCACGCCGCCGTAGCGGACATCCTCGGCTTCCAGGAGATCGAGGATGAGCTGATCGTCGGCGTCCGTTTGCCGTTCGAAATGCAGATGGGAATCGCCGCCGTACCAGCCGGCCTTCGCCATGTCCACGGCGCGTCGCAGGGTTAGTTCGACCGAAGATTCGGAACGCGCTGCCGGCGTCAATTCGTGGCGGATCGGTGTGTGTTCAAATCCTTTCCAAACCTCGATTTGAACCGGGCCGGCGGGGACGGTGACCGTAAATTCTCCGTTGGTGTAGAAGAAGCGACCGAAGTATCGGATGGGAGCCTTGCCGATTCGGTTGCCCCGAAGCTGTTTGGGCCAGGTGCCTGTGAAGCTGAAGTCGCGCAATGGATTCTCGAGCGCCTCGTGGTAGTTCCCGTCGGCCCCGACAACGTTGACGCGGCAGAACGTGGGTTGGCCGGTGGCTTCATCTCGCACGGTGACGCGGAGCCGTGCAGTTTCCTCGCCGCTGGCGATGGCGGGAACTCCGGGGCGATTGAATCCGCGCGGCGTGAATATCAGCTCTTCGTCTCCGGGCATGGCCTCCGGAATCTTCAGCCATCGCGGAGCCTCCTCCGCATTCACGGTCGCGGTTGCGTTTGCGAGGATGATGAAAAGCAGCGGGATCAGTTGACGGGGTGGGGAGCCATTCACCACGCGAGTCTGTGAGCGCAGGCCTGTCGCGCAATCGAAATTCGCTTTCCCTCCTGAAGGGGCGATGGCTCCATCCCGGAATGAATTCCCGGGTACTCATTGTGGTGATGGTGTTGTCCTCGTTCAGTCTGGTCGGCGCGGAGTTTGACTGGTTGTTTCAGGCGGGCGGCATCGGCCATGACAAGGCGCGTGCAGTGGCGACTGATTCGGACGGGAATGTTTACGCGACCGGTGAGTTCACCGGCGTGGCTCGCTTCGGCGGATCGGAGTTGAAGTCCGAGGGCGCGTTGGATTTCTGTCTCGTGAAGATCGACTCGAAGGGAAAGCTCGTCTGGGCGAAGTCATTTGGCGGCGCGAAGATCGAGCGGGGATACGCGGTGGCGACGGATCGTGAGCGGAACGTGGTGGTGACCGGACATTTTCAGAGCCCGACGTTGACGATCGGCTCCACGGTTCTCACCAACCGGGGAGATTACGATGTCTTTGTGGTCAAGTACGCGGCCGACGGCGCGGTGTTTTGGGCGCGTTCCGCCGGCGGCCCTGCATACGACTACGGTCACGGGGTGGCGATCGATGAGGCGGGGCGGATTTATGTTTCGGGCGCGATTCGAGGCGGGGGGCAGTTCGACTCCGGTGAGTCCACGGAAGCGGGCTCGGTCGGGCCTTTCGTTGCCGTCTATTCCGAGGAGGGGCGGCTGCTCTGGAATCGGACAATGACAGGCAAGGGAAGCGGCAGCGCTCACGAGATCGCGGTGACGGCGGATGGGAGGGTGCGGGTCGGAGGCTATGTTTCGGGGACCTTGGATTTCGGTGGGCAAAGCCTGCGTGTGACGCGGGGGCGGGACATCTTCGCCGCGGCCATGGACGCCCGAGGAAAGGTTCTCTGGGTTCGCCAGTTCGGCGGAGCGGCCGACGGGCTGGTCAGCGGTATCGGGGTTGATGCGGGGGGAAGCTGCTTTGTATCGGGCATGTTCAAGGGGACTGCGGTTTTTGATGGCGAGTCGCGCGCGAGCGCCGGGGACAACGATCTCTTTGTGGCGCGGCTCGACGAAGCGGGCAGACCGCTCTGGTGGCATGTGGCTGGAGGCAAGGGAACGGACTACGCCTTGGGACTCGCGGTTGACGGAGCAGGCAACTGCCTTGTGACCGGGGAAACGACCGGTGACGTGGAGTTCGCGGGAAGGGCTCTCAAGGCCATCGGCAGGCGGGACCTTTACGTGGCCGGCTTTGCTCCGGACGGACGGTTGAGCTGGGTGAAACAGGCGGGCGGAACGCTGAACGGACTGAGCTACGGCGTTTCAGTTTCGCCCACGGGACGCGTGATTTTCGCCGGCGCTTTTTCCGGTGAACTCGGGGCGGGGGGCCTGCGGCTGAACAGCCACGGCAGCAATGATCTGCTGGTCGGCTCGATCGTTGAATAGTTCTCCATCGACAAGCGACCGACCGGGCCTAGTATCCGCGCTCCCGCGTGGGCCGGAGTCCGGTTTGCGCGACGAAACAAGACCGTCACCATGCTGAAAGCCGGAATCGTCGGACTGCCCAATGTGGGCAAATCAACCCTCTTCAACGCCGTCACGCGCACGCGTAAGGCGGAATCGGCGAACTATCCGTTCTGCACGATCGACCCCAACATCGGTGTCGTCACCGTGCCGGATCCCCGGCTGGAACCGCTGCGGGTGATCGCGGGAACCAAGGTGGTCATTCCTGCCGCGATTGAATTTGCCGACATTGCGGGCTTGGTCAAAGGCGCGGCCGATGGCGAGGGTTTGGGCAACAAGTTCCTTTCCCACATTCGCGAGACGGACGCCATCGTGCAGGTGGTCCGCTGTTTTGAGGACGCCGATATTCATCATGTCGACGGGGCGATTGATCCGATTCGCGACATTGAAACCATCTTCACCGAGCTGACCTTGGCTGATCTGGAAGCCTGCACCCGGCGTCGCGATCGCGTGGCGAAGGACGCCAAACGCGGCGACAAGGAGGCGCAGGAGGTCTTGGCGGTGTTGGAAAAGATCATTCCGCATCTCGATTCCGGAAAGCCCGCTATCACCTGTGATCTGACAGACAAGGAGCGCGAGGTCGCCAAGGATCTCTTTCTCCTCACCGGCAAGCGGACGATTTTTGCGGCCAACGTGAAGGACGACGAGCTGGCCGATGCTGACTCGAATCCGCATGTGCAGAAGGTTCGCGATTACGCCAAGGCACACGTCGATTGTGAGACGGTGGTGATCTCCGCGCAGATCGAGAGCGAACTCATTGATCTTGACGAGGCGGAGGCGAAGGAATTTTTGAAGGATCTGGGCGTCGAGGAAAGCGGTGTCGGGCAGTTGATCCGCGCCGTCTATCATCTGCTCGGTCTGCGAACCTATTTCACCGCCGGCGAAAAGGAAGTGCGGGCGTGGACGATTCACGAGGGGGACACGGCACCGCAGGCGGCCGGCGTGATTCACAGTGATTTCGAGCGCGGCTTCATCAAGGCCGAGACGGTTGCCTACGACGATCTGGTCTCCTGCGGCTCCGTCGCCGCCGCGCGCGACGCGGGCAAATACCGCATGGAAGGCAAGGAATACATTGTCAAGGACGGCGATGTTCTGCTGTTCCGTTTCAACGTCTGATCAGCTTCGAAGTTCGATTGTGATCTTGGCCAGGAGTGTCTTCAGGCGCTCCGCGTCGCCGCTGTCGTCGTCTTGGTGACCGTAGCGAATTCGCTGAAACTCCTCGGTGAACTGCTCCAAGCCTTGCCGCACACGCAGCAGTGGCGCGGGCAGATTCGCGAGGAATTCGCGCGGGGTCTGCTCCGCTTGTTTCGTCGCCCCTTTGGCGGCGAGCAGTCGGAGCATCCGGCCGTAGCAGTCTTCCGCGAATTCGATCCGGCGGCGCTTCGCGTCATTGCGCGACGGACGGAAAGTGGGTCGAACCAGCCACAGTCGCCATAAGGCGCCGATGAGGAGAATCGGGACAATCTTCAGCGCGTGTGCTCGTGCGAGGTCCATTCCCTTCCCGAGCGCGGTGCCCGCGGTCTGCAGGAGACTCTGCTGGGCTGTGTTGTTGTAGTTGACGAAGTTGACGTACCACATCACGTCGAGCGCATCGAGCAGCTCGGCGATTCGCCCGCCGGGTGGGTTCATGTCCGCCCGCGGCGTGGCGTCCAGTTGTATCCAGCCCTCGTCCGGAAACCAGGCTTCCGTCCAGGCGTGCGCGTCGTTGAAGCGAACGTTGCGCCAGCCTGAGAACCAGTTGAGGGGGCCGGGGACGAATCCGACGACGACCCGCGCGGGAATCCCTCGCGAGCGCAGGAGCAGGGCCAGGGCGGAAGCGAAGCGTTCGCAGTGGCCGCGTTTTTCGCGGATCAGAAATTCCTCCAGCGCGTTCAGGCGGTTGATGTTTGGCGCTCCGATCCGGTATTCGAAATTGTCCACCAGCCAGCTTTCGAGGCGGCGTGCCTCGTCCAATGAGTTGGTTGCTCCCGCGACACGTTCGTTCAGCCACGACTGGACGGCGGGCGTCAGCGTCGGCACCCGGGTCAGCAATCGTTGTCGACGGCGGTCCAGATTCTCGGGACGCACGCGATCGCTGATCCAGTAGCGGTAGGCGTTGTTGGCGGTGTTCCACATCGAGAGGCAGTGGACGACGCGGTTTTCGTCGATGCGTTGTTGTCTGAAGAAGTTGCCTTCCACGGCGATGATCTGACCGTCGTGCGGCAGCTTTTTGCTCAGGTAGTTCGCGTTCTTCACCCGCACGGAACGGGTGAGCAGGTTGGTGGGCATGTTTGCCGTGGGAGCCGGGAGTTGGACGTGGCGCGGCGCGGGCTCGGTCCGCCAGATTCCGTCTTCGAAGTCCGAAAGGCAGAACAAGCGCAGGTATTCGGTCTGTTCCCCCTGGATCTGCATCACAACCTTGGACGAATTGGCCTGACCACCGAAGGATGGGTCGAGCAGATCATCGAACAGGTCACCCGACGCGACACCGATGGCCGGGGTCGGCAGCGTGGCGGAGATCAGGCCTCGCGGGCTGCCGAAGAAGACCGCCGCGAGGACGACCAGAAGTGTGAGAAAGGTGGCGAACGAGAATCGCGCCTTGGGCGGCGCCGGTGTGGTCGGGCTTTGGAATCGCGCGGCCTCCATTTCGGCCAAGGCCTTCGGAAGGAGGATCAGGCCGGCGACAAGCACCGGGATGAAGCGGTAGTCGAGAATGACCGTGCATGCGACGCCGATCTGGCCCAGCGCGACGATGAACGAGAAGATCTGCTCGCGACGATTGATCGGCCGGGTCAGGCGGCTGGCCTGCAGCAGGGTCAATCCGTGCCCGACGAAGAAGTGACTGCTGGCCCCGAGCGGTTTTGCCAACGCGAAGGCGGCCGCGCTGCCGAGGATCATTCCCAGCACGTCACCGCTTTGCCCGAGTCCCTTGCTTCGACGGCCAAATTCAATTGCCAACACCCAGATGCCGATGTTGACGAGCGGCATGATCCGGTCGTCCCAGGACAGTCCCTGGCAGATGAAGCCCAACAGAATGAATCGGTTCAGATCGCTTCTCACCTCGCCACCTCCACGTTGTGAACGAAGACTTTCCGGCCGGCGTTCTCCAGCTCCGCCAAGGTGCTTTCCAGACCGGCGGGTTTGTCCGTGAGAATGAAATGGAGCGCGGCCTTGCGTGACACGCGAATGCTCGCCGTCCGGATCTGCTCGGGCCTGGGTGAAGATGGACTCGTTGCGATGCCGGCCAGTCGGTCCAGCAGATCCTGTCCGTCGTCGAAGGGCGGAACGAGGTCGGCGCGCAACGTGATGAGATCGATAAACTCGACGTGATGTCCTTCATCCAGGGCTGCGAAGGCCAGCGAAGCGGTCAGGCGGACGGCCTCGTCCAGAACGGCCTCATCGCGACCGGGGGCGAGAAGGATGGCGACCCGTCCGGAGAGTTCCTCCTCGTAGGTGCGCACCATCAGGCCGAGGCCTTTCGCGCTGCTGGGCCAGTGGATCTGACGCAGCGAATCGCCGGGCCGATGTTCGCGGACGCCGGAAAAGAAGTCGCCGGTGCTTGTCTGGCCTTGGCCGCGGAAACGTCCGCCGACCATGACGTCATAGCCGGACGCGGCGGGCGCGGGCATTTCGCGGATCGCGGGATGCACGATGGTGCGCCCCTTCAGGTGCAACGGGCGGTTTACCTCGACCAATCCGAAGGGGAAGCGGGTGCGGACAATGATGTCGCCGTGCTCGTAAATGCCGCGTCGCGGATAGACGTGGTCGGGGATCGGACGCGCCTCCGATCGGCCATCGAGCCGGGGGATGACGAACAGATTTCGACGGCCGGCCGTGACGGTGATTTCGCCGATCGCGCCGACGCCGTGATTGGTTGCGATCCATCCGCGATCGCCCCGGCCGCCTTCGACCGCCCGCGAGATTTCGGGCGTGGTCAGTTCCAGTTGGGCCAGCACGCGCCGGGCGCTGAGGGTGTTGATCAGATAACAGCCCGCGAGAATTCCGATGGGAACGAGCAGCAGGCCGGATTGCGAGGTGATCGACGAAATGAAGAGCACGAAGGCGATGCCGAGCAGGAGCATCCCCAGTTTGGAAAAGCGGTAGCGAAATGAGGCGGAGTGCTTCGGCACGGCAGTTGGGGCCGCGTGTTCAGACCGGCACGGCGATGGATTCAAGGACGCGGTCGATGACGTCCGTCGCGTTCAACGAGACGGATCGGGTGCCTTTTCGGATGATCAGCCGGTGCGGCAGGATCAGTCGGGCCGCGCGTTTGATGTCGTCCGGAATGACGTAGTCGCGTCCGTCCAACAAGGCGGCGGCCTGACTGAATCGTTGCAGATCAAGGCTGCCTCGCGGACTCGCACCGTATTCGAGCCCGTCGGTCTTGCGGGTCGCGTTCACGATGTCGACCAGATAGCCGGCGAGGGATTCGTCGACCGTGACGTGTCGGACGGCGTGCCGGATTTCCTCAAGCTGCTCGCAGGTGAGGGTCGGCCGGATCTCCTCCAGAGGATTATGCTCCTGTTGTTGACGAAGGAGTCGGATTTCGTTCGCGCGATCGAGGTAGCCGATGCTCAGGCGAACCATGAAACGGTCCATCTGGGCGAAGGGAAGCGGGTAGGTGCCTTCAAGCTCAACCGGGTTTTGTGTCGCGATCACGAAGAACGGCGACGGCAGGGCGTGTCGGATACCGTCGACCGTCACGGAGCCTTCCTCCATCGCCTCCAGGAGACTCGATTGGGTGCGGGGCGTGGCGCGGTTGATCTCGTCCGCCAGCACGATGTTTGAAAACAGCGGACCGGGGCGGAACGTGAATTGGTGGGTGTCCTGCGAATACATCGTGACGCCGGTGACGTCGCTTGGCAGCAGGTCGGCGGTGAACTGGACACGTTTGAAATCGGCCTGCAGGGCGCGCGCCAAGGCTTTCGCCAGCAGGGTCTTGCCGAGGCCGGGGACGTCCTCGATGAGCACGTGGCCGCCGCAGACCAACGCAAGGACCGCGTTGGCCACGACCTCCTCCTTGCCGATGAAGACGGCGGAAACCTCGTCCACCAGGCGTTGGATACAAGCGGCGGGAGAGGTGTTCGTGGGAATGCTGGATTCGTTGCTCACGTGCAGTGGGTTGAACGCTAGTCGGCGAGGAAAGTTTTGCAACGATTAGGTCGAAGCGCTTGCCTCGCGACTGCGAACCAGAAAACGCCAGGCGAGCAGAACCGCCGCAAACGACAGGCCAAACGCGAAGCCAAACCACAATCCGACCGGCCCTTGCCCGAATCGGAAGGCGGACAGATACCCGACGGGAAGCCCGATGATCCAATAGGCAAGCAGCGCGATAAGGGTCGGTATGCGCACGTCACTCATGCCGCGCGTCGCGAACATCAGCACGACCTGCGTGCCGTCGGCGATCTGGAAGAATCCCGCCACGAGCAGCAGTGACGCAGCGAGCCCGATCACCTCCGGCGAATCCACGAACCAGCCCGCCAGCAGGGAACCGGCCGTGAAGAACAGCACCGCGCAACAGGTCATGAAGCCGACGCCCAGAAGGATTCCGCCACCCGTGACGATACGCAGCCTTCGGGGCAGGCCCGCCCCCCACGCGTGGCCGACGCGGACACCGACGGCCATTCCGATGCTCAAGGCCACGACGAAGGTGGTCGACGCCAGGGTGATGGCGATCTGGTGCGCCGCGAGCGCGTTCGCGCCGAACCATCCCATCATGATTCCACCGCCGACAAACGCGCCGACCTCCATTCCCTGTTGCGCGGCGGCCGGTCCGCCGAGTCGCAGCAGGTCCGTGAGGTGACGAAGTGACCAGCCGCCGAGCCAGTTCTCAGGTCGCCAGCGCGCCAATCGACGGGAGCTCATCAGCCAGAGAAGTCCCGCCGCCGCCATGGCGGAACGGGCTGCCAGGGTGGCCACGCCGGCCCCTTCCAATCCCAGGACCGGTGCTCCGAGGTTTCCAAAGATGAGCACCCAGTTCAGGAAGATGTTCAGCGCGACGCCGCTCCACATGATCCACATCGGAGGCAGGGCAAGATTCACCGCCTCGCCGAACTGTTTGACGGCGTGGTACAGCATCAACGGCAGGATGGACCAGCCGCAGAGGCGCATGTATTCGGTCGAGGCATGAATCACGTCGGGCGGCTGCCGGAAGGGCTCCAGATGGTCCGCGAGGAAAACCATCGAGAGGGCCGCCGCGCCCCCCGCCGCGAGGGCCAGCGCCAGTCCGTGTTTCAGGGCGTCCCCGGCCCGTTCAGGTCGTCGGGCTCCGAAAGCCTGGGCCGTTTTGACCGACACGGAGACCAGCAGGCCGAAGCCGATCACCATCGGCACGTGCGCGATGGTGTTGACCAGGGAACACGCCGCCAGAGGGATGACGCCGACGCGCCCGACCATGACCGTGTCGGCGATGCCGAGCAGCATGTGCCCGAGCATGCCGCCGGCGATGGGCAGGGCGAGTTTCAGCGTTCGCCGGAGTTCCACGCGCCATCGCAACAGGTTTAGTTTTGATGCGAATGAACTCATCCTTCTTCCGTCACGGGGCTCGGTGCCAGCGGCAGGCTCACCGACTTCGGTTCGCCCCGGGTGCCGATAATGGCCGCGACCGCGATGACGATCAGCATTGAGGCGGACAGGAGGCGGATCGAAAACGGCTCGGCCCCCACCGTGCAACCGAGCATCACCGCGATCAACGGATTCACGAACGCGTAGGTGGATACCCGCGCGGGCGTGCTGACGTCGAGCAACCAGACGTAGGCGGTGTAGGCGATCAGGGATCCGAACACCAGGAGGTAGCCCCATGCCAGCAGCGAACGCAGCGAGATCATGGAAATATCGAAATTGGCGGCTTCGCCCATCAACAGGCCGGCGATGATGGAGATGCCCCCGCCGGCGATCATCTGAATCGCGACCGCCATGAACGGACTGGCGGGCTTGTCCGCGCGACGGCTGAAGATCGAACCAAACGCCCAACACAGGGTTGCGGCGACGCACAGGGCGACGTGCGGGATGCTGAGCGGCTGGTTGTCGTAGCCACGTCCGTCCAGAATCAGAATGGACACGCCGGCAAAACCCAGCGCAAGTCCGGTCATTGTCAAGGGAGTGGGCGGAGCGGCTTTCCAGTTGAACAGGATCATCCACATCGGCAACGCGGCGACGATCAACGCCGCGATGCTGGACGGAATCTCATGTTCGCACCAGGCGATCCACGCGGAGCCGGCGAAGAGCAGCAGACCGCCGGCGTAAACCGCGTCCCGCCACTGGGCGCGCGTCGGGGAAGGGCAGCCCCGTCTGCGGGACCAGGCGTGGAGGATGATTCCCGCCAGCAGGGCGCGGGAGCCGAACATCAGGAAAGGCGGGATCGTTTCGATCGCGTAGCGGATGACCAGGTAGGTGGATCCCCAGATCAGATAGATCGCGGCGAAGGCGGCGATCACGAGTCCGCGCCGGGGCGTGGACGGGTTCTCGAGGGGGATCATGTCGTGCTTCTCCCTTCAGGTGGAGGCCCGTTTCGGAACAGGGCGTAATCGGACCACGCGGCCCGGATGGCGGTTGCGGCGTCCAACCCGATCCGCCGATACAGCGATTCGAGGATGACAATGTCCGCTCCGGGCGTGTCGATTCGGGAATTGACCGGCACATTGACCGGCTCCGACTTGAGGTAGTTCAGGTTCTTCATGGTTTTGCGCTCCCGACTCCGTGATCGACGATGGGAAAAAAAAGACCCACCGCCGAAGATCAGCGGTGGGTCGGGAAATTATCTGGGTTTGTATTCTACCGGATTTCCCTCCCGCCGCTGAAACCGACGAGCATTGCGGAGACGCGCTTGTGCCACGCCAACTGGAGGCGGACCGCGTATCCGGACAGGGCCGGTTTGATTGTTTCAGCGAAGGAATTCATCCGATTCGACGGAGCTTGTAAGTCAGATGTGGAAACCGGTCAACGTGATTTCTGGGTACTTCGATATTCTCAGTGGAAGGAAGGCTTGAAAAAAAACTGATCGGAAACGTTCGAAGTTTAGAATGGCCCGCAAGCCTCCACGATGCGACCGCGTTCACAATACTCCGGATAGAATCCTAACCGAACATTGATCCACCCACCGGGAATGTCGAAGAATCTGAAAACAGGGGTTTGTAGAGGTCCCCTTTATTCTGAGCTTCTGCTCATTTCAAAGCCAATCCGGCGCGGCGGACTCGGAGCCGGTGGACGATTCGGGCGATCGCGCTGCCCACGATTTCTTTGTTTATTGGTTGCCGGCCGCCCGCCCTGGCGTTGGTTATTCGCGGGAGTCGTAGTCTTGATGTCTGGTTGGAAAAAGTTCAAGACAG
>JADHOF010000130.1 GCA_016779125.1 Verrucomicrobiia bacterium | reverse complement strand
CCTTCGAGATTTCGACTATGATAGAACACACCGAAGTTGCCCGCGTTGACGGCTTGCCGGTTTTCGAGAAAGGCGAATGTCAGCACGAAGTTCTCCAGATTGAGTCCGTTGAAGACGAGGTAGGACTTGTGGGACCCGGCTTGGTCGGAGCGCAGGTGCCCCCGGATGATACCGTCCTTGATGCTCCAGACCCGGTTCTTCGGCAGCCACGGCTCGACATGGCGAACGATCGGGGCGTCGGTGTCGGCTCGTTCCAACGTGATCACCGTGCAGTTCCTCAAATGATCCGGGGCGTGAAGGTTGTTCATGCCTCCGAGCCGGTCGTTCTCGATGGTGAACGCCTTTTCGGTGAGCCACGGACCCGCAAACGGCTCTTCTGAAACCGGCGGGTTTTCGATCGGGTTTCGGCGGGACTCTTTTTTGCGAGAAGCGGCAAATGCGATGCCCAGCGCGAGAATCAGGATGCCCCCGATCAGCATGGGGCGTTTCCATGAGCGCCTCTTGTCCGGGACGTAGGGCAGCGGGAGATCGCCAGTGAGTCGGGCATCGTCGTTCGGCGGGAGGGTGTCCGGGACGGTCTCTTCGTCCACCTCATCGCTTGTGATGACCGTCAATTCACGTGACGACGGCGAATCGGTCGGGGGGAGCGTGTCGAAGACCTGTCGGGACAGCGTGCCGAACGAAGCTTCCTGATTGAGCCCGATACCGATCCATGATGCGAGAGTCGCCGCAGATTGGGGGCGCTTTTCGGGATCCTTCGCGAGGCAGGCCATGATCATCGCGCTGACGTCCGGAGGAATCGGATTCTTGAGGCCGAATTCATCCAGCCGATCCTCGATGGTGGGCGGCTCCAGATTGCGGACCTGGTGAAGGATGTCTCCCCGGAAGAACGGCGGCTTGCCCGTGAGCAGATCGTATAGCGTTGCGCCAAGTGCGTAGATGTCGTCCGTGACGCGAGGTGTTCGTCCGTCCATCTGCTGGGGACTCATGTAGGCGGGTGTGCCGCTGGTGTTGCCCTGCAGGCTGACGCGGCTCATTGAATCGCTGACCACCGCCGCGATGCCGAAATCGGCCAGCTTGAGTCTGCCCCGGCTGTCCAACATGACGTTGCCCGGCTTGAGATCGCGGTGGATCAGATTCTCGCCGTGCGCATAGTCCAGGGCGGCGCAGAGTTGTCCGAGGAGGGTTTGAACGAAATCCCATGGGAGACAGCGACAGGTCTGTTCCGTCTTGAAGCGGCTCAGCGACGCGCCGTCGATGTATTCCATGGAGATGAAAGGCATCTCCCCGGGGAATTCGTGGAGGTCGTGGATGCGGACAATGTTCGGATGCGAAAGCCGCCGGCTGCGCGCGGTTTCGCGTCGCATGTCGTCCAGCGCGACGGGGTCGTAGCGGATTTCGTCGGGAAGCAGCTTGAGAGCGACCGGTTCCTGCAGGCTTTCGTCGTTGGCAAGCCAGACGGATCCCATTCCGCCCCGGCCGATCTCGCGTTCGACCCGGTATCGCCGATTGCCAAGAAACGTTCCTGCAAGATTGGCTTCGGGCTCGGACATGACGCAGCGATCCGTTTACCGCGAAGCGGGTGGAAATTCCAGTTCAATGCGAAAGGCGGGCCGTGTCCGTGTCCGTGTCCGTGTCCGTGTCGCGACGATCAGTATTCAAAATCGCGCGTTTTCCGCAGGGCCAGACGGAATGGAAGCCAGCCAAGGAGCATTGAGAGCAGGATGAAACCGCCGATGGAGATCGTCACGGAGACGGGGTCGGCGGTGATGTTTTCGCGGCGGACCCACGGGGTGCCGATGGCGAGCATGCCGACGGACGAGACAATGTAGAGGAAGCTCAGCACAAGGCAGAACGTGCCGCCGAATCCGCTCACGATCTTGCCGGGGTTGTCCTCCTTGAAATTTGGAAAGAGCACTCCGAGCCCGATGGCGAGCGCGTTCATGGTGACGGTCATGATCGCGATTGCCCCGACGAAGTAGGCGGTGCGCTGCCAGTCCAGTTTGAGGAAATGGCAGGAAAGGAAGATCAGTCCGAGGGTCACGATGAGCGAGCCGATCGTCGACATGGCGAATTTGGTTTTGACCACCTTCACCAATCCGAGAGGGGACATGCCGACGATCCAGACGCGTTTGCCTTCTAGCGAGAATTGCGGGAAGACGAAACGGGTGGTCAGCGTCGCGAGATTGAGCGAGCAGGCGAAGAGATTGAGATAGGAGATGATGTGCTGCCAGAACGGGTTGCTCAGCTGACGGGTGAAATGGCGGAGATTGAGGATGTAGACGGCCAGCAATCCGAACAGGACAAGAGTCTGGCCCCACTGCGTGGTGTCCCGCCAGAACATGCGGACGTCCTTGATGACCAGAGCCCGGACGTCGGGGCGAATCCACGGAAGAAGCTGAAAGACGCGTTCCATGAAACCTTTCGGATAACTGAACGCCGCGCGATGGGCCTGCCAGTTGCGGAACCATTCCCACTGGCCGAAGACGTGGGCCCGACTGTGGACCGACGACGAGGCCTCGTAAAAATATCGACCGGTTCGTGTCCATGCGAGCATGCCGAAGAACATCACGTTGGCGCACAGGACGTACATGTAGAAGCGCGCGCTGACGCGCAGGCCGTCCGCCCAGTTCTGCACCGATGACGACAGCCAATAGCTGGGGAGGGCCGGGAATTGCGAAAACTCGGTCTTGGACATCACCCGGTCGAGCACGGCCAGGACGCGAAACTCGATCGCCTCATCATTCAGTTGCTCGGGCTGCATCCAGAGGCGAATGCCGAATACGAAGATGACAAAGCCGAAGATGGCCGCGATCTGGAAGGCCCTGCGGTCCATGTAGCGCGCCAGGGTCACCGCGCACCAGGAGCCGAACACCGAAGGCAGGATGATGAATCCCGCCACGAGGGTGGTTGTCAGCAGATAGAATGAGGCGTCGACACCGCGCACGTTGCCGTAGGCGATCAGCATCGGGGCGATGAGAAAGACAAAGGCCCACGAGGCGACCAGGGTTGACTCGATGAACTTCCAACGGAACAGGGTGTCGCTGCTGACCGGCGCCGAGAGCAGGAACTGGCTCTCCTTGTTTCGGAAAAGGCTGGTGTAGCCGATGATCAGATTGCTGAAGAGGAGCAGCAGAAACAGCACCGCGAAGAGCAGGAAGAGCATTCGCTCCATCAGCAGGTCGCCAATGCCCGGGAACCCGCGGAGGAAGTCCAGGCCCTTGTAAAACAAGAGATAGGTGACGAGTCCGTAGCCGCCGAGAAAGGTTGCGATCACCAAGGTCAGGAGCTTCGACTTCTCGCCGACGGAAGTGAGCTTGCGCCAGGCCTGGAGTCCGTTGACCCGAAGGAGCAGACGCAGCGCCCGGCCGTCGCCCAAGGGGGGCGGGGTGTTCTGAGAATCACTCATGGAGTCGTGGCGGGTGCCGGCATGCGCTCTGCGGTGATATTCGCCTCCTCGCGCGTGATCGCGAGAAAGGAGTCCTCCAAGAGGCTGTCATTGCCGCTCCAGTGTCGCAGCTCATCCGCCGTGCCGATGGCGACAAAACGCCCGTGGTTGATGATGCCGATGCGGTCCGCGACCTGTTCCGCGACGCTGAGCTGGTGCGTGGACATGAAGACGGTCATGCCCGCCACCGAGCGTTCCTTCAATATCTCCTTCACGACGCGGGCGTGGAAGGGATCCAGCCCGACCATGGGCTCATCAATCACAAAGACCTCCGGCTCGTGCATCAGGGCGGCTGCGATGGCGACGCGTTGCCGTGTGCCGTGGGACAGGCCCTCGATCGGCTTGCGGAGGAAGGGTTCGAGATTGAAACGGGGGATGAGTTCGCGGGAGGCGGACTGGACCCGCTCTTCGGACAGATTGAACAACTGGCCGATAAAGCGCATGAATTCCCAGGGGGTGAGCTTTTCGTAGAGGAAGGGGAAATCGGGCACATACGACATTCGCTGCCGCACCTGGAGCGGTTCGCTCTGCACGTCGAAGCCGGCGATGTTGACCGATCCCTCGGTGGGTTTGATCAGCCCGGTGATCATTTTGATCGTCGTGGTCTTGCCTGCGGCGTTCGGGCCGAGGACGCAGAAGAACTCGCCCTTGGGCACCGTCAGCGAGACGTTGTTGACGGCGGTCAGGTCGCCGAAGCGTTTGGTCAGGTTTTTCAGTTCGATCATGGCGTGCTGATCAGAGCAGGAGCAGGCGGTTGTTTCGCAGTTCGTAGTCCCCGGGCAGCATCACCCGCAGGATTTCTCCGGAACGGCTGATGTGAACGCGAATGCTTCGGTTCTCGGGAAGGAAGAGCGTGATGCTGTAGGTGCGTAATTTTGAGTGGCCGACATGGAGCCAGTCCTGGCGGGCGTCCCAGCGCATTCCCAGCTTGATCAGGCGGGTCATGTCCATGCCCGTGTTCGCGCCGGGGCCCAATCCGCTGAGGAGTCCGCCGGCGAAATCGGAAATGGGCAGGGGGCCGAACAGGGCGGTGGCGAGCCGTTGCGGATCGTTGAAGTCCTTGAGCGGAATCTCCCGGCGAAATTCGGTGCCGTCCATGCGGAGATTGAGCACGGCGAGCTCATTGGTTTGAGACGCCGTGAACTGAATCCGGTTTTCCTTCTGCCAGAGGACGATGTCGAAGCGATCCCACGAGTTGTTGGTGCTGAAGCCGGCCATGAGTTCGTAACGCACCTGGCCGATCGGTTGGTCGAGCACGACGCGGCCGGAGCGGATTTCAACCGTGTAGTTCATCGGATTCTTGACCATGCCCTCGGCCTGATACTCGGCCGCGATCTCCTCCGGGATCGGAGGCTGGTTGGTGTCGGTGGCGCTGCCGGGGCCGGCGTAAACGAAATCAACCACCTCGGTGTTCCATCGCAGGTCGCCGATTCGCCGATCTCCGTGGAAGACGTAAAGAAAGGAATCGTCGGCGGAGCGCAGCATCTTCTTCCAAACCACGTCGATCGGAATCTTGGCCGCCGCGATGTCCGCCGCCTGAAAGTCCCGCTGCCAGAGGAGGTAGTTCATCATCAGCCAGAAACCGGTGATGAGGATGAGAGTCAGGCGCTTCAGCATGAGAACGCGCCCGTTTTAGGGCGAAGCGGGGGATCGTCAAGCGTAAGGCGGGACGGCAGGGTGAAATCAACCGGTGGGAATGGACACCTTCATGCCGATCTTCAGGCGCCGGGGATCGAGTCCGGGATTGGCCTTCAGCAGCGCCTCGACCTTCACGCCGTAGCGTCGCGCGATCTTCACCGGGTAATCGCCGTTCTTGATGGTGTGAAAGACATTCTGGTCTTCCGGCTCTTCGCGAATCGGAGAAGGGGGCGCTGTCGCGAGCATCTTTGGAGATTCAGCCGCCGGTGTCGGATCCGGTTCCGGAGCGGTGGGTGTAGTGGCTGGCGGAGTCGGGCGCGTGGTCAACTCGTAGCGGAGCTTCTCGTTTTCCCCCTCCAGCTGTTTCACGACGTCCTTGAGATGATCAAGTTCCTTTTGGATGTCGGGGACGACCGGGGCGATCAGGAAGAGTTTGGCCAGTTCCATTTTGCAGTCGTCGATATGTCGGGTGATCAGACGGGTCTGTTCGCTCTCCGGCTCCAAGGTGAGAAATTTTTGAAAATGGTAGATCGCAGAAGCCGGGTCGTCCGTCCGGTCTTTGCAAAGAAAACCCATTTCAAAATGGGCGGGAGCGGAATTTGGATTTCCGGCCAGGGCGCGGCTGAAGGCTCTGGCTGCGCCTTCGTAGTCCATTTGGGCCAGCAGATTCTGCCCGCGCATGAAATTGCCGTCGCGCTTGGGGTCCTGTGAAACGTCCGCGCCGGGCTGACAGGCGGAGGCGAAGACGAGAAGAAGGGAAACACAAAACGAGCTACTTGAACGGAGAGCGGCGGCCAGCATGGGCCTGAGAATAGGGAGCGGGCGGGCACCTTGCAAAACTTTTCGGGCGGGGCCTATTTTTTGAAGGGGTTCTTGCCCGGCTTTGCGCGCTTTTTGCCCGGTTCGCGCCGGAAGGGGTTTCCCTGAAGTTGTTCCGTTTCGGGAATGAGCGGCAGCGCGACGGCTCCGCACAAGACGTAGGCCCAACCAAGCACGATGTGGGCGATAAAGGCGACGGCGACGCCGACTACGGGGATCTGTCCGAGCGTGTAGAAGACGGTGGCGGCCGCCATCAGGAAAGCCCCGGGAAGGAGCGCCGCGGCGCAGAGCTTCCAACATCCGAGACGCGAGGTGTGTTTGTCCCGGAAAAAGGTGAACACGCGGAGTGGCCAGGAATAGACCGCCGCAAGCACGAACCAGGCGACGACGATGCCCGTCGTGTAGGCCATCGCCGCCAAGGGCAGCAAGCCCGATCTCCAAGCACCCCATCGGGGCGAGAGGGTCTCGCGGTTCAACGGCTGGGAAATGCCGGGCGGGTACGGCAGGTTGACGTATCCGAAGAGTGTCGAGAGTTTCCACTCATCGGGATGCAGATGCAGCTCGACGTCGGAGGCGGATCCCGGCGCGTCGACCCGGGACCAGGTGATTCCGACGAGGTGATTGGTGGAGAGGCGAAGTGCTTCCGTGCCGGGGAGATCGACCTTGCCCGCGTGAATTCTTGAACCCGGCGGAAAGCCTTCCACGGCCCGGTCGATCGCCGTGGCCCAGGATCGGTCGAGGTAGAGCGCCGTGGCGAGGAAAACGAGCAGCGCGGTGACCAGTTCAACCGTCAGCAGATGGCCCAACGGGGCGTTCGCGAAAGAAGCCACACCGGACGGGGTGAAGGGATTCCACGCCCTCGGACGCTCGTCTTCCGATTCCTCCTCATCCACGGCGAGTCGGGTTTACTTCTTGTAGAGCCTGGCGACCTGATTCGCGTAGCCGTTGTAGGGGAGGGTGCGGACGCGCTCGCCCGTGTCGACGATGCGGTGCGTGGCTTGGGACCAGCGGGGATGGGGGACTTCGGGCTCGACGTTCGATTCGAAGGGGTATTCCTCCGGCGACAAGGTTTCCCAAAGTGTCTTCGGCTGCTCCTTGACCAGCTCGATGGAGACGATCGACTTGATGCTTTTGTAGCCGTATTTCCAGGGCACCACGATGCGGATCGGTGCGCCGTTCTGCTTCGGCAGGGGTTTGCCGTAAATGCCGGTGACCACCATGGTGAGATCGTGCATCGCCTCGTCCATGCGCAGGCCTTCCGTGTAGGGCCAGGGGTAGTCGGGCAGGCGAACCACGCCGGGCATCTCGTCCTGTTTGAAGGCGGTGACAAACTTGACGAAGCGGGCCTCGGGCTTGGGTTGAACCTTTCGCAACAGCTTCGCCAGCGGGAATCCCGTCCAAGGAACCGTCATGGCCCACGCCTCCACGCAGCGGAAATGGTAGACCCGCTCCTCAAGTCCCATCTGGCGGGACAGTCCGTCGACGTCGAAGCTCGCGGGTTTTTCGCACAGTCCGCCGACCTTGACCTCCCAGGGCGAGGTGTTGAACAAACCGACCAGGTCCTTCACCCCGGTCTTGCGGGTGGTGAACTCGTAGAAGTTGTTGTAGCTGGTCGCGACTTCCTCGTCCGTGAGGCGCCAGCCGGGATTGTGAATGCCGCTTCGTTTGGCCGGGTAGAGGCTGTTTTCGGCCTGGGCGTTCATCGCTTGCGACATCAGGGCGGCCGCTCCCAGAAATCCCGCCTTCTTCAGAAAATCGCGGCGGTTGCGGTAGGCGTGCTCGGGGGTGACCTGGCTGTCGGGAATATACCAATCGGGGCGGGAGATGATGTTGGCCATGCGTGAAGAATGACGGTGTTCAGCGGCTTGTGAACCAAAAAAAGAATGTCAATTTCAGGGTCTCGAAATAGGTTCCGCCGATGCCGGTTTTTCCTCCCCTCCTGATTCCGGATGCGCCGCCGCCGATCAGCGAGGGGCGATGGCACGGGCTGGATCTGCTGCGCGGAGTGGCGATGATGATGGGGGTCTACCTGCATGGCGCGCTCGCCTACATGTTCGCCCGACCGACCTGGGCCGTGCATGACGTTTCCCGCTCGACCTTTTTCGATCTCACGGTGGCCGCGATACATGGTTTTCGGATGCAGCTGTTTTTTGTGCTGGCCGGGTTTTTCGCGCGCTTGGTCGCGGAACGGCGCGGGGTTGGCGGGTTGCTGCGGCAGCGTGCAGCGCGGATCGGGCTGCCGTTCTTCGTCGGGATGCTGACCCTGATTCCGATCACGCTTGCGGTTTGGTTCTGGGCGTGTCGCGTGACCGGTGAATCTCTACCGCCCAAGCCGTCCGGTGGTTTCGATCTTCCGACCACGCATCTGTGGTTTCTGGAATACCTGTTGGTGTTCTACGCGGGCGTCGGCTTGTTTTCCGCACTGGGGAAGATTCCCGGCCTGGGTGGATTGACCTCGGCCTGGGATTTTCTTTTGACCCGCTTGATCCGGTCTCGATGGAAGGTGTTGATCCTGCCCTTTTGCACGATGCCGTTCTTGCTGGGCGGCCCCGCAGTGGGCGAAGTGGAGCGGGTTGGCGAAAGCTTTTGGCCGGGGCTGCGCGGGTTGGGTTATTTCGGTTTCTATTTTCTGTTGGGCTGGCTGCTGCATCGACGGCGAGAGTGCCTGGATGGGGTGCGTCGATTTCGAGGGTGGCACGCGGCGCTGGCCTTGGTCGGCTTCGGTGTATTTCTGGTCTGCGCGGATCTGTATTATCGACGGGGAGTCACCGGGATGAAGTTGGTGGTTGTCGGTGGGGCAGGGATGGAGATTTACGCCTGGTCGATGACGTTCCTCCTGATGGGGCTTTCTCTGACGACGCTATCGGGATATCGCGCCTGGGCACGCTATCTGGCGGACGCGTCGTATTGGTTTTACCTCGCCCATCTTCCGCTGGTGATCGCTTTGCAGGCGGTGGCCTGGCGATGGTCTGCGCACGCCGTCGTGAAGGCGGCTTTCGTGGTGGGGGTGAGCTCGCTTGTTCTTTGGGTGAGCTATCACTGGTGCGTTCGTCGCACCTTTGTCGGAAAAATATTGAACGGACGCCGGGCTACCTGAGGAAAGGGCGCACCTTCGCCGTCCAAATGCTGTAGCCTTCGGGGCTGAGGTGAAGCTGGTCTTGTCTGAAGAGTTCCGCGCGTGGGCGGCCGTCGACACCGAGGAAATCACTGCGGGTTTGGACGAAGTCGAGGCGCTTGTCCGTGCGGCAAAAGTTCGAGACCAGTCGATTCGCCTCGTCCACGTCGGCCAGTTGTTCCCAGCGTTTTTCGCAGGGGGTGATCGCGATGAAAGTGATCCGCGTTTCGGGCAATGAGGCGTGGATGCGTTTTTCGAAGGCCACGAAATCCGCCAACACCTGTTGCGGGCTTTTCTTCGCGTTGATGTCGTTGGAGCCCGCGAACATCACGATCTGCCGTGGGCGATAGGGCAGCACGATGCGATCCGCAAAGAGCAGGGAATCCGCGATCTGCGATCCTCCGAATCCGCGGTTGTAGACGGGGAGTTCCGGGAAGTCGCTTGCAAGCGTTTCCCAAAGGCGAATGCTGGAGCTGCCGATGAAAAGAATGCCGTTCTGTGGAGGCGGCTGTTTGCGATCGACAGCCTCGAAAGCCGCGATGGATTTCTCCCATTTTTCGGCGTTCCCAGCCGATGGCGCGGGCAGGTTTGAAGGCAGGTTGGCGCAGCCGGCGGACAGCAACGCGAAGACCAGGAAGGCGGGCCTGTAATTGAGCATGCGCGAAGTTGCGAGACGTGTCGGGCGAGGCCAAGAAGATTCACTCCCGGCTCAGGCGGAAGAATCGGACGGGTTGGGTGAGCTGATTCGTGTACACGTGAAAGATCGCCAGGTTTTGGGTCAGGTTGAACACGCCGTCCGTGATGGTGAGCCAAGGGATGCCCGAGTTGGGAAGCGTTGCGGTGGCCTGAAGGTCGTATTGCGCCGAGGAGAAATTCCAGCGCAATTCAACGGCCTGATTGCCAAGGTCCTTGATGGATAAGAAACGGTCGCTGTCGCGAACGACCGGAACAAGGAGCGTGGAACTGTTGTTCGAACGGTCGGGATCTCCCTCGCGCGCTGTCACGTCGATCACGGATGCGTGGGCGCCTGATGTGATTGCGATCACTTTCACGGTGAAGCGGGCCTCATGTCCGTTGGTCAAGATGCCGACGTCGCAGGTGACGGTGCGATTGGACACGACGCACGTGCCCCGGGTGGTCTCCACGCTTTGAATCGTGAAGGGGGACGCGAGCGTGTGGATGAGCGTCACCTCGGTGGCGATGGATGAACCCGAGTTGGTGAGAGAAATCAAAATGTCGACCGGCTCGTTCTCAAGCGCGATGCCCGGCAGGTTGAACTGCGAAACACGCAGGTCGGTGGGCGCGGTCACCGTGAAGATTTCGGCGGAGGTGATGATGTCGTTCTCCGTCGCCCGGAAGGAGATTGGCCCGGTGGCCGTGACGGGCACGACGGTGGTGAGGTTCGAGGAATTGATGAAGGTGAAGTTCGCGTTGACGCCGTTGAATCGGACGTTGCCGATCTTTTCGAAGTTCTGGCCGGTGACCGCGATCGTTGAGCCGACCGGGGCGAGCCGGGGTGTGAAGGTGTCCAGCCGCGGAAGAATGGTGAATTCGGTCGTGGTGATATATTTGCCGCCCGGAGTGGTGATGGTGAGAGGGCCGTTGACGATGTTGGTGGGCGTCAAGGCGGTGATCTTCCCGGAATGATCGACGGTGAAAGACGCGGGGATCTTGGTGAGATTTGCCCCGGTGAATTCGATCTCCGTGGCTCCGGTGAAATTGGTTCCCGTGATGACGATCGGCGTCGCGGCACCGCCTCGCGACGGGGTGAAGGAGTCCACCCTCGGGGCAAAGTGGAAGAGGTTTGTGGATTGATTGGTGCCGGCCGGGCCGAATACCGCGATCGGACCAGTCCTGCCGTCGCCGGGAGTGAAGGCCGTGATTTGTGAATCGGAGGTGACGCCGAAGGATGCGGCGGGTTGGCCGTTGAAGGTGACATTGGACACGCCTGAAAAATGGATGCCGGTGAGCGTGATCTCGCTGCCCGAGAGTCCGTTGGTCGGGGTGAATTCCGTGATGAGAGGAATGCCGAAGGTGACGGTGAATATTTCTGCCGCCGTGCTGGTGCCGAATGGGGCGATGACCGAGATCGATCCGTTGGTCGCCCCGAACGGAACCGCCGTCTGGATCTGATCCGGACCCGTTCGTGTGAAGGCGGCGGATGTGCCGGCAAAGGTGACGTTGGTCACCTCGCTGAGATTGAGTCCGTTGATGGTTACGATGGTGCCGACCGTTCCGGCGTTTGGGGCGAAGGTTGAAAGGACCGGTTCGATGCCGAAGGGCGTGGCGCTGCTGTTCGAACCGTGGGAGTTGAACAGGGTGATCGGACCGCTGCTGACTCCGGCGGGAACGATGGCGTTGATCTGATCGTTTGCCGTGACGCCGAATTGCGCGTTGGTGCCGTTGAAGGTGACATTGGTCACGCCCGCAAAGTTCAGGCCTTGAATGACGATGGGATCGCCGGCCTTGCCGCTGGCCGGATTAAATCCGGTGATGACCGGAGCGAGGCTGACCGAGTC
>JADHOF010000129.1 GCA_016779125.1 Verrucomicrobiia bacterium | reverse complement strand
GTAATTAGTTGGTGTTCGACTTCTTGTAAATTGGTTTCCTGACGATCCGGGCCGGGAAGAGTCGGTTGCGGATTTCAATCTCGATTGCGGTATCGACCTTCGAGTTCGCGGCGGGGAGGTAAGCCAGGCCGATGCCGTTGTTCATTGAAGGGCTGACAGTGCCGCTGGTGGTTTCACCCACGGGCGCGCCGTCGACAAAGACCCGATAGTGAGGTCGGGGCGGGGCCGATTTTCCCGTCATCACAAAGGCGACCAGCTTGCGTTCCGGACCGGCTTCCTTTTCCGCAGCGAGCGCCGTGCGGCCGATAAATTCGCCCTTGTTCAGATTCACGAAGAAACCGATGCCGGCGGAGATTGGCGAGGTTTGCTCGTTGAGCTCGTGGCCGTAGAGGGGATAACACATCTCGGTGCGGAGTGTGTCGCGCGCGCCGAGTCCGGCGGGCTGCAGGCCGTGGGCCGCTCCGTGCACGATGCTCATCTCCCACAAGGGCACGATCGCGGCATTGGGCGTGATGATTTCGAATCCGTCCTCGCCGGTGTAGCCGGTTCGCGAGACCCAGACCTCGTCGGTGCCGAAAAGAAAGCGACCGAGTTCGTTCTTCGCCAGACCGGACGGGCGATCCACCCGGGTGTCCGTCATGGATGGTCCGGGAAACAATTGATCCACGATGACTGCGGCGTTTGGTCCCTGAATGGCGACCGCCGCCATTTTGTCCGAGAGATCTTCCACCTGAACTGATTCGGAGCCGGAAAAGCCATCCCGCTGTCGCATGATCCAAGGCACGTCCGCGTCGATTCGCGACGCGTTGATGACGAGCAGATACTCCTGCGGTCCCGTTCGGTAGACGTAAAGATCGTCGATTGCGCCTCCCGACTCGTTGCACATGATGGAATACTGGCCCTGTCCGGGGAAGAGGGTCCCGACATCGTTCGTCAGCAGATGGTTCAGGAAGCTCTTCGATTCGGCCCCTGTGATGCGGACTTCGCCCATGTGTGAAATGTCGAAGATACCCGCAGCCTGTCTCACGCAGTTGTGCTCTGCGACAATGCCGGCGTATTGGACGGGCATTTCCCAGCCCCCGAAGTCCACAACCCGGGCGCCGGCATGTACGTGGGATTCGAAAAGAGGTGTGCGTTTGAGTGACATCGTGAGGAAAAGTCTAACCCCACTTCTCTGTCTTCATCTGTTCCTTCGGCACGCCCATCTGCTCCCGAATCAGCTTCTCCGTGTTTTCCACCAAGGCGTTTGGACCGCAGGCGTAGAAATACGTGTCGTCGATGTTTCCGATCTGCTCGTTGACCCATTCTGCGCTGATGCGCCCGCGTCGGCCCGGCCAGGGATCGTCTTCGCCCAAGCGCGTGCAGGTGACGAGAAACTTAAAATTCGGGTTCGCCTTTTCCAACTCGCGAAACTCGTGGTTGAAGATGATGTCCTCGGTCGTGCGGACGCTGTAGAGGATGGTGATCTTGGTGTCGAGTTTGCGGCGGGCGGCCTCGCGCACGAAGCCGCGGAAGGGGGTGACACCGGAGCCTCCGGCGACACAGATGAGGTGTTTGCCAGGAGGGTCGAAGACGGGGAGGAATCGTCCGGTCGGCGGGATGACGAACATGCTGTGACCGGCCTCGGCCCAATCGACGACCCGGGTTCCCATCTTGCCGTCGCGTTTCACCGTGACCTCGAAATAGCCGTCGTCCAAGGCGCAGGAGGAAAGTGAGTAGGCGCGTTTATACTTGGGGGAATCCGGCCAGTAGACCGTGATGAACTGCCCGGTCTTGAATTCGACCCCGTAGTCTTCAGGCCATTTGAAGCGAAGCGTTTTCGTGTCGGGAAGCTCCATGTTCACCGACTCGATTTCCATTTCGACGATCTTCTTCTTGTTGGACATGACGATATTTCGGCGCGGAACGTAGGGGCTATATGGCGACCGGTAAAGTAAAACGCCGAAACTCTCAGCGAATGGCGTTCAACCCTTCGAGGATGCGGCAGAGGGCGTCGAGTCTTGGAGTGGGTAGGCCGGTGGAGCGGGCTTTTCGCAGCGGCTCCAGGAACAAGGCGTCCAGCTCCAGCGGTCTTCCGCATTCGAAGTCGACCAGTGTGGAAGCCCGGTAGGATCCCATTTCCCGGGTCGCGGCGATGTTCTTTTCCACATGCGATTGCTTCACCTTCAGTCCGAGGGCGTTTGCCGTCGCGACCACCTCCGACATCAGCTCACGGACGAGATCTGTCCAGTCGGGATCGGCCAGCAAGACGTCTGTGGCCGCGCATTGTGCCGAGCGGGCCAGGGGCAGCGTGAGTTCGCCGGACCGGCAACTCTCGATCCCAGCGAGAGCGGCCACGCCGAGTCCGTTGAAGGGGATGTTCCAGACCAGTTTTTCCCAGTGGGCTCGTGCGAGATTGTCCGTCACCTGGCAGGGGACGCCCGCGTGTTTGAACACGTCGCACAGATCATGGGTGCGCGGCGCAGGCCATCGGTTGTACTCGCCCATCACGATTCGTCCATGGGCCAGATGCTGGATTTGCCCCGGTGCTGTGCGGTTGAGGCAGACGAAACAAAGTCCGCCCATCACCTGTTCCTTGGGCAGAAATTTCTCGAGCGCCTCCTCGTTGCCGAGGCCGTTCTGCAAAGTCAAAACGACGGTGTCAGGCGTCACGAGCGGTTCGACGAGTTCACGCAGACGGTCGTTGGCGGTGGTCTTCAGGCCGATGACGACCAGGTCGCAGGCCCCGATCGATTCGGGCTCCCGGGCCACTCGGGGGCGAAAGTGAAAGTCACCTTCCGGGCTGGAGACAAAGACGCCCCGCCGCTTCACCAAGTCGTGATCGGAGCGCGCAAGGAAATGGACTTGGTGTCCGTCCCGTCCCAGCCGGGCTCCGTAGTAGCCGCCGAGCGCACCGCTGCCGACAACGCCGATCTTCATGGTGATAAAGAAAAAGGGCGCGACATCGAAGTGTCGCGCCCGAGAAAGAAAGAAACTCGATCAACCGAGGATCGCGTCCTTGCACGCCTTGGAGACGCGGAACTTGAGAACCTTCTTGGCCGGGATCTTGATGGACTCGCCGGTGGCAGGATTGCGGCCCATGCGCGCCTTGCGGTTTTTCAGCTCGAGCTTGCCGAGGCCGGGGATCGTGAATCCAACCTTCGCACCCTTGTAGGCGAGGGCGCAGAGGCTTGTCAGGAAATCAGTGGCCTGCTTTTTGGTGAGGCCGTTTTGCTCCGCGAGGGAGGTGATCAGTTGTGCTTTTGTGAGTGGTTTTGCAGCCATAGTTACTTATTGCGTTGTTAGTTGAGAATTTAGTCTTGCGACTTGCGGGGTATTTAGGGGGCGGTGGAAATACGCTGCAAGCAGAATAATCAATATTTATGCGGTCTTGCCAAGGTTTCACGCCGGCGCGACACCCGGTGTGGGGGCTTGACTCAGGTGCGGAATTCCACACCATGGCGTCGTGCTGGCGCTTGAAAGCATTGAATGTCCCGTTCGCTACCGCATCATCGAGTCCATCTTTGAGGGCGGCATGGGCATCGTTTACGAGGCCGAGCAACACGGCGCGAACGAATTTGTGAAGCGGGTCGCCATCAAGGTGATCCGCCAGAGCTTCGCCACCCAGAAGCTCTTCATCGAAAACTTCATCGGTGAAGCCAAGCTGGTCGCCGACTTGATTCACACGAACATCGTCCAGACCTATCACCTCGGAAAGACGGAGAAGGGCGAGTATTTTATCTGCATGGAGCTGATTCGAGGGGCCAATCTCGAGCAGTTCACCAACAAGGTTCAGGAGCAGAACCGTCAACTGCCGAAGGAGCTTGCGGTCTTCATCGCTTCCCGTGTCGCCCGCGGCCTGGCTTATGCGCACGCCAAGACCGACGTTCATGGCAAGACGCTCGGAATCGTGCACCGGGACGTCAATTTGAAGAACATCATGATCGCCTTCGAGGGGGACGTGAAACTGATGGACTTCGGAATCGCGAAGGCGCGGGGCCTCCTGCAGGATCAGGAAGGGGAAGTGGTTGCGGGCAAGGTCGATTACATGAGTCCGGAACAGTGCGACTTTCAGATTACGGACAAGCGTTCTGACCTCTTTTCGGTCGGGATCGTGTTGGCCCAGTTGCTGATGGGATACAATCTGTTCAAGGGAGCCTCGATGAAAGAGTCCCGGGATCGGATCATGAATCTGGAGATACCCGACTTCACCGAATTGGATGATCGGATTGACGCCCCGCTGAACAACATCCTCCAAAAGTGCCTGAAGCGCGACCTGAACGAGCGCTATCCGAATGCCGACGAGTTGCTTCACGATTTGGAACACTACATTTACCATGCCGGCTACGGTCCGACGAATGAGACGATGGGACGTTTCATTCGGCAGCTGTTCGGTGAGTTGGATCACCAGCGGATTCAACAGAAGCGGGGTCACACGGTGCGGCTGACACCTTCCGTTTCCGCCGGTTGACCGGTGCACTTCCGCGCATGAAACGCGGTCCGAAAACCGTCACACTCGGTCTTGTCCAGACCCGGACAGGTCACGCCGCCTCCGCGAATCTGGATCACACCATCGAACGCATCGAAGCAGCGGCCCGTGACGGCGCCCAGGTGATCTGCACGCAGGAGCTTTTTCTCACCCCCTACTTCTGTCAGGCGGAAGACCACGCGAATTTCGAACTGGCGGAAAGCATTCCGGGTCCGACGACGGAAAGGTTGTCCGAGGTGGCGGGGCGGTTGGGTGTGGTGATTGTCGCCTCGCTGTTTGAGCGTCGCGCCCCCGGGCTCTATCACAACACGGCCGCCGTGATCGACGCGGATGGCAGCCTGCTTGGGATCTATCGGAAGATGCATATTCCGGACGATCCGTCGTTTTACGAAAAGTTCTATTTCACACCGGGTGACCTCGGGTTTCGTGTCTGGGAAACCCGCTATGCAAAAATCGGGGTCCTGATCTGCTGGGATCAATGGTATCCGGAGGCGGCGCGACTGACCGCGATGCAAGGGGCCGAAATCCTGCTCTACCCGACCGCCATCGGGTGGATCCCGAGCGAGAAGGCGGAGTTTGGTGGTCAACAGCATGAGGCGTGGGAAACCATCCAGCGTTCGCACGCGGTGGCCAACGGCTGCTACGTGGCCGCAGTCAACCGGATCGGTCACGAGTTGCCCTATGGAGGCGAGGGAATCGAGTTTTGGGGACGCAGCTTTGTGGCCGGCACCAGCGGCGAGGTGATTGCCCGGGCCGCCACGGACGAGGAAGAGAACATTGTCGTGTCTCTTGATCTTGGGAAACTCGACGAAACACGAACAGTCTGGCCGTTTTTCCGCGATCGACGCATCGACGCCTATTCCGGGCTGACCCGGCGTTGGGGAGGGGAAGGTTCGTGAATTGTCCCATCGACCACAGCGGGCTGAATTACCACGAGCAGGGCGGTATCGCCTTTCACTACTGTGGCGAATGCCACGGGATGTTTTTCAACAAGAAGAACCTGCTCGCCTGCCTCCGCGCCGGAAATGTCGCGACCGAATATTCGAAGTCGCCCCGGGTCGGCGCGGACGTGACCTCCAAGGTTGTCAAACGGGAGTGTCCTTGGTGCCACGCCGAGACGATGTGTGACAAGCTGCTGGACGAAATCGCAATCGATATCTGCCCCGAATGCAAGGGTGTCTGGCTCGACGCCGGCGAACTGGACAAGATTGTGGAGCGGCACCACAGGAAACATGGCGACGGCAACAAGGGGCGTGATGACTATGATGACGTCGCGCAGGAAACCGGGGAGCTGCTTGAGGATTCCGAGCTGATGGGAGACACGGCCTCGGCTGTTGGAGAATTTTTTGGCGACGCTGGAGAGTGGCTCGGTGAGGCCGGAAGCAGTGTTGGTGATTTTTTCACCCTGGATTTCTGAACCCGTGTCGCGATGTCAAAGGTCTGGGTAACCGGAGCGGGCGGACTGATCGGGAGTGAAATTGTCCGGACCGCGCCACGCTGGAGCCCCGATTCGGAAGTCGTCGCCTTGACCCGCGCCGAACTTGATCTGTCGGATTTCGACGCGGTCGCCTCTCGTTACCGGGTGGACAATCCGGATGTCGTGATTCATTGCGCCGCCTTGAGCAGACCGGTTGATTGTGAGCGCAATCCTGAAGAGGCCCGTCGCATCAACTCGGAACTCACGGGTTTGCTGGCGGACTTGGCGAAGGACGGGTTCATGCTTCACGTCTCGACCGATCTGGTGCTGGACGGCGCCAAAGGCGGATACACGGAGGAAGATCCGCCGAATCCCCTGCACGATTATGGCAGGACCAAGCTTGCCGGTGAGTTGCTTGCGCGCCGGCACGACGGACACGCGATCGTCAGAACCGCGCTGAATTTCGGTTGTTCGCCGGAAGGGAATCGGGCGTTCAACGAGCAGATGAGATCCGCCTTGCAGGCCGGCACGGACTTCACCTTGTTCACCGACGAATATCGTTCGCCGCTCGCGACCGCGGTCACCGTGCGGGTGCTCTGGGAGCTTGCCCGCTTGAAACTGGGGGGGCTGTATCTCCTTGGAGGTTCGGAGCGTGTTTCGAGATGGCAGATTGGCGAGGCCTTGACCCGACGGTGGGGAGAGACGCCGGGCACGATTCGCCCCGGTTCGCTGCGCGACTATGACGGCCCGCCCCGGGCTGCGGATTTGTCGATGAACTGCCGAAAGCTTCAAAGCCTGCTCTCATTTCCGTTGCCGGGCTTTCATGAATGGCTTGAAGCCAATCCGGAGGCGCGGGTGTGAGCGTGGGGGAGGTGCCGTACTGCGGTCGTGTCGCCCCCTCGCCGACCGGGCATCTGCATCTGGGGCATGCCCGCACCTTTTGGTTCGCGAGGGAACGGGCGCGACGTGCGGGAGGCAGGTTGCTCCTCCGCATTGAGGACATCGACGGCGCGCGATGTCGGCGGGAGTTTGTCAATGCTTTGACGGAAGATTTGAGATGGGTCGGAGTGGACTGGGACGGGGTGCCGCTGTTGCAGAGTGATCGCTATGACCGGTTTCGCGCCGCCTTGCTCGTGTTGCTCAGGCACGGGCATGTGTATCCGTGCTACTGCTCACGACGGGATGTTCAAATGGCCGCCGGTGCCCCGCATCCGGGTCAGGACGAGGCCGTCTATCCCGGCATTTGCCGTCCGGTCTCAAGTTCGCATGTGGACCCTGAAATGGACTGGGAGCGGTTTCAGCGGGAATTCAACACACGACGCGGTGATCGGATGCCGTGCTGGCGCTTTCGGGTGCCGGATGGATCGCGGATCAATTTTTTGGATGAACGATGCGGCGCGAAATCCTATCGAGGGGGGGAGGATTTCGGGGACTTCGTCCTGTGGAGGTCGGACGGCGTTGTTTCGTATCAGCTGGCCTGCGTTGTCGATGACTCGGAAACCGGTGTCACCGAGGTTGTTCGCGGCGAGGATCTGCTGGTCTCCACCGCACGGCAGTTGCTGCTTTACCGCGCGCTCGGCTTGAATCCGCCGCGATGGTTGCATTGCGGACTGGTCATGGACGAGTCCGGCAACCGGCTGGCAAAACGGAGCGCGGCCGCTGGGTTGCGTGAGCTGCGGGAAAGGGGATGCGATCCTTCCGCGTGGCATGCCTTGTGGCGACGCGAGTTCGAGGACGAAATCCGACCGGCGAGCGCGGAAATCGAATGATCAAACTTATGGCAGCCTTGAAAATCAAGCCCGGCGGGCAATGCAAATACGACGAGGTGTCCTTGGGAGAAATCATGCTCCGTCTGGACCCCGGGCACAGCCGGGTGCGCGTCGCCCGCGAATTCAAGGTGTGGGAGGGAGGCGGCGAGTACAACGTCGCCCGGGGGCTGCGCAAATGCTTCGGAATGAAAACCGCCGTGGTGACGGCTCTCGCGGACAACGAGGTGGGGCATCTGGTTGAGGATTTCATCATGCAGGGTGGGGTTGATACGGATTTCATCCAATGGGTGCCGTTTGACGGACTCGGCAGGGAGGTGCGGGTCGGGCTGAATTTCACCGAGCGCGGTTTTGGGCTCCGCGGCGCGAAGGGTGTGTCCGATCGTGGATTGACCGCGGCGATGCGGATGAAGCCGGGCGACATTGACTGGGATCATCTTTTCGGTGAATGCGGAGTCCGGTGGTTTCATACGGGAGGCATTTTCGCGGCCTTGTCGGAAAGTACCGCCGAACTGACCATTGAGGCGGTGCAGGCCGCGCGCCGGCATGGCACGATCGTGAGCTACGATCTGAATTACCGGCCGTCTCTTTGGAAATCGATCGGCGGATTGGTCAAGGCGCGCGAGGTGAATCGAGAAATTGCGCGACATGTCGATGTGATGATCGGCAACGAGGAAGACTTCACCGCCTGCCTCGGTTTCGAAGTCGAAGGCCAGGACCGAAATATCAGCCATATCGAGGTCGACGCCTTCAAGCGGATGATCGGCAAGGCGGTGGCAGAGTTTCCGAATTTCAAGGTCACCGCGACGACGCTTCGCACGGTCAAATCGGCGACGCTAAATGATTGGGGTGCCATCTGCTGGGCGGATGGCTGCTTTTATGAAGCCGCTCATCGCCGTGGGCTTGAAATTTTTGATCGCGTCGGTGGCGGAGACAGCTTCGCAAGTGGCCTGATCTACGGCTTTCTCAAATACAACGATCCGGGAAAGGCGGTGGAATATGGCGCGGCACACGGTGCGTTGGCGATGACGACTCCCGGAGATACGTCGATGGCCACCTTGTCAGAAGTCGAGAGTCTGATCGAGGGAGCAAGCGCTCGGGTCGAGCGTTGATGCGGGATGGATGTCAAAAAAAGCCCGCCGTTTCCGGCGGGCCTTTGCTTCGCTTTGAAGATTGAAATGCTTTCGGTGTCGGAAGTCCTATTCCTTTGGCTTGGCGTTTAGGTCCGCGAGTGGATTGTTTGTGAATCCAGGCTCAGACTCAGGCTCAGACTCGTCTTCCTCGTCGATGACACGGTTGCTTTCGCTCTCACGTTTGGCAATCGCCTCGCGCGCTGCCAGCTCGGCGGCCGAAATGGCGTTTGCTCCGCGGGGATTTGCCGCGCGTTGATTCTTCGGTTTGGGCGACAGCATCGCGGTCAATCCACGGCCGACGAGCTTCGGCGGGGCATCGACCTGGGCGAAAGGAACGCAGTCGGCGACGAATCGTTTGACCGTCTGGTAGCCGATTTCCGTGTGGGCCATCTCGCGTCCTCTGAAGCGGAGCGCGAGTTTGACCTTCATGTCTTCACAAAGGAAATCGATGGCGTGGGCGAGTTTGATGGAAAAATCGTGCGGGTCGATGTTCGGCCGCAGCTGGATCTCCTTCACCTTGTTGCCGTGCTGATGCTTCTTGGCTTCCTTCTGCTTTTTCGACTGCTCGTACCGGTATTTGCCGAAATCGATGACGCGGCAGACGGGCGGATCTGCGTTGGGCGCGACCTCGACGAGGTCCACTCCGTACTGTCGGGCAAGTTGAATCGCATCCGGGGTTGGCAGGACACCGACCTGAGCTCCGTCAATGCCGATCACGCGCACCTGTCGTGCCCGGATTCTACCGTTGGTTCGGATGAGGGGTTCCCGCTGCCGGCGTTGCCGGTTGCCGAACGGGCGACTCAAGACGCCCTCTCCGGTTGGGGATTTGCAAGGAAGACCACGTTAATAACTGCCATAATTTATCAAGCTCACGCGGGCTAACTACGTAGAAAAGCTCCGAACAGCAAGGCTTTTTTGCCTTTTGTAGGCGGTTTTTGCCAATTGTAACCGGGCTGTCGCGGACGGGCGATCAGCGGTGAGGGTGGTGCTGACGGTGCGGTGGCGGTGGTGGATGATGCCACGGAGCCGGCGGGTGCGTTGGCGGAGGAGAGCTGGCTTGTCCATCGCGTCCGGAGTATCGAAGGACCTCGAAGTTTTCGATCCAACCGTCCTCATTTCGGTCCATCGCGCGAAGGCTTTCCGTTGCCCATTCGATCTCCCACGGCGATAGCAGGCCGTCACCGTCGGTGTCCAGCTGGGTGAAGAGCGGCGGCGGGCCTGCTTTCGCGGGCGAAAAGAGGAATTCTTTAACGGCAGCACGGCCGGACTGATTGCGGGAGGCCTTCGCGGATCGGTGTTTTTCCCAAGCGGGTCGGGCGAACGCGGTGGCCGCGATGAGGATCAGTGTTGCCGGGAGCAGCAGGGCGAAACGGCGGACCGCGGTCCGACCCCGGATACGTTTGAAAAATGATTTCATCGGGTGGTCACTGACCGGACCGCGCTCCACAGGCGATCACGTTCAGTTCGGAGTGGGGAAGGGTGGGCCATCGTTTTCAGTTTCGGGTCTAGCTTGCCTTGTCCATTGTTAACGCCTTGTGAGATTCGGCGCGCAAAATTGTTAAGTGGCGGTAAAAGTGCCGGTGTTGATCGGCGTTCCCTTTACAATCCCGATCACGTGACCATGACCGACCTGAAGAAACTGAGACTGCTGCTGATCGACGACGACGAGAAGCTGTGCAGATTGGTGCGGGATTACTTGTCGCCGCATGGCTACGACGTGACCTCGGTTCACAACGGCGCGGACGGCGCTGTGCGCGCGGTCGCCGAGTCGTGGCACGCCGTGATCCTCGATGTGATGCTGCCTGAGCTGAACGGGTTTGAAGTGCTCAAGCGAATCCGTGCGAAGTCGAAGGTGCCGATCTTGATGCTGACGGCGATGGGGGACGAGGCGGACCGCATTGTCGGCTTGGAGCTGGGAGCGGATGACTATCTGCCCAAGACCTTTTCCACCCGTGAACTGCTCGCCCGGCTGCGGGCGGTGACCCGGCGCTCGGATCACTCGGACGAGCCATTGGAGGAGCCCTCGGAGGTGAGACTTTTTCGCGGCGGAGATGTGATGGTGAACGCGAGTTCGAGGACCGCCTCGGTGGCCGACGAGCCGCTTGAACTGACGCCCGTCGAGTTCGATCTTTTGCTTTCCCTGGTCCGCGCCAAAGGACGGGTCCGCACGCGGGAGCGGCTATTGGAAGAGATTCGTGACCGTCACTACGACGTGTTCGATCGGTCGATCGACGTGCATGTTTCTTCGTTGAGGAAGAAGCTGGGGGATGATCCGAAAAGTCCACGCTACATCCGGACGGTTCGGGCGGCCGGCTACATGTTCATCAATCCCGCGAACGCGGGTGAGTGAAGGATGGAATTCACCGCGTCCTTTTACGGCAAGCTGCTGGGCCGGCTGGCTTTGAACGCGGTGTTGATCGGGTTGCTGGCCTGGGTGTTCGTTTCCGATGATCTGGAGGGGATCGACTGGACGCGGCTTTTCACGGAAGGACGCGGCCAGTGTTTTCTCGTCACGGGAGCGCTTGTGACGATGCTGCTCTGGCACTCGTTTGCCCGGCAGGTGGCGGGCGCGATTCAGAGAATGACGGCGGCGACGGAACTGATCGCGGCGGGAAGCTTTGATGCGCGGGCGGATATCGGACGTTCGGATGAACTTGGGAAATTGGGCGAAGGCATCGACGGGATGGCGGCCCGCCTTGAGGGGTATGTGAACGGGCAGAAGCGATTTCTTGGAGACACCGCGCACGAACTTTGTTCCCCCTTGGC
>JADHOF010000128.1 GCA_016779125.1 Verrucomicrobiia bacterium | reverse complement strand
CGTTCCGGACGTAGTAGCCGCTTGTTCCCACGCCGCAAAGCAGGCTGCCGGCGTGGTCGAGACCGAGAAGCTGCCCCAGGCAGAAGCCGGCGTTGAAGTGATCGCCCGCGCCGGTCGTGATGACGGGCTTTTCGATGAAAGGTCCTTCAACGTGAGCGACTTCCGGCTTTGCTGATGAGGTGGCCATCGCGTAGCGAACCGGATGAACGACGAGGCTTTCGACCGCCACTTTCGCGGAAATTTCACGCATGAGACAGGCGAGCGCTTCCGGTGAGTTGTCGTCGCGTCGAAGTCCGAGAACCTCCCCGATTTCGCCCGCCTCCTTTTCGTTCAATCCCAGGATCACGTCGAAGTAGGCGCTGAACTCACCGATCAGGTCGAGGGCTTCACGGATGTCGTCCGCAGACCGTTTTTCCGGGTCGGCGAGATCGAAGAAGATTTTTCGGTGGGTGGCCGGTTTGCCCGCGCAAATTTCGGAGAGCACGCTTTCCCAGATACGGCTCATGTAGGGGATCATGGTCCAGTTGACAAAGCCGACGAGGCTGCAGCCAAGGACCTTGGCGGCGAATTGCGGTTTGCCGAAGCGTTCACAGATCAGATCCCAGGTAACCTCGCTCAAGGGCGTTAGGAGGGACGCCATGACTTTGCCATCGTGAAATTCGAGGGCGTTTGTGTGGCCCGGGATGTTGATGGAATGGGTTTCGGCGCGCCGGGCGAACTCTTCGAAAACGGGGTGAAGGTTCGGATAGCCGAGTGTGCCGAGGTAGGTGACATGGACTCCGAAGCGGGCGAGGGCGTTGGCCATGATCGGGCCGTTGCCGCCGATCTTGGTTCGTTGGCTGACCAGCTCCAGATTCGTGCTTTGGCCGGCGGCCTGGGCGAGGCGATTCGCGAGGGCGCTGATGGTCGGCAGGCGGTCGTAGCTTTCGGCGTTGTGGCGCTTGTCGACGACGTGGACGATGTCATCGACGAATCCGTCGAGGCCGATGAAGGCGGTCAGATCCGCGATTTTTTCGGCGTTTTCTTCCAGCGCGACCGCTGTCTCGGTACGGAGTTGTGGCGTGTTTGGCATGTTGACTTGATTCATCGTCGAGCGCGGAAACGCTCAGTCTCCATTCTCGATCCCCAAAATCTGCAGGACTCTCTCGAGGTCCTCGTCATTGAAAAATCGGATTTCGACGGCACCCTTGCCCTTGCGATAGCGGAGCAGGACCTTGGTGCCGAGGTGTTGTTGCAGGCGCGACTCCAGATCGCTGATATGCGTGTCACGCACAAAGCCTGTCTTCGCTCCCCGGTTCGAGGCTCCCTTGCCGGCCCCGCGGGTCAGCTCGTTCACGAGTTGCTCGGTCTGCCGCACGTTCAGATTCTCCCGCAAGACGCGATCCACGGCGAGGGTTTGCTGCTCATGGGATTCCAGACCGAGAACGACCTTGGCGTGTCCCACGGAAAGGCGATTGTGTCGGATGTGGCTCTGAATCTCCGGGGCGAGTTTGAGGAGCCGCATTGCGTTCGCGACCGTGGCGCGATTCTTGCCGACCTTGGTGGCGACCGCTTCCTGAGTCAGGTTGAATTCACGAACGAGATCGGCAAACCCGAGGGCTTCCTCAATCGCGTTCAAATTCTCGCGCTGAAGATTCTCGACGAGGGCCATCTCGAGGACGGTACGGTCGTCGGCCTCGCGGACGATGACGGGTGTCTCGAAAAGGCCGGCTGCCTTGGCTGCGCGCCAGCGCCGTTCACCGGCGATGAGTTCGTAGTAATCTCCCTGCAGGCGGACGACCAGCGGTTGGATGATGCCTTGGGATTTGATCGATTCCGCAAGTTCGAGAATCGACTCCTCGGTGAAATCTTTGCGCGGCTGAAATGGGCACGGGCGAACACGATCAATCGGTACACGTCGCACCGATTCACCGTCTTGCGGTTCTTCGGGCACAACGGGGACCGGCGGGGTGTTGATCGGGCCGGTGGGATCGCTGTTGCCCAATAATGCGCTAAGTCCGCGCCCGAGGACAGGCTTCGCCATGAACAAAGAGTGAAAAAACGCAGGAACGATGTCGAGTGTCGAATCGGGGCGAATTCTCGGCATTTTGGCAAATTTTGCCGAATGATGGACACTGGAAGTCCGGCCGAATCGGGATTTTGCGGCGACATTTCCGCATTGGCGCAGAGAGCCGTCCGATGTTACCGGTGTGAAGTTGCCGCTTTTGATTGTGCCGCAATTGCGCGAAAACAGGCTGCGCACGCTGGAATGGCAGAGAATCCGCTGTTACTGGCGGCGTTCCGTCCGTCGCAGAGAGTCGAGAGAATGAACATGGAAAAGAACCTTCGAAGCGGAGTCCGATTGGCCGCATTGGCATTGTGGTTTCTGGGTGTCGTGGCAATGCAGGCGGACCGGTTTTTTGCTGACTTCGACGATGTGCAGAATGATCTGGGCAAGTTTGAGGCCGGACAAAACCAGAATCCGCCGCCTCCGGCTGTGACGAATGACGTGCAGGGTGGAAACAGCTTCATCCGCATGACCTGGGGCACGACGCTGAACCTGAGTTCTTTGACCTACGACCTGGATACCGGGGACGGCGGGTTGTTCGGGCGTGTTGAGGCGGACTTTGATTTTCGGATGAGCGGCGTGGGAGACGGCTTCGGATTCATCCTGCTTTCGACCGAGATTTACGGCAGGAAAGAAATCGTGCCGCGGCAGGGATTCGTCGGTGCGCAGGTCTACCAGGAGCCGACAGCGCTGCAATCACTCGGTATCGGCTTTGATTTCTTCCAAGGCACGGAGGGGCGGCAGGAACTCAACGGAAACCACGTGTCGGTCCATTTTCATGAGAAGTTGTTGCAGGAGTTTGACGCGGGGCCGGTGGACCTGAACAGCGGGGGCTGGATTCATGCCAAAATCATTGCCCGGCCGGGCGGGACAAATTCGGATGTTTCGCTCGTGCTCACCCCGCAGGGAGGCCAGCCGTTCACGGTGTTCACGAACTATGTTGTCAGCGATTTCGTGGCCGCTGAGACGCGGCCCCATTTCGGCGCGCGATCGGGCTCCTTTGATCTCGGCACCATTGATCTGGACAATCTGGACATCAACTATCTGGAACCGGCCCCGGTGGCTTTCGAGTTTGGATTCACCAATGTCGCCACGGTCGAGAGTGAGAATCCGCTCATCTACATCTCGAAGGTGGGAAACAGTCCCGCGACGGTGTCGGTCAATTACGCCACCGCCGACGGCACCGCGTTGGCCGGCGATGAGTATCAGACGGCGGCGGGAACAATCTCTTTCGCTCCCGGCGAGGATCCGATCAAGCTTATCCCCATCACGATCATTGATGATTCGGATCTGGAACCCACGCGGACCTTTTCGGTCGCGCTGACGGGCTCTTCCGCAGGCACGCTGATCGGGGCCCGAAACGTGGCGAATGTTGCGATCCATGACGACGATGATCCCTCCTTTGTGGGGAAGTGGGATCCCGTGGTCCGTTCCATGCCGCTGAACGCCGCAGGCGGGCAGTCGTCCGTCGTGGCGATCCATTTGAACCTGCTTCCCACCGGGCAGATCCTGCTATGGGATCGCCACGGTTCAGTTTCCGGCACGGACGGCAATCCACGCCTTTGGGATCCGGTCACAGGCGTCTTCGAGGCTGCGGCGACACAGGACTACGATCTGTTTTGCGCCGGGCACGCCCTGATGGCGGACGGGCGCCTGTTTGTTCCGGGTGGGCATATTCTGGACGGGATGGGAGAGGTGAAAGCCGCCATCTATGATCCGTGGTCGAACGCGTGGACCCAATTGCCGGACATGAATGCGGGACGATGGTATCCGACCGCCACAATGCTCGCCAACGGCGATATGCTGGTCGAGGCCGGGACCATTGACATTCCTCAAGACGTGAACCGATTGAGCCAGATCTGGCAGGTGGCGAGCGGTACGTGGAAGAACCTCACGACGGCGGAGCCCCAGCATGGCCGATTTCCCATCTGGGCCAACTACTACCCCTTCATGTATCAGGCCGGGAACGGGAAAGTGTTCTGCGCAGGACCGCAGCAGATGGCCCGGTGGCTCGACATTTCCGGCACTGGCAATTGGGAGGATGTGGCGGAAAGCAGCCTGCTTTATCGCGACTATGGCACATCCGTCATGTATGCGGACGGCAAGATTCTGATCACCGGCGGGAACCCGCCCGAGATTTACACGACGACTTCCATTCTTGGCACCACGGCGACGATCTATCCCAGCCGGGTCACGGAACTGATCGACATCAACGAACCGAATCCGACCTGGCGCGCAACCACGCCGATGAATTCCGGCCGTCGGCACGCGACGGCCACGCTGTTGCCGGACGGAAAGGTGCTGGTGACGGGCGGCAGCAGTTCGCCTGGCTTCAACATTCACGCCGGTGCGGTACGATGGGCGGAAATCTGGGATCCTGAGACCGAGCGGTGGACTCCGCTGGCCGCCGCACAGCGTTACAACGGATACCATTGCAACGCTCTGCTTTTGCCCGATGGTCGGGTGGTCACGACCGGAGGCGGGCATCCGAATCCGCCGGACGCACCGACCGCAGGGGAGGCTCCCGAATTCGGCGCGGAACCGTCCGCCGAGTTTTACCATCCTTCCTACCTCTTCAATGGCGCGCGACCGAGTATCACGTCGGCGCCGTCGGCGGTCACCTACGGGGAAACGTTTTATGTCGAAACGCCGGACGCGGCGAATGTCGCCAAGGTCAGCTGGATCAAGTTGGGCAACACGACCCACGCCTTCAATCAAAACCAGCGAATCAACTTCCTCAGTTTCACAAACAGTGCCGGGGGAATCTGGTGCGCCGCTCCCGACAATCCGTATCTCTGCACACCGGGGCACTACATGATGTTCCTGCTGAATTCAAACGGGGTGCCTTCAGTGGCCTCCATTGTTCGTGTTGCGATGGGAATCCTCAGCGTCGCGGAGCAGGGATCGGACAACCTGATCACCGTGACGACCGTTCCGGGTAACAATTATCGGGTCGAATACACCGACACTCTGCCGGCGACCGGCTGGACGACTGTGGGCACGGCGGTTTCCGCGAGCGCGAACACGACACAGGTGACCGACGTCAACGGCGCGTCGGCGCTGAATCGATTTTATCGCGTCCAACAGGTGCCTTGACGCCGGGGCTGGAGCAGGGCTTTCTTCAATCATCAGGCAGAGTGAAACCCCGGTTGGTTTGGGGCGTCATCTCCTGGTGAGCCTCACGTCATTTCTGCCCATGAATCCATCCAATATTCCAAACCGCCGCGAATTCATCGCCTCCGTCGCCGGAACAACCTGTCTGATCGCCGGCCGGGCGCTTGGAGGCCAGGGAAGAACCGGTTTCAATGTTGAAGGGGAACAGGTGCGCGGAATGGCTGTTTCGCCGGGCGGACAGATCGCGATCGCCGCTGACAGGCAGGTCGATCTCTATGACCTGACCGGGCGGCGGCTTGATCGGCGAGCAGTTGAGGGGGTGGTGCGTGCGGTGGCTTTTGGGCCGCGCGGGCGGCTTTACGCCGCGCTCAAGGAGACCGTGGCAAGCTCCGACGGCTGTTGCTTTGAGGTGTTGCCCGCCCGTCTTGGCCGTGCCGCCGTGCTGACGGGATTGGCGGTCGATGATGCGGGTTGCGTCTACGCGGCCGATTCCGGAAACAAGGTTGTGTGGAAACTGAGCGCCGAGGGGGAAATGCTCGGTCGTATCTCCCCGGGCAAGCAGCCTTTTGCCGTCTCGAAATCCTTCTTTCCGATCGCGTGGAGTGCCGGGCGACTGCTGGTGGGGGAAGCGGGGAGACACCGGGTGCTTGCCTTCGGGGCGGACGGCGACTTGTTGGGTGAATGGGGGAAACCTTCGCGCTCAATGGAGGGTTTCGGTGGATGTTGCAACCCGGTGGGTCTTGCCGCAACGAACAACGGGTTTGTCACTGCGGAGCGCGGCCTTGTCAGGGTCAAACGTTTCGACGTCGCACGGGGTGGGGTTTCGCTCCTGGCGGGCCCGGATGACTTCACATCGACTGCAGCCAACGCGTCTCGCGGGTGCGAGAACGGGGGCGTGGATGTCGGGTTGTTGCCGGATGGAAAGGTCCTGGTGTTGGAGCGGAACGCGCGCCGGATCAACGTCTTCGCCTGAGATTTCGAAAGGCCTTCATGACTCTTCGCTTGATATTTGCGCTCTCGCTTTTGGTGCTCCGAATGTCGGCAGCAGAGCAGGTGCCCTCGCACCGCGAGATCGACCCGATTCGGATTCAATTGGGTCCCGATGGCGAAATGCTGACGATCGCGATGGATCGGAAGGGCAATCTCCTGGCCGGCGTGAAGTTTCATCTGAACGGCGACAAGTCCCGGGACGCCTACGGTATCAAGCGCGTGGGCGTTGACGGGCGGGTTCAGGACACATGGGTGATGACCGGGGAGCTGATTCCCAAGATGATTCACGGATGCGACGACGGTGAGGTGTATGTCGCGGGAAACGGCTACGTCGCTGCGTTTGATGAGACCGGGTGTGAAATCCGACGGACGGACGTGGACAAACTGCTGGGCTACAAGGCCCTGGCCTCTGGGCTCTACGTTACGGACAAACACGTTTTTGCGACATTCGGTTCAGGGGGAAGTCTGCGGGCGACCGAAGAATTCTGGCGATTTGACCGCGATCTCACGGGCGGTCGGCAGATCATCGGTCGCCAGTACGGATGTTGTGGACACATCGATCTCGAGGTGATTGGGAGCCGGCTGCTTGTCGCCGAGAACAGCCGCCATCGGGTGAACATTTTTGATCTGAATGGCGGCAAGTTGAACACTTGGGGTGCGCGTGATCGGGTCGGGATTGAGGGTTTTGCCGCGTGTTGCAATCCGTGCAATCTCGATGTCGACGCGCAAGGGACGGTTTACACCTTCGAATCCGGCATCGGCCGAGTGAAGCGGTATACGGCGGATGGCAAATACCTCGGGCTCGTCGGCTACGTTGATACGACGAAATTCGACCAAGGGAGCAGGCTCGCGGCCCAGTCCTGCTACATTCCGAGCGAAGTCAGTCCGGATGGCAGACGGATCTACGTGATGGATGTGCGGCAACATTTCATCCGCGTCTTGGAGCGATCCGAGTGAGCGGGACGCGGTTCAAATCTTGGCAGATCGGGGTCTTGGTGTGGCTTCTCGCCATGCCTGCGCGAGGCGCGGGGCCCCTGACAATGCTGGTGATGGATCCGCTCGCACTGCCGCTTTCGTGTGCGTGCGTGGACGGGGTGGGGCAGCGGCGGTACGAACTCCTCGCGAGCCACATGGAGAGCGTGTTGAAACGTCCTGTAAAACTGCTCTTCGACGAGAGCCTCGGGCTCGCGCGTGCGCGGGTGAAAACTCCGATCGATCTCATTGTCGGAAAGGACGCGATGGTTCGATTCGACGCGAAACGCGAGAGCTTGCGCGTGAGGGAATTGGCCGCTTTGACCGATCGCACGGGAGGTATGGACCTGACGGGAGTTTTTCTGGCGCGTTCTGATTCCGAGATCCGGGGGATTGAGGATTTGGCGGGACGCCGTGTCGCGTTGGGGCCGAAGGAAGAGGCGGAGGCGAATTTTGCGGCGAGACAGACGTTGGGGCGAACGGGGTTGCTGGAGCGTGTGAGTCTGATCGAGGCGGGAAGCCTGGACGCTGCCGCGCTGCTGCTGGCCGACGGGGAAACGGACGCCGCCGTGGTGTCGGAGTTTTTGCCGCCGTTGCTGGAGGGTTGCGGGAAGCTGGAGCGCGGGAGCGTCGTGGTGATCGGGCGAACCGCGCCGGTGCCTTTCATTCGTGTTTTCGCCACCGACTCAATGAGCGAAACAGATCAGCGAAAGGTGACGGATATCTGTCTGAAGATGCGCTCTCAGGTGGAGTTGATGGAGGCATTGGAGACGAAGGGCGGCTTTCTTGGTTCCGTATGGCACGATTGGCGAGGCGTTGATCGGGCCGGAATGGTTTCGTGGCTGCCCGCGAGTCTGCCGCTCAAACCGCGTCAATTTTGGAGCGCGGCCTTGACCGGGCCGGCTGTCGCGGGCGTGGCGGCGGACTCGCGACACGTGCTCGTTCCAGACAAGTCCGCGGATCAGGTCCACGATATTTTCAGGTGTCTCGACGCCCGCAACGGACACCCGCTTTGGACCCTCGAATATTCCGCTCCGGGCGAGATGGAATACTCGAACGCGCCGCGGGCGACGCCGGTGATTCACGACGGATTGGCCTACCTGCAGGGGGCCTTCGGGCACTTGCATTGTGTCGAGATGGAGACCGGCCGGGTGATTTGGAAGCGCAATCTCTTCGACGACTTTGGCGGCAAGATCTTGAATTGGGGGGCGTCCGTTTCACCCTTGGTAATGGACGACCGGGTGATTGTGAATCCGGGTTCCGCGCGTGCCTCGCTCGCCGCGCTGGATCGACGCACCGGGAAGATTCTTTGGGAAACAACGGGGCATGCGGCCGCCTATTCCTCCTTCGTGACAGCGACGGTGGCTGGTGGAACCCAGGTCATCGGCTATGATTCCGCCGGGCTCGGTGGTTGGAATCCGGCGAGCGGGACAAGGCTTTGGGAGCTGGTGCCCCGAGGCGCGGCCGACTTCAACGTGCTGACGCCGGTGGTGTTGGGGGATCGGGTTCTTTTGGGTTCTGAGAACAATGCGACCCGTCTGCACGCGTTTGACAAGAGTGGAAGAATAATCCCGGAAGCGGTGTCACGGAACGGGGATCTCGCGCCGGACACCTGCACGCCGGTGGTGGTGAACGGCAAGATCTACGCGACGGCCTACGGCGAGTTGTTTTGTGTTCGCCTCTCGGACATGAAGACCCTTTGGAAAAAAACGGACGACATGTTTTACGATCATTCGAACGTGATGGGCGGCCCGGATCGGGTCTTGGTCTGGACGATGGCGGGAGATCTGCTTCTCCTCGACGCGGGCGTGGACGAGTATCGACTGGTTTCCCACTTTAGGCCTTTCGGTGACACGACGCTGGATTCGATGTCCCATCCCGCCATCGTGGGAGATCGCATTCTGCTCCGTTCGAAGGAGCGCCTCGCGAGCTTCAGCCTCCGCGAATCGGAATGAGTGACGAGGAGCCGTTTCGAGATCCGGTGCCGATTCCCGTCGACGGGGTGCTGGATCTTCATGGTATCCGCCCCCGGGACGTGAAAGATGTTCTGCTCGAATACATTCATGAGTGTCGCCGGCTGCAGATTCGAGAAATCCGGGTGATTCACGGCAAGGGTCTCGGTGAAATAAGAAGAAGCGTTTGGAACATTCTCCGCGACCAGCCGGGTATTGAAAGCGTGACGGAGGCGAGTCGACATTTCGGAGGATGGGGCGCCACGATGGTGCGGTTGACGGCAGCGTGAAAACCTCGACGCGAAGTTTCGGCTTGCCCCGCCAATCCCGAGCGCCTGTCATCTCCGCGAATCCATGAAAAAAATTCCATTGATCACGCTGGTGACCTTGACCCTTTGCGCGGGAAATGTCGCGGGAGCTCCGCAATTCAAGCCGGTGGCCGATTGGCTCCATCTGCCGAAAGGTCAGGACGCCATGGGGAATTCCCACGGCGATGTGGCGGTGAGTTCCGCCGGGGATGTGTATGTCAGCATCACGGCCGGGCCGAAGGCGGGCATTCAAGTCTACGATTCGAAAGGTCGATATCTTCGAAACGTGGAGAACGCGCCCAAGGATTTTCACGGGTTTGTAATCCGAAAGTCGGCCGATGGCGAATTCATCTACGGTGCGAGCCTCGGAGGCCAGACGGTTCACAAGCTGACCTTGACGGGCAAGGAACTATTAAAAATCGACGCGGCCAAACTGGTGCCCGATGAATTCAAGGCCAAAGCCAGGGGGAAGGGGAAGCAGTCGCTGAGGCTGACCGCCATGGACGTCGTCGCGGACGGAACGCTCTACGTCGTGGACGGCTATGGCAACGACTACGTGCATGTGTTCGACAAGAAGGGCGGTTATTTGAAGTCCTATGGCGGACGCGCGAAGGCACCCTACGTGTTCAAGACGCTGCACAAGATCGCGATCGACACGCGATTCAATCCGCATCGCATCATCGGCGTTGATCGCGAGAACATGCGCGTGGTGCATCTCTCGCTGGACGGGGAATTTCTCGGAGTGGTGAACAATGAAATGCTCCGGCCCGCCGCCGTGGCGATTCAGGGAGACTACGCGGCGATCGGCGAAATCAAGGGACGCGTCGCGTTTCTGGACAAGGCGGGCAAGGTCGTGTTGACCCTCGGCTACAACGAGATTCCGGAAGACGCGATGAACAACAAGACGCCGCCCAATCGTTGGCGGCTTGGTATCTTCACCGCTCCGCACGGGGTCGCCTTCAACGAGGCGGGAGATCTGTTCGTGACGGAATACAGCGTCTTCGGGCGGGTGCACCGCTTCGAGCGTCAACCTTGATCGTTGCCGCGGTCTCCATCTTGAAACCATACGGCGCATCCTCGCGGATGCGCCGTTTTTGTGATCGGAATTTGCCGGATGCCGGGTGGTGAGACCCGGGATGTCAAAGCGGGTGGCTTCCGTGGTGCGAGAGATTCTGAGTTGGGTCGTGGTGGATTCGCGCGCGCCGACCGGCGGATTTCGAGTTGCGGAGGCGTTGGTTGAAAATAGGCGGGCTCGCTTTTTTGGTTGGTTCCGTCCGTCCGCTCGCGAACGATCCTGCGATGAAACACGTTCACCCATTGACGCTCGCGTTGACTGTCTTGTCGTTGGTCTCCGTCGTTGGCCGGGGGCAGGCTCTTCGGATGGTTTCGAGTCCGACCGTTTCGCCGGACGGGAGCATGGTCGCCTTCAGCTGGAACGGCGACATCTGGCTGGCACAGACAAAGGATGGAACGGCCCGGCAACTGACCCAACATCCCGCCGCTGACGAGCATCCCCGCTTCTCGCCGGACGGAAAGTATCTCGCGTTTTCAAGTTCGCGAAGCGGCAGCAGACAAGTTCATCTGATGCCCTACGTCGGGGGACAGCCGAAACAACTGACCGCGCATACGGAGGGATTCACCGTCACGGGCTGGCATCCGGACGGTCAACGCGTCCTGACGTCCATCACCCGGGATCACTTCTGGCGGCACGCGGAGCGGTTTCATCTGGTCAACGTCACGAATCGCGGGCCGGAAGAAATTCTCTTCGACGACTATGGTTCGGACGGACAGCTCTCGCCCGACGGCAGGCGCCTTCTGTTCACGCGGGAAGGGGAACGCGATTGGCGCAAAGGCTATCGCGGCCCGCGGGCAAGCCAGATCTGGCTCCATGATCTGGCGCGCGGGAACTTCACGCAGCTCATCGCCACGGAGGAAGAATCCCGCTGGCCGTTGTGGAAACCGGATGGGAAAGGTTTTTACTACGTGGCGGAACGTGACGGCGTCGGCAATCTCCGGGTTCGGGATCTCGCGTCGAAGGAGGAGCGTCAGCTCACGCATTTCACGGAGGATTCGGTGATGTATCCCGCCCTCTCTCAGGATGGTTCCACCATCGTCTTCCGCAATCTGTTCGATCTCTGGGTGCTGAAGACGGATGGGGAATCCAAACCGGTCAAACTCA
>JADHOF010000127.1 GCA_016779125.1 Verrucomicrobiia bacterium | reverse complement strand
TCGCCACGGCTTTTCCGGCAGATCGAACGATCCCTCCAGATGATCGGATATTACTTTGAGACGTCCCATGTTTCGTAAATCGATCCCGATTTCAACTGTCCCGGAACCCCTTTGGTTTACGCCATCACGTCGGGAATGCCAACGGAAGTTTTCCGGCCACGTTGTTTAACGGAACGATTGAGCGGGCGCTTGACCGTGGGAGGCTATTTGGCACCATCACGCCCTTCAATTACCTCCCATTATGGCTTCTGAAATCACCCTTAAATCCAATGTTCAATTGGGCGTTGTGCCCACCCACGTGAAATTTGTCGGCGGCCTCGTGCCGGAAGAAGGCGGCAGACTGCCGCGCGGTGAGGACGGAAAGCTCGTCGTCGTCGAGGAGATGAAGCGGATTTGCGCGGGCTCACCGGTCAAGGTGCAGAGCGTTCAAATTCCCGCGTTTCCCGGGGTTGACGAGGGGGACAACGACGAACTGATCAACGGACTGAAGGAGCTCGGCCTGGTCGTGCACCTGATCATGATGGTCGGCGGCGCGGATCCAATGAATCCGGCGGACGAGGACAAGGTTGTCGAGATGTTGGCGTCCGGGCTGAACATCGCGAAGAAACACGGTATCGAGCAGGTTTCATCGACCTCGATCGAGGAATGGATGAAGGCCGGCGCGCAGCCCAAGACCGGTGCGGATTTCGACGCGGCCGTGGCGCAGAATGTCAAGGTGCACGCACGCGCTTGGCGCGAGGCCGGGCAGGGCAGCTGCATCCAGGCGTGGCATATCGAATTTCTGCGGGGCGGTGAGTTTCAGACCTTCACGAGCGCCGCGAAGGCGTGGAAGGTGGTCAAAGCCATCAACAGCGAACTGGGCGGAACGCCGTTCAAGGTCATGGTGGATGCCGCGCACTGCGGCGATTCCGAGCTGAACATACCTGAAAACGAGGCCGTGATCCGCGAGATCGCCGAAGCGGGTGCCTTGGGGATCTATCACGCATCGGCCAAGACGACCCGCGGCTGTCTGTCGACGGACGATGGTTGGATCGGTGCCCTGATGACCGCCGCCGCCAAGACGGGCGCGTTGAAGTTCGTGTTTGTGGAGCTGTTTCACCACGAGGATCCGGCCCTGCAGGGACTGCGGGATCTCGATCCCGGCCATGGAATCGACACCACGGACGGACGCAGTTACACGGAGGCGGTGATCGACGGCTTGGTCGACGTTGCGCGCCGCTTGAACAATCTGAAGAAGCGCGGGATCCTTTGATTTGCATCCGACGAGTCTCCCGTCACGGGGCGGGAGGCTTTTTATTGCAAGAAATCGTCGCCGCAACTTGACAGCGAGGGGCGCTATTCACTAAAACCTGCGCCTCTTTGGTGCCTCAGTAGCTCAATTGGTAGAGCAGTTGACTCTTAATCAATTGGTTATAGGTTCGAGTCCTATCTGGGGTACCACTCCTTTTTCTCCGCATGTCGTCGGAATTCCCTTCAAAGCCCCCGATCTGGAAGACGCTTCTGGACTTGGGACGTGTTTCAAATCTCCCGACCGTCTGGTCCAATTGTCTCGCGGGTTGGTTGATTGGAGGAGGTGGATCGGTGAATCAATTGGCGCTCCTGTGTCTTGGCGCGTCAATGATCTATGTCGGCGGGATGTATCTGAACGATGCGTTCGATGTGACGTGGGACGTCGATCACAAGAGCGACCGGCCAATCCCGTCCGGATTCATTGCGGAGCGACCGGTGTGGATTCTCGGTTGGTTGTGGATGGGGCTTGGTTTCTGGGGGGTCGCTTATCTGGGCGGGAAGCCGGCGATTCTGGGTGCACAGCTTGTGCTTTGTGTTCTCGCATACGATGCGTTTCACAAGAAGATTTCGTGGTCGCCGATCCTTATGGCGGGCTGTCGGTTTTATCTTCTTCTGACCGCCGCCGCCTGCGGTGCCAAGGGTGTGAACGGCTATGCCGTCTGGGTTGCGCTGGTATTGGCGCTTTATGTGGTCGGGCTGAGTTATCTGGCCCGAGCGGAGTGCCTGCCCGGGCTGCTGCGTCATTGGCCCTTGATCTTGCTCGCCGCGCCGGTGGCGCTGGCGGTCCTTGTGAATGACGGGGGGGCGAGGGAGAAGGGACTCGTCGCCGCGCTCATATTGATCCTTTGGACCGCCAAAAGCCTGCGGCATCTCCTGTGGACGAAAACCCCGTCGGTGGGGCGGACCGTGTGCGGCCTGCTGGCCGGTATCTGCCTGGTAGATCTGCTGGCGGTGGCATACGTTCAGCCTGCTGAGGCAGCTGTTTTTCTCGGTCTTTTCCTGTTCAGTCTCGGACTGCAACGCGTCATCGCCGCGACATGAGGGGCTTCGCCTAAGAGGTTTTCGAGGGCCACGGGACTCGACGCTGGACAAGGATTTGCTTTGTCCCTTAAGTCCCCGCGCATGGCAAATCGGCAATTGACGCTCGGACACTCACCGGACCCGGATGACGCTTTCATGTTTTACGCGATGGCGCGGGATTTGATCCCACAGCATGGCTATGGCTTTGAACACACCCTGCAGGACATCCAGACCCTGAACGAGCGGGCGACTCGGGGGGAGTTGGACATCAGCGCGATCAGTATTCACGCCTACCCTTACGTGGCCGATCAATACGCCCTGCTGCCGAGCGGCGCGAGCATGGGAGACGGTTACGGCCCGATGCTGGTCGCGAAAGCCGTGCTGAGCCCGGATGAAATCGGGGGCAAGCGGATCGCGATTCCCGGGAAAATGACCAGCGCCTTTCTCGCGTTGCAGCTCTATTTGCGGCGCAAGGGTGACGAACTGGACTACGTGGTTGTCCCGTTTGATGAGATTTTTGAGGCGGTGAACGATGGCCGCGCCGAGGTTGGCCTGATCATTCACGAAGGCCAGTTGACCTACGCGGATGCGGGGCTTTGCCTGTGCGAGGACCTCGGACGTTGGTGGAAGGCGGAGAACGACGGCCTGCCGCTGCCCTTGGGGGGCAATGTGATTCACAAACGCATTCCCGAGGCGGAGCGAAAGGTGATCGCGGACGTGATCGCAAACAGCATCGGTTACAGCCTGGATCATCGGGAAGAGGCGGTCGCCTACGCGCTGGAGTTCGGGCGCGGCCTGGATCTCGATCTGGCGGATCGCTTTGTCGGGATGTATGTCAACGACTGGACCCGTGACTACGGCGATCGCGGTCGTGAAGCCATCCGCAGATTTCTGACTCAGGGTGCGGAAATGGGGGTCGTGCCCGCCGTGCCGGAACTGGAATTTGTGGTCTGAGGCAGGTCTCAGCCCAGGTCGCCGCGAAGCTCATCGGCCTCGTGACGGGCGTTGGAGAGTTCCGTGATGAGGTAGGACTGCATGTTGACCATGCGTTCGGCCACACGGATGCGGGCGTGAAGGATCTCCCGGTCGAAGGGCTTTTGAACAAAGTCGTCCGCGCCGGCATCCAGTGCCTCGAGGATTGAATCCTTGCTGTCCTTGGCCGTGATCATGATCACGTGAAAGGGGGTGATGGCCATCTCGCGAATCTTCTTCACAAGATCAATGCCACTCAACTCGGGCATCATCCAGTCGAAAAGGGCGATGCGGAGGTCTGGATCCTCATTGAGCTTGTTCAGCGCCTCGAGGCCGTTGGCGGTCGGGACGGGCTCATACTCCCACTTGCGAAGCAGGTTGATCAGTACCTGGCGGATGATTGGATCATCGTCGGCGATTAGGATCTTCATTCCCTGTAATTCTCCTGTCTTGGAACGGTCGTGCCGGTCCTAAATCTGTTGGACGACCTTCTGGTAGCATTCCGGGCAGATGCCGTGGGTGAACTTGGCCTGCGAATGCTGGGATATGTAGGACTCCACCTCATGCCAGTAATTGCGGTCGTCACGGATCTTCTTGCAGTAGCAGCAGATGGGGAGAAGTCCTTGGAGTTGCTTGACGTGGGCGATGGCGGCCTCGAGTTCCTTGACCCGTTCGGCGAGTTCCATCTGGAGGTGGACGACCCTTGCCCCCACCTGAACCCGGGCCTTGAGTTCTTCCTGGTCAAACGGTTTGGTGATGTAGTCGTCCGCGCCCGCTTCCAGCCCTTGCACGATGTTGGCTTTTCCGCCGCGAATCGTGAGCAGAATCATGTAGAGCGGCGAAATTTTGAGCTGATGGCGGGCTCGACAGGCGAGTTCCACCCCGTCCATGCCGGGCATTTGCCAGTCGATGATCGCCAAGCGGGGAGGGGATTCGTGTTGCAGGGCCTTCATTGCCTGCTCCCCGTTGGTTGTCACCTCCACCTCATACTGCCAACGAGTGAGCAAATCCTCCAAGATTCTGCGCACGACGGGATCGTCTTCAACAACCAGTACTTTCATTGGAATTGGCGGCTACGGTGCCGGCTCGGTGCTCGAAGAGTTTCAAGACAACGGGGTGAGCGTCAAGCAGACGGTTGACATATTTTCGGTGCTTGTCGGGGAATTGAACGATAAAGCTGGGAGGATCGGCGGCGCCTCGTCTGCCTTGAATCCTCCGGTCAATACGGCACTCTCGCCCGGATGCGATATCGTCGATTTGGGCGCACGGAAATTCAGATGCCGGTGATCTCCTGCGGCGGGATGCGTTACCAGCACAAGTGGGAAGACGTGGCCCCGGGGGACGTTCCGAAGGAGGGGCAGGCGAACGTCGAGGCGACCATTCACCGGGCGCTGGAGCTGGGGATCAATCACATCGAGACTGCCCGGCTGTACGGTTCGTCGGAGATGCAGCTGGGTTGGCTGCTGCCGACGCTGCCGCGCGAAAAACTCATCGTGCAGACCAAAGTGGCACCATGCGCCGACGCCGAGGAATTTCTAAGGACGTTCAAGACCTCGCTCAAGTATCTGGGGTTGGAATACGTCGATTTGCTGTCGTTGCACGGAATCAACCATCGGGGGTTTCTGGACTGGTCGTTGCGGAGCGGTGGTTGTCTGGAGGCGGCGCGTCGTTTGCAGGCGGACGGTTTGTGTCGGCATGTCGGGTTTTCCACCCACGCAACGGCGGACATTGTCGAGGAGGCGGTCGAAAGCGACGGTTTCGACTACGTAAATCTGCACTGGTATTTCGTGAATGACCTGAACTGGCGCGCGGTCGAGGCGGCTTGTCGGCTCGACATGGGGGTTTTCATCATCAGCCCGAATGACAAAGGGGGGAAGCTCTATGCGCCGCCGCCTTTGATGTCCGAACTTTGCGCCCCGCTCACGCCGATGCAGTTCAATGACCTCTATTGTCTGAGCCGGAGCGAGGTTCACACCTTGAGCTGCGGCGCGTCCAAACCGGGTGATTTCGACGAGCACGTGGCCGCCTTGGAGCACTACGACCGCATTCCGGAAGTGATCGCGGGCATTGAAGCGCGTTTGCGCGAAATCTTGAGGGAACGCCTCGGCGCGGATTGGTGCGGGCGGTGGAGCGAGGGATTGCCGCATTTTGTGGATGTTCCCGGCGAGGTGAACGTCTCCGAAATCCTGCGGCTTTGGACCTACGCGAAAGGCTTGGACCTGATCGATTGGGGGCGCATGCGCTACAACCTGCTGGGGCAGGGTGACCATTGGTTTCCGGGGGAAAACGCCGCGAGTTTTGATTCCCGGGCGCTGAAGGCTGCGGTGGGCGCGAGTCCTTTCGCAGAACGAATTCCGGCAATTCTCCGGGAAAGTCACGAGCTGTTGTTCGACAAACCCGTCAAAAGGCTCAGCCAGAGCGCTTAGCGGCGAATGTGCTTGAGCGGAAAAATCGTGAGAAATAGGCTGCGGCTATGAGCAGCATCCTGGTGGCCGAAGACGAGCCGCAGACGGCGCAGTTGATTGAGTTCAAACTTAAGCAACAGGGCTACACCGTCACGATTGTCTCCAACGGCGAGCAGGCCCTCAAAATGGTGGGGGTCTCGCGTCCCGCGTTGATCGTGCTCGACGGCATGATGCCGGTCATGGACGGGTTCGAGGTGCTGCGGCGCCTCAAGGACGACGCGGCGATGCGGAACATTCCGGTGATCATGTTGACCGCCCGCAGTCGGGAGCGCGACGTGGTCACGGGGTTGGAGCTTGGCGCGTCGGACTACATCATCAAGCCCTTCAGCCCGGCCGAGCTGGTCGCCCGCGTCAATAAGGTTCTTGGCGAGCCCAACACCGCCAAGTAGTCGCGTTCTTGCCGAAGCGATTCGCCGAAGCCTCCCCGATCAAGCCTCCTTGGCGGACTCCAAAGATTTCCGGTGGCGGTGAAGGAGGACGAGGTTGCGTCCGTAGAGAAAGGGAGAAAACACCAATCCCAACACGATCGGCAGACGGTCGATGTGGAAGGCGTAGATCAGAGTGATGATGCTGCCGACAAAGCTGAGGTACCAGAAGATGTCGGGGACCACGACCCGTTTGGCCTTCTCGGAATGAAGCCATTGGATGACGAATCGAATGCCGAAACAGCCCCCACCCACCAGCCCGATGACGGTCCAGACGGTGGAGTCCGCGTAGAGCCACGGAAATTGGTCCGCAAGGTAAGGGGCGAGAAAACTTTCCTTTGAGGCGGCGCTGGCGGCGTGATCGGAGAGAAACATGCGCGCCGTTCTTCGCCTGCCACGGGCGGAGCGTAAATGATTTTGTGAAGTGCCACTCCCCGAGCGCCAGATAGATACATCACGAAGGCATTAAATTTAATGGTTTTCCCGGCCGGCTGATGTTGGATTCATCGGACCCGACGTTTTCGAAAACTGCTATGCATCCGCGCGGAATACTTTACTCGACGATCTTGGCGGCGGCCGTGCTGCCTGCCGGTGCCCTTGATTTCGGGCGCGACGTTTTTCCGATCCTTCAGCGATCGTGTTTTGAATGTCACGCAGCCGAGCTTCGAAAATCCGAACTTCGACTCGATTCGTCGGAAGGCATGCGGAAAGGCGGATCGGGCGGCACCGTGGTTGTTTCCGGCAAGGCGACGGAAAGCGAACTTTACCGGCGGATCACGCTGCCACGGGAGGATGCCGACGCGATGCCCAAACGGGGAGCGGCCCTCACCGGAAAGGAGACGGCAATTCTTCGCGATTGGATAAACGCCGGGGCTGTATGGCCGGAGGCGTTTCAAATTCCGAAACACTGGGCCTATCTGACCCCGACGAAACCAGAGCTTCCGAACGTCCGGGCGCACGGTTCCGTTCGCAACGAGATCGACCGCTTTGTGTTGGCGAGACTTGAGGAGAGTGGAATGACATTTTCACCGGAAGCGGATCGGGCGACCTTGATCCGCCGCCTGTCACTGGACCTGACGGGGATTCCGCCGACACCTGCGCAGCTTCGAAACTTTTTGGAAGACCGTTCCGAAGCAGCCTTCGAGACATTGGTGGACCGGCTGCTGGCGTCGGAAGAATTCGGTGTCAAATGGGCGAGGCCGTGGCTTGATTACGCGCGCTATGCCGATTCGCACGGTTATCAACGGGACAACATCCGCGAGATCTGGGCCTATCGGGACTGGGTGATCAGTGCGCTCAACTCCGACATGCCGTTTGACCGGTTCACGGTCGAACAACTCGCGGGCGATCTCATTCCGGGCGCGACCGAGGCGCAGAAGATCGCCACGGGCTTCAATCAGAACGCCCCGACCAATGTGGAGGCGGGCACGGAACCCGAGGAGACGCGGGTGAACCAGATCTTTGATCGGGTGAACACCCTCGGCACCGTCTGGCTCGGGACGACCTTCGAGTGCTCCCAATGCCATGATCACAAATACGATCCCTTCACGATGAAGGACTATTACGGAATGTTCGCCTTCTTCAACGGCACCGAACTTGAGGCGGACCGCACCAACCCGAACTCGCCGGGGTCGATTCAATTCAGCGGCACCTACCTGGATCTGACGGATCCGCAGGTGGAAAGCCGCCGGCGGAAACTCAATGTGCGGGCCGCAGATCTCAAGGCCGAGCTGGCGTCCCGGTCGAAACACCTGGGAGGAACGGATGCCGAATGGGAGAAGGCGTTCTTGAAAACAGCCGGTGAAAGCGCGCGCGAACACGTGCTGAGACCCCGAAGCGTGGCGGTTACATCGGAAGCCGAGTGGGAGTTTTTGGACGACGAATCGGTCTTGTTTACCGGAAACGTGCCGGACAAAGACGACTACACCTTCGTCGTGGAAACCGAGCTTTCTGGAATCACGGGATTGAAGGTGGAGTTTCTCGCAGATGATTCGCTGCCGGGAAACGGGCCGGGGCGAGGCAACGGCCAGAAGGCCAACGTCGTGCTGAACGATTTTGCCATCGAGGCCCGTTCGATCGCCGACGGCATGGCGATACCAAGCAAGGTGGTCGATGTGTCGGCGGATTACTCGCAGGGCAGCTGGGACGTCAAACGGCTCCTCGACAGTGATCCTGCAACCGGGTGGGCGATCGCGCCGAAGTTCGGGGAATCACATTGGTTTCAGGCGATCTTCTCACGTCCGGTTTCCGGCTCCGGAGGTGCTCGAATCGAGCTGAAGCTGGTGCAGCAGTATGGCGGCGGGCGCGTGGCCGGCCGGGTGAGGATCTCGGCGATAACCGGGAATCCCAGGGCGGGCGGATTGCCCGGCGAGCTCTTGGCGATTGTGGAAACAGCGCCGGCCGGACGGAGCAAGAAGCAGATCCAGGCCTTGCGGGAATATCGGGTCGAGAACGACCCGGCCGTGCGGGAGCTGAAGGCCGAGATCGCGGCAATCGAGAAGGAATCCAAGGGCTTGGCGGGAGCCCGGACCTTGGTGATGCGGGAGATGGAAAATCCACGCGAGTCGTTCATGTTCAAGCGCGGTGTCTACACGCAGCCCGGCGCGGCGATTGAACCCCGGGTGCCCGGAGTTCTGCATCCGTTGAAGCCCCGACATTTTGAATTCGAAGGGAAACCGATCGGGCGGACGAACCGGCTCGTCATGGCGCAATGGCTGGTCGACAAGGAGAATCCGATCGCCGCCCGGGCGGCAGTGAATCGGTTCTGGCTGGAACTGTTCGGGCGAGGTCTGGTCACGACTCCGGAGGACTTTGGTTTGAAGGGGGACGCCCCGACGCACCCGAAGCTGCTCGATTGGCTGGCGGTGTCGTTCATGGAGAACGACTGGTCGCTCAAACAGATGCTTCGCCGGATTGTCAGCTCCGCCACCTACCGGCAGTCCTCCAAGATTCAGCCCGCCTTGCACGACGCGGACCCGGCGAACGTCCTGCTGTCCCGCGGACCGCGATTTCGTCTTTCGGCGGAACAGATTCGGGACAACGCGCTTGCCATTGCCGGACTATTGAGCACCGGCAAGGGTGGGGAACCGGTCAAACCGTCGCAGCCGGACGGTGTCTGGTCAAAGGTCGGAGGAACGAACTACAAGTACGAAACCAGTCCGGGTGAGCAGCGTTACCGGCGTGGGGTGTATGTCGTGTTGAAGCGTGGAGCCCCGTATCCGAGCTTCGTCAACTTCGACGCGAACAATCGCATGGCCTGCCGCGTTCAGCGGACACGGTCGAACACGCCGTTGCAGGCCTTGACCCTGATGAATGATCCGGTCTTCGTCGAGGCGGCCACGGCTTTCGCGGGGCGTCTGCTCTCCGAGGCCAAATCGACGGATTTCGCGGAGCGGTTGGACCACGCCTTTCTCTTGGCCTTGTCGCGCTCGGCAAGACCGGTTGAGCGGGAAACCCTTCGCGAGTTGTATCAGGCCCAATTGGCGGACTGCCGGGATGACAAGGTCGCGACCCGCCAGTTCGTAGGTCGAACCGCTCTGCCGAAAGGGATCACGGCCGAGCAGTTTGTCGCCTGGTATGCCGTGGCCACGGCGATTTTGAATTTAGACGAAACCATCACCAAAGGCTGATTCATGACACCGCTTGATTATTTCGCCACCGCCGCCACACGCAGGAACTTTATTCGCCGCACCGGTTTCAGTCTGGGGGCCGCAGCCCTCACCCGCCTGTTGCGCGCTGATCTTCACGGGGGGCAGGCGGGCACGGAATCGATCGCGCCGCACGTGGCACCGAAAGCCAAGCGGGTGATCTATCTGCACATGATCGGTGCGCCGTCCCAGCTCGACATGTGGGACAACAAACCGGAATTGCGCAAATGGCAGAACAAGCCCTGCCCGGAGGAGCTCTTGAAGGGCCGACGTTTCGCCATGATCGACGGCGGCAAGATGTCCCTCATCGCGTCGCCTTTTTCGTTCGATCGATACGGGCAGGCCGGCACCGAGATGTCGGAACTGCTGCCCCATATGCGATCGGTGGCCGACGAGATCGCGGTTTGCAAGACGCTGCACACGGATGAAATCAACCATGCTCCCGCACAAATGCTGCTGCATTCCGGCTTCGGCCGGGGCGGGCGGCCCAGTCTGGGATCCTGGCTGAGCTATGGCCTCGGCGCGTCGAACGAAAATCTTCCGGCCTTTGTCTGCCTGCTCACCGGTGCGATGGGCGGTGCGGGCACGTCGCTGTGGTCGAACGGTTTTCTGCCGAGCGTGCATCAAGGAATCCGCTTTCGCTCCGAAGGGGACGCCGTCCTGTTCCTCAGCAATCCGAGGGGGCAATCGGGTGAGGATCGCCGACGAATCTTTGACGCGGTGAAACGCGTGAATCAGGCCGCGCTGGCGGACATTGGTGATCCCGAGATTGCGACGCGCATCAGCCAGTACGAAATGGCGTATCGCATGCAGACCAGCGTGCCGGAGCTGATGGATATTTCGAAGGAACCGAAATCCGTTCTCGACCTCTACGGAGCGAGACCGGGCAAGGCTTCGTTCGCCAACAACTGCCTCCTGGCGCGCCGCCTGATCGAGCGCGGGGTTCGGGTGGTGGAACTGTATGACGCGGATTGGGATCATCATGGCGGTCTGCTGACGCGGCTGCCGGCAAAGTGCCGGGACGTGGATCAGGGAATGGCGGGGCTGATTCTCGATTTGAAACAACGCGGAATGCTGGACGACACCCTGGTCGTTTGGGGATCGGAATTCGGACGGACCCCGTTGCGCCAGGGGGGCGACGCGACCGGCGGCAAAAGTGTCGGGCGGGATCACCACAAGGACGCGTTCACGATGTGGCTCGCGGGCGGGGGCGTCAAAGGCGGGCAGACCTACGGCGAGACGAGCGAACTCGGCTTCGATCCCGTGGACAAGCCGCTGCATGTCCATGATCTGAACGCCACCGTCCTGCATCTGCTCGGACTTGAGCATGAGCGGCTGACCTTCAAATACCAGGGACGCGACTATCGCCTGACGGACATTCACGGAAATGTCGCCGACGGATTGCTCGCCTGATCGCGGGAGGAAAGGGTGGGCGAATTATTCGGTGTCTTGCGCCTAGCTCGGGCAGCCCGTAATACTTCGCGCGTTCTCCATTGCGACGTATGAAACGAATAGTATCCACATTGTTGGTCGCTCTTGCGGCCGGATTCGCCCACGCGGCCGAACTGCCGAATATTCTCTGGATTTCCAGTGAGGATCACGGTCCCGAGATGGGCTGTTACGGTGACAAGTTCGCGACCACGCCAAATGTCGACGCGTTGGCGCGGAAGGGAATGCTCTTCAACCTCGCCTGGTCGTGCGCTCCGGTCTGCGCCCCGGCCCGCACCACGATCATTTCCGGCATGTATCCGCCATCGACCGGGGGGCAACACATGCGGAGCATGGTCGGGTTTCCGAAGGCCTTTCAGTTTTACCCGCGATTTC
>JADHOF010000126.1 GCA_016779125.1 Verrucomicrobiia bacterium | reverse complement strand
AAGCGGCGGCGGAGCACCCGGCAGACCGGCAACTCCTGCTGACGGCGGAGTCCCGGACACCCTTTCCCGACGTGCCCTCATCCGTGGAAATCACGCCCGCCTGGCGCTGGATGCTGGAGCAGTAGCCCCACCGCGCCGGCGGTGCCCCACCGACCCGGTCAACCCTTCCATGAAAGCCGCCCGGGCGTCGGCCGCGTAGGCGTGCTTCCGCGTATTCCGATTGTAGGTTGCCACCGCCCCTTCATCCAAATCGAAAGCCGCCGCTCCGGTGAAGACGTCAACCCGGGAGCGAATCATCCAAGTCTGGGCGCATCAGCGGGTAATCGACGGCCCCTTACGCGGGACTGGCCACCATCTTCCCGCCCGTGCCGGCAACGACACTCGGCGATCTGCTTGCGGAAGGGGGAGATTTGGAATTGCTCTCCAAACATTGAATCTCCATCACCAGACGACTTAAAAAGAGTCGGTTCAGCTCCAGCCTTTCACGCTCCCCGCGTATCGAAGTCGATAGGACTTGCCTACGGCCCGGCAAGCCTTTCAAGTCACCGGCCGGCCGGCGCCGGTTGAATGAAGGATCGGGCAACACGAATTTCACTGACGTTGGCGATGCTGCTGCAGTTTGCGGTGGGCGGCGCGGTGCTGCCGTTCCTGACCCTGTTCCTGCGGGACAAGGGGCTCACGCTCTCGGAGATGAGCGAGATCCTGTCCGGGGCCTCCGCCCTGCTGCTGGTCTTCCCGTTCTTCTGGGGGATGATGGCGGATCGCTTCATTCCGCTGAACCGACTGTTCACGATCCTCAACGTCCTCCTCGTCGTCTGCCTGTGGCTCTTCTCGCGGCAACAGACCTGGCTCGGTCTGGCGATCACCTACATGGCGTTTTATGCCTGCTACAATCCATCGCTGGTGCTGCTGAATCCGCTCAGCTTTTACCACATCAAGAATCCGCGCTCCGACTTCGGCAACCTCCGCGCCTGGGGATCGGCGGGTTGGATCGTGCCGTCGATCATCATCTACGCCTTGCTGGCGGCCAATCCACAGCTCGATCTGACCGTGACGATCCACGTGGCGATCGGCACCGCCCTGCTGATGCTCGGAGCCTCCTTCCTCCTCCCGCACACCCCGATCGGCATCACCCACACCCTGGAGACCGACGATCCACGGATGACCTATCTCCAGGCGATCCGCAAACTGGCGGGCAACCCCGTGTATCTCATCCTGCTCGTTGTCTATTTCCTCATCGCCTCGTCGTTCTCCATCCAGGCGATCTACTCCCCGGCGCTGCTGGAGGAACTGGGCATGGAGCGCAAGTGGATCGGGCCGGCGCAGTGTGTCGGGGTGGTGCTGGAGATCCTCCTGTTTCGGTGGCAACGGGGCATTCTGCATCGCATCTCCTACGCCCACACGATTCTCATCGGCTGCCTCTGCATGGTCGCCAGGCATCTGATTTTTGCCTTCAGCGACAACCTCACCTTGTTGGTCGCGAGCCACCTGCTGACCGGCCTGGTGATCGTGTTTCATCACATCGGTGTCAGCCTCGTGGTCAATGCCATCGCGCCGCGGGAGGTCCGCTCGACGGCACAGACGCTGCTGATCCTTTTCGGCTCCGGACTCGGCCCCATGACCGCCAATTGGTGCGTCGGCCTGATCGCCGAGGCGACGGGACAGAATCTGCGCATGATCTTCCTCTTCGCCGCCCTGATGGCGGCGGCCGGCACCGCCGTGATCTTCCTTGGCGCCCGCCGGCTGAACCTTGCCGCCCACGCCGAAGATCTGCCCGCACAGATTCCCGACGCCCGTTGAACGACGCGTGCCGGACACACGGGTGTTCCCGGAAGATTTCTGTTTCCTTTTGGAGTGATCCCCATTTTCCTCCCGCCATGTTCAATCGTTCGAATCGTCGAACCTTGGCCGCCGCGCTCGGCCTGTTCTTTTTCGTCGCCGCGACGGGGAACGGGCTCACGCAGGCCATTCCCGACCGCCCGGAAAAACTGACGTTTCCGCCGCTCAAATTTGAGCCCCCCGAGCCCTCGGCTCATCGCGTTGAATTGAAGGCGGGACCGGTCGTTTACATCGTGCCGGACCGCGAATTGCCGCTCATCAACATCTCGATCAGCGTCCGTACGGGTGGTTATCTTGAGCCCAAAGGCAAGGAAGGTCTCGCGGATCTCGCAGGCTACCTGTTGACCAAAGGGGGCACCAAAAGCTGGAAGGCGGAAGATTTGGACGAGCATGTCGCCTTTCTCGCAGCCCGGCTCGGAAGTTCCATCGGAGACACGTCCGGAGACGTGAGCGTGAACCTCCTCTCAAAGGATCTCGACGAAGGCCTCAAGATCCTCCGTGAGGTTCTTACCGTTCCCAGTTTCGAATCGGAAAAGCTCCAGCTCCGCCGCGAGCAGTTGCTCCAATCCATGAAGCAGCGCAACGACGATCCCCGCGGCATCGAGCGCCGCGAACGTTACCGGCTGGTCTACGGCGACGATTTCTTCCTGAACCGCCTCAGCACAAAAGCGTCCCTCGAATCGATCACCCCCGAAGATCTTCACGCCTTTCACCGCCGCTGGTTTGTCCCGGCAAACTTCGTCGTGGCCGTGAACGGGGATTTTGACCGGGAAAAGATGCTGGCGAAACTGGAGACCCTTTTCGCGAAATGGCCTTTCCAGGGCGAGGTGCCTCCGGCGATTCCGTCTGAATACACGATGGCAAAACCGGGTGTGTATCTTGTCGAAAAGGACGTACCACAGGGCCGCGTCAACGTTGTGATGCCCGGAATTCATCGTGACGACCCCGACTTTTTCGCATCCCAGATCATGAACGACATTCTCGGCGGCGGCGGTTTCACCTCCCGTATCATGAACCGTGTCCGCTCCGACGAGGGGCTGGCCTACTCGGCCGGATCGGCGTTGCCGGGCGGAATCCATTACCCCCAGTACTTCATCGCGGGATTCCAGTCCAAGTCCATGACCGTCGCCTACGCCACATCCATCGTGATGGAGGAGTTGAGGCGCATCGCGACGGCACCCGTCACCGATGAGGAGCTCGACACCGCCAAGAAGTCTTTCATCGAGACCTTCCCCCAGGCCTTCGCCACCAAGGGACAGGTCGCCTCAATCTTCGCCGACGGGGAAATGAGCGGACGTTTCGCGAAACACCCCGACTACTGGAAGACCTACCGGGCGCGAATGGAGAAGGTCACCGCCGACGACGTGCGACGCGTGGCGCAACGCTTCATGAAACTCGACAGGGCATTTATCCTCGTCGTCGGCAAGAAGGACGAAATCCTCAAGGGCCATCCAGACCACAAGGTGCGCCTCACCGACCTCGCGAAAGGAAGGCTGAGCGACGTGCCTCTTCGCGATCCCCTGACGCTGGAGCCGATCAAGGAATGACCCGGATACTCCTCTCACTAATGCTGTTCGCCTTCGTGGGCGACACGTTCGGCGCGCCCGCCAGACGGGTCCGCGCTCTCGACTCCTTGGCGGCGACGCTCGAACCCGACCACAAGCTCGCCTACAAAACCGTCGATGGCCGCGAGCTGAAGCTGCACTTCTTCAATCCCCCAAATCTCGCGCCAAGCGAGGAGCGGGCCGCGTTCGTCGTGATTCACGGCGGCGGTTGGAGCGGCGGAGAGCCCCGCTGGTTTTATCCGATCGCGGATCATTTCGCGAAGCGGGGACTTGTCGGCGTCAGCATCGAATACCGCCTGCTTTCGAAAAGCTCCAAGACGACTGTGTTCGATTGCGTGAAAGACGGGCGCTCCGCGATCCGCTTTCTCCGATCGCACGCGGGGGAACTCGGGATCGATCCGAACCGAATCATTGTCGCGGGAGGATCCGCCGGTGGACACGTGGCGGTCGGCACCGCGTTGTTCGACCGGATCGACGACCCGAACGACGACGTTCTCGTGTCCGCCGTTCCCGACGCCTTGATCCTTCTCTATCCGGTCATCGACACCTCGGACAAAGGTTACGGACAAAAGAAGATCGGAGACGCCTGGCGTGAACTTTCCCCGGTGGATCACGTCCGCGCCGGCCTTCCCCCCACGTTGACCTTTCACGGCGATGCCGATCGCGTCACCCCCTACCCGGGCGCGGCCCGATTCCATGAACTCATGCTCGCCGCCGGAAACGATTCCATCCTCGTCACCCACCCCGGGGGCGACCACGGCTACCTGATCTTCGACCTCGACCTCTACCGGAATTTTCTCGCGCAAACCACAAGCTTCCTGAAAGCCCGCGCGATCATTCGCTGAGCCTTCGGATAAGCATTGTCGGGTCCATCGGGTCGATCTAGCTTCACACCGATGTTCTTACGCGCCCTCGTGTGTTTGCTCGGTATGATTTCCGGGTTTGCCCCTGCGGCCGCCCCCCCGGAGATTGACGCGAGCCTCGCGACGACAACCAAAGCGCCTCCCCCCCTTCCGATTCTGCGCCGGGTGGTGGACGTGCAGCTGCTGTCCCAATACGAGGCGGAGCTGGGCTATCCCGTGCAAATTCAGGGAACGGTCACCTACGTCAATCCGGGAGCCGGCCTGGCAACGCTTCGGGACAGTTCCGGTGCGACATTCTTCAGTCTTCCCGAGCAACCGGACGAAACCACGAGCTCGATCACGCGAGGAACGGTCGTCCGAATCATCGGACGCACACAACGCGGCAGTTTCGCCCCGACCGTCGTTGTGGTCGGCGATGCTCCTGTCGGCATCGAGATCGTCAGCCGCCGCACACAACCACGCCCCACCCATCTGGACGCCGACGACCTGAACAATCCGGCGAACCAATCACGCTACGTCGAGGTAAGAGGCGTTGTGCGGGGTCACGCGCCGGGGCCCCTGAAATTTGGTGAGGGCAACATAGCCATCAGCATCAGCGCCTCGGGAGGGCCATTCGAGGCGATCCTTCCCGCCACCGATAAAACAGCGGCCGAAATCGACAAACTGATCGGAGCCGTCGTCACGGTCCGCGGCATCTACGTCCCGATCGCCACACAGTTTCACAAGCTTATCGGCATTCAGCTCCTGGCTCAGGACTGGTCCGAATTGCTCATTGAGGACCCGGGCTTGGGGGCGTTCGCGGAAATACCCATCCGAACGGTAAACTCCGTCCTGAAGTTTCAACCCGGCACACGCCTCCGCCAGCGCGTGTCCGGCATTGTGACCATGGACGATCCCGAACGCGGGTTCTATCTCGCCGACCGCACCGGCTGGCTTTGGGTCGAAACCCCGCAGCGCGATCCCGTCTGGCCCGGCGTCATGGTGCAGGTGGTCGGCTTTCCGTCTGACAAAGACGGCTACCCCGCCCTGCTGAATGCCGTGTTCGCAGTAGTGGGAGACACCAACCAACCCCAACCCCTCACGGTGACCGCGTCCGGCGCCTACAGCGGCATCTTCCACGGGGCACCGGTTCGAATGCAGGGCAAGGTCGTCGATCATCTCATTCAGCCGGACTCCCAAAGCGTTCTTCTTGAATCTGACGACCACTTCTATCAGGTCCGCCTCCTGGCAGACCGTATCGCCCCCCTCCCTGAACTTCCGTCCGTGGGAAGTCTCGTCGAGGTTTCGGGCATTTGCGTCAACGAGTTCAGGCGCGGCGCGCAGAATCAAACCACCAACACGGCCGGCTTTCATTCTGTCTCGTTCTATCTTCACGTGCGACGTCCCTCCGACCTCGCGCTCATCGCGCCTCCGCCTTTCTGGACCGGCAGACGGGTGGTCTGGGCACTGCTCCTCATCGCCGTGGCGCTTGTCGCGTCGATGGCGTGGATCCACGCGCTTCGCCGCCAAGTTGAGCGCCAGACGCTCTTCATCGAGGACAAACTGGAGCGGGAAACCGTAATGGAGGAACGCACCCGCATCGCCCGCGAACTGCACGACACGCTGGAACAGGAACTGGCCGGCATACAGATGCAGCTCGACGCCGCCAGCGGCAACCTGGGCACCGCGCCGGAGGTTGCCGCAGAAACCCTGGACATGGCCCGGGCCATGCTCCGCCACAGCCGCAATGAAACCCGCCGATCCGTCTGGGATCTCCGATCGACCGCCCTGGAGACAGGCGATCTGGAATCGGCTTTTCAGGAGGTCATGAGCATGCTGCACGGCCAAAATCCCGACGTGAAAATCTCGATCACCTGCCGGGGCGAGCGCAAGCGTCTCCCCACCCAGATCGAGAACAACATCCTTCGGATCGCCCAGGAGGCGGTGAACAACGCCGTCGAACACGCCCGACCGAAGCACATCAAGATTGCTCTGGATTACCAACCGGCCTCTGTCACGCTCCGGGTGTCCGACGACGGGGCGGGATTCGCACCGGGACACGAACGGTCCGCCAAAGACGGCCATTTCGGGCTGGCCGGAATGCGAGAGCGAGCCAGAAAAATCAAAGGGCGGATCACCATTGAAAGCAAACCCAACGCTGGCACTCTGGTCGCCCTCACCGTTCCAAACGCCTTCGACACCGCAAGCAAACCGAACAAGACATAGGAAATGACATCTAGTGAAAATTCCAAAATCCGGGTCATCCTGATCGACGATCATTTCGCCGTCCGAATGGGCATGGCCGCCTCCCTGAAATTCGAGAACGACATCGAGGTGATCGCCGAGGGCGGCTCGGGCGAGGAGGCCGTGGAACTCTACCGACAGCATCAACCTGACGTCGTCACCATGGATTGGCGCCTGCCCGGAATGAGCGGCGTCGAGGCCCTCGCTGCGATTCGGGCCGAGTTCCCGAAGGCGCGCGTGATGATGTTGTCCGTCTACGAGGGGGAGGAGGACGTCTATCAGGCGATGAAGGCCGGCGCGGCGGCCTACGTGCTAAAGTCCGCCGACCGCGTGGAGGTGCTCCACGCGATTCGCACGGTGGCGAAAGGGGGCAAATTTCTCCCGCCATTGCTCGCGGGCCGCATGGCGGATCGGGTCACGCGAGGCACGCTCACCGACCGGGAACACGGCGTCCTTCAGCGCATCGTCGACGGACACAGCAACAAGGAAATCGCAGCCCAGCTCGGACTCGCTGAAATCACCATCAAGCAACACGTCAGCAGCATCCTCAGCAAACTGGGCGTACAAGACCGCACCCAGGCCGCCACCGCCGCCATCCAACGCGGCATCGTCCACTTCGAGTAGGACGCTCAGGGCAGCTCGCGGATGCGCAGCTTGCGGAAGATGATCGGGGATCCTTCGCTCTCCATGCAGAGGTAACCCTCACGAGCGCGGAATCCCGGGCTTTGTAGGCCCTCGTCTTGGTGGTCTTCAACGCCTGAAGCAGCCGCAGAATCTCCTTCTCCGTCTTCTCGATGTCATCCTTGTTCATGACATCCCAGCTCGTCACAGAATCAGGATTCGGCAATGCGAAACCATCCCCAAATCCCTGCTCGGTCTGTGATCGGGGTCAACGCCCGATTCATTCAGAGTCGCTTGCTTTGCTCGCCTGCTCTTGGATCTTTCTGAGGGGCCGCCCCTTGCTATCTTTCCAAGCGGTGCGGCCGTTCGAACTCGCCCCAAACACAAAGGCGGCGGCGTTCGATGGTGACGAAAAGGGGTAGTCCTGAGTGAACTTCAGGCTCCCCGAGTCTGGTTCGACAACACCCCGCCGGATCAGTTCGCGCCGCAACTTGTGAACATGGCTCACATGCTGTTCGAAAGAGGGTGCTTCATTCTCGACGGAAACCGCCTGCGATCCCTCTTTGATCACGAAACCTTCACTCGATTCATACCCTCTCGCGATCACTCCTTTCCCGCTGCAAGTAAGCACGATTCGCTCGGAACTTGATCCCATCCGATCGCTGGCGGATTCGAACGCCTTGATCCCAAGCACGGGCAGCATCTCAAGCATGTTTTGCAAGAACACCTCCATGTCAGCGTAGTCAGCCTCCGACAGACTTGGTTCCGCAGGGTGATTTGCGTTGTCCAAGCGCATGCGCTTGGCCTCATTTGCGAGCTTGATCAACCGGGATTCCAAAAACTGAACATGGGCCTTGTTCAAGTTACCCGGTCCAGCCACAAAGAAGACCGCCCAAGTCCAAAAGTCCTTTTTGGCAAAATGACTGGCAAGTCGAGGCCCCACGGGATCACCTTCGCCGATATAGGCCATGCTCCCGCCGCCAGCATCGTCGGGACCGATCAGCATATAGATGCCCGCGAGACGGAGTTCCTCCCTTGACTGGATTTGCGGGAAAAGGGAGCGTGGAAAAACCACAACCTTACCGGTCCAATTGGACCGCTCGATCAACCGCAGTCCGTCTGGATCACCCTCGGCAACGAAGATCTTCAAGGTGAAGGGATGTGATTGCCTCATGCCGAAAGAGTTACCGGCGACACGACAAATGTCACGCCCTTCGCATCAGCCAGGAATTCACCAACTTCATTGCCGGCGCAGGTTTCTGTTTGCACTTCGTCGGAGTCGGCACATTTTTGAAGTGGTCGGCGGTTCGCGTTTCTTCTTGGGACATCCCCACGTCCCATACCTACTTGGCGCGGATCGTCGGCCACTCTGAGGTGGACCCCGATCTCCGGCCACTGGGGAGCTAATTTAAGCTATGGCGGCGGTGGTGTGGGAATGTGTATTGCATTGGGTTTGAGGAATCAAGGATTCCGGGGTTGAGGGTGAGGTGGCAGGTGGGACGTTTTGGATGCCGCAACGGAAGGCGGAGCACGTCACGGCGCGTCGCGCAGTGGCGTGCGGAGCCTGGCGTGGAGGCATCCAAAACGGGCCCGATCCTGCGGGTCGTCATGCGGCTTCTTTCTCGGCCGCGGTTTCGGCATTCGCCGAATGCCTCGGTTGATTGTGGACTTCTTCGGGGGTGAGATTCCCCAGGGCTTCGTGCGGCCGCCAGGTGTTGTAACGTTTGAACCACGCCTCCAGTCCGGATTCCAATTCCGGCACTGTCGCGTGTTCCCACAGGTAGATCTCCTCGTATTTGAGGCTCCGCCACAGGCGTTCGATGAAGACGTTGTCCATCCAGCGACCGCGACCGTCCATGCTGATCTTCACTCCGAGTTCCAGCAGGCGTTCGGTCCACTCCTCGGAAGTAAACTGACAACCCTGATCGGTGTTGAAGATCTCGGGAGTCCGCCCGGTCACGGCGAGCGCCTGATTGAGCGCCCGCAGGCACAATCCGGTGTCCATGGTGTTGGAAACCGCCCAGCCAAGGACCTTGCGGGAATACCAGTCCATCACCGCGCAAAGGTACGCGTGACCGCCCGGCATCGGCACATAGGTGATATCCGCGCACCACACCTGGTCCGGTCTTTCGATGGACAGTTTCCGCAACAAATACGGATACTTCCGATGCGTGGCCTCAGGGATGCTCGTGCGCGGCCGGCACCAGATCGCCTCCTGGCCCATCTCCCGGCGCAATCGTTGCACCCGCTTGCGATTGACCTTGAGCCCGTAGTCGCGCTTGAGGACCGTCACCAGACGCCGGCTCCCAAGGCACGGATCGATCAGGTAGATCTCGTCGAGCACGCGCTTGATCCGGCGATCTTCCTCGCTTTCGGCGACCGGTTGGTATTCGACCGAGGAGCGGGCGACCTCGAGCAGTTCACATTGTCTTCTCATACTCAGAGTGGGATGCGTTTTGTCAGTCAGCTCGATGCGATCCCTTACAGACCGAGCTGCTTTGACTTTTCCCGCAGGAAATCCACTTCCACGGCCAGTTGCCCGATCTTGGAATGCAGGTCCTTGCGCTCACGCTCGAACTCCTCGTCGCTCGTCCGGGCACGCCCCGGCCCAAAGAGGCCGGCGACGCCCTCACTCATCGTTTTCTTCCAATCCGAGACTTGCGTCGGATGGACCTCAGACTCTTTGGCGATCTGTTGGATGGTCTTGACGCCCTTGAGCGCCTCCAGGCCCACGCGGGCTTTGTACTGGGGATCGTGTCGTTTTCGTTTGGCTTTCATCGTGTCTCGTCTGGGTTGGGTTTACAGCCCGTGCCAAACCGCCACAATCACAGCTTAACTCCTGGCCCGATTTTCGGGGTCCACCTCATAGAGGCCCGCTGTTCGAATCGTTTCAGTTGCTCCCGGGTGAAGTAACGTCTCCGCCCCACCATCACGCCTTGCAACCATCCGCGCCTCTGCCATCGGTAGACCGTGGAGAGGGAGACCCGAAGTTCTTCGGTCAAATTTTCAATCGAGGTCAGTCCGCAATCCGTCGAGGCGTGAAAGCTCATGAGAGTTACTATATCGTTAGAGTTGATGAAATCAACCGTTTTTCTAGTTCGAGCTCTCCACTCGCTCCGAATTTAACCACTCAGAAACTACCTCCCTTTTCATTCTTCGACCCATGCCAGAATATGTTCATTCGAGGATCTACATTCCCGTCTTTGGGGGGTGGAAAGAACATCAAAAAAAGATTCAAAACACCTCTTGCCGACCGTCGGGCGCGGCCATTTCTATCGCTTTGAACGCCCACCAGATCGACCGGCCCGCCCTAATCCTCCGACGCACCGTGGACGGCTATATTGACGCCACATCAACGTGTCGGGCGGTCGGGAAGAAGTTCGGCCACTATCTCGCAAATCAGGCGACCTGAAACTTTCTGGACGAGCTTTCAGTTGACGCGGACATCCCGGAATCACCGAACGGGGGACGTGAGGAAGCCAACCAATTCGCTCCGCAGAGTGCAGAATTCGTGATTGCTGAAGGGCGACGCCTGTTCAATCCTCGCCCGACCGTTAGATAAATTAGGCGCAAAGGAATTTCATGGGGAGAATTGTATCTGTGTCGGGCAAGACGTTGCTGGCGTTCGCGATCATCATCATTGCTTGCCTACCGGCGGCGAACGAATCCCGGGCGGCATCTGCCGGGTCTGTTTGGTTCGACTACAAACGCAACGGGGGGACCACTCACGGCAACGCCGCACTTGTAGATGTCAGGATCGACCAATCCGCTGACGTGACCTATTACGCGGCCATGGTTTGGAACACCGGTTACATGGGCTTGCAGCGGCTTTCTGGAACTCAGAAGCACGTTCATTTCTCCGTATGGGACGTGGATTCAGGTCCGCAGACGGAGGTCGTCTATCGCCACCCCGGAACGGTCGCTCAACGATTCGGCGGCGAAGGCACCGGCTACAAGACGATGCACGATTTCGAATGGCAGGTTGGCGTCCGCTACCGGATGGCGCTCGAAGTCCTCTTTCAGGCCACATTCACAGACTACGCCGCGCATTTCTACGACCCCGCCACGGATCGCTGGACGCATCTAGCGACATTGCGTCGCTACGAGGTCAACCGCCCCGTCGATAGCTTCGCGTCTTTCGTTGAGGACTTCGGCGGCACAGCCAACATTGCCCGCTCGGCGAGCTACGGAAACTGCTGGGTGCGCGATCTTCAAGGACTCTGGATTGCCCAGAATCAGGCGTCGTTCTTCAACAACAGCGCTGCTGTCAATTTGAACGCGGAACCGGCCGGCGACCTACTGCGGCTGGCAACGGGTGGGAATACGCAAGGAGCGGTTGCACAGCGTCAGGTGTTCGCTTTGCCAGTTGGCGCACTCGGCCCACTACCAGCATCAATGCTCGTCGGTAGCAACATCAGCCAGACAGTTTCTCCCGCGTCACTCTGGGGGTTTGGGAAGAATCAGTTCGGCCACCTCGGCACGGGAGAGACGGACAACCATCCAACGCCTGTGAACGTGGCTGCAAACGTGGT
>JADHOF010000125.1 GCA_016779125.1 Verrucomicrobiia bacterium | reverse complement strand
CAGACTGACATGGACCGTCTTGCCGGCCTCTACGGTCAACGGGACACTGCTCAATGGGGACCACGAATATCGCCTGGGAGCTCCGGCTTCGAGGAGCCGAACCAGTCGATAGTCACCCGGCGGTAGCTTGGGAATGGTTACCTGTCCGTTGGTGCCGTCTTCAATGGGAAATCGAAGAACTGCACGCGCATCGCCTCCTGATTTCGGGTTGCGGAGTCGAGGCTTGTCGGTTCGTTCGGCAATGGTTTGCCGGGCGCGTCATCCACGACGACTCCTTCCACTGTTTTTAAGCAGCCAACCGTTGCGATCAAATCCTCATCTTGTCGGGGTTTGATGGTCTTGCGAGAAGGCTGCAGATCGTCTTTCGACAACGCGAACTGCTGCTCTTCATCCGGAGCTTCGCTTCAATGAAACCGGCCAATCGGCCGTCCTGGTGAAATGATGCTAAACCGTCTGTGTTGGCCGCATTCGGCCTACGCTGACGTGGACTCCTTCCATGGCCTTGCCGGGCGCGGTGGCGGTCACGTAGTTCGCGCCCTCGGGCAGGTCATTTAGGAGAAAAGATCCTGTGGTGTCGGTTGTGGTCTCTGATTTCGATCGGTCGAATAGAGATGTGCCGAAGATGATCATCGCACCAGCAATCGGATTGCCCGCCTAAACCTCCACCGTGCCGCAGAGTTAGCGTCCGGGGCTGAGGATCAGGACGGCCTCGTTTTTGCCGAGGTCGGCAAAGTCAACCTCCCGTCCGATGTGAAAGGTCGCGGTCAAGAAATTCGGATGTCCCACGGTCAGACGATAGGGTCGATAGCCTGATGAACTTACCCCCGACAGCGTCCAGTGTCCGTCCGCGTCGGTGCATGCGGCCTGCATGCCGAGCGTTACGGTCGCGCCCTCCACGGGCTGTTGCGCGTCATCCATCACCACGCCGCCGATCGTTTTTCCGCGAACGAGGCGGAACTCGAAGTTTTCTGCGATGATCCCGCTGAAAGACTTGTACTGCGGCACATAACCGTCTCCTCGGATGCGAAGGTAAACGCGGGTCGTTTCCTCCTGCCAGTAGCGGAAGGTCGCCTGTCCCTTGGCGTCCGTGATCAGCATCTCCGCCACCACGCCGGCTCCGAGCGTGAAGGTGCCCGGATCCACCACGACGTTGGGCAACGGTTTGCCGGTGGCCTGGTCCAGCACGGTGATTTCGATCTTCCCGGTGAACCGGCGTTTCGGCTGGTCGAAGGGGATTGAGGGTGTTTGTTGCCTGGTTTCGTCCCGGGCCGCGATGGTGGCTGCGACCACGCTGTAGTGGGCGAAGCTCCTGGTGGATTCGAAGTCCATTGTGGCCACCGTTCGTTCGGGGTGCGGATTCAGGAAACGGGTTTTCCAGAGTCGCCGGAATCCCCGAAGATGGTTGTTGCCCTCGTCGGGATCGCGCCAGATCACCTTGGCTTCGGGATCGCCCAAGGTCTCGTCCTCGTAGCTCGGCAGGAAAAACCAGTCCCGCACATGTTCACCAAACACGATCGGATATTCGTGCCGCGAACCGTCCGCGTAGTTGAGCCGCACCAGGCCGATCGTGTTGCCGGGCACATCCGTCCAACGCGCATGGTGACACAGATGCAACTCCTCGAACTTTGCGCCGACCGAAATGCCTCGCGCCGCCACCGGGCAATACTCGTGCCGTTCCGACATGGTCCGCCCCCACAACGTGACCTGTCCGCGCAGATCAAAGCGCAGGCCGTCAAAAACCGGATTGATCGACGGCAGCTGTTTTCCCGCCTTGTCATAGCCGGGCGCGTCAAAGCGCGTGGTGTAATACGGTGACAGATCGATGATCCGTCCGCGGCCGTCCACCCGATCCTCCGCCGCAGTCGCGGACAACACGGTGACCCATAAGCAAACTCCTAAGACCCCATTCATAGCACTCCTCATGATAACTCCTTTGTTGATTGTTTAATCAGAACCGCCCTTGGAACGGGGACCGGAATCAGCGAATTCCCGCCCGAAGTCAAGTTTCCGTCGCGCCATTTGCCGTTTGCCAAGACATGGATTTCCGCGGTATCAGCCGGGACCGCTTATGAAGAAACTCCTTTCTCTAACTCTCATCGCCAGCCTGTTTGTTTTCGGTGCGGACGCAAGTGCCGCTGCAAAGAAGGCGGCCAAGAAACCGGTGCGCAAACCGAATCCCGCGATGGCTCCGATCGAGGATGTCGCCGGTCTGCCGCGCGTGCTGCTCATCGGGGACTCGATCTCGATCGGTTACACACTGGCCACTCGTGAGGCGCTCGCGGGCAAGGCGAATCTCCATCGGATTCCCGCCAACGGCGGTCCCACCACGAGCGGCTTGGCGAACATCGACAAGTGGCTTGGTGACGGACATTGGGATGTCATCCACTTCAACTGGGGGCTGCACGATCTGAAATACATGGGCCCCAATGGCGAGAATCTTGTGCCCAAGGAAAAGGGCGGGCATCAGCAGGTGCCGCCGGCCGAGTATGAGAAGAATCTGGCGAAGCTCGTGAAACGCCTGCAACAGACCAAGGCCAAGCTCATCTGGCGGAACACGACGCCGGTGCCGCCCGGTGCGGCTGGCCGCGTGGTCGGTGACTCTGTGAAATACAACGAGATCGCCGCGAAGGTGATGAAGAAACACGGCATTCCCACGCACGACCTTTACACCATGAGCAAGGAGCGCATGGAGGAGCTGATGCTTCCCGCCAACGTCCACTACAAGCCGGAGGGCAGCATCGTTCTCGGACAGGATGTGGCCCGTGTCATTCTGGACGCCTTGAAGAATTAGCTTTGGGTGCCGACCGGCATCCATGGAAAACGCAATCCCCCCTGATGAGACATGTAGTGTTTCGCGTGGGCTGTAAACTTGACTTTAGATTATTCGTCTAAATATAAAGTGGTGTATGTTCAACCGCTGGTATGGAGAAACGCTGGCGAAGAAGCTGACACGGCCCTACGTCCACCTGATTTTTGGGGCGAGGCAGACCGGGAAGTCTACTTTGGTGGGGTCGCTGCTTCCGCCGGAAACTCTGGTTTTTGACCTGGCGGATCCCGGCGAACGGACCCGTCACCTGGCCGATGCTGGCGCCTTTTCCCGTGAATGTCGGGCGCTGCCGTCGAGTGCAAACGGGCACTTCGTCTTTGTGGACGAGGCTCAGTCTGTACCCTCGATCTTCGACGCCGTGCAACATTTGTTCGACGGTGACAAGAACAGATGGCGTTTCGTGTTGTGCGGCAGTTCGGCTCGTAAGCTTCGGCGAATGGGCGCGAATCTGTTACCCGGGCGTAGCTTTTACCACCGGCTGCTGCCGCTGACGATGGCGGAGCATCCGGCGGACGCTCCTCCGACCGCACCCGCGGTGTCGCCGTTGCCGTTTGTCTGGGGAAAGGGCGAGGCGAACGAAAACCCGTTCCCGGCGGCCGATTTGCTGACGAGGCTGGCCTTTGGTGATCTGCCCGGAGTGGTTGCCGCACCGGAGGAAGACCGGGCCGAACTGCTCCGATCCTTTGCGTTTGTGCATCTGGAGGAAGAGATTCGGCGCGAGGCGCTCGTGAAGGACTGGGGGGCGTTCGTTCGTTTCATGCGCTTGGCGGCGGAGGAGTCGGGCCGGACCGTGAACTACGCCGCGATCTCAAAAGAAAGTGGTGTGTCGCAGCCGACCGTGAAGAGCCACTATCAGTTGTTGGAGGACATGTTTATGGGGTTTCGGGTGGAGGCGTTCTCCCGAAGCGCGCGCAAATCGTTGCTATCGACGCCGAAATTTCTGTTTTTCGACCTCGGGGTTCGGCATGCCGCCGCCGGACTGAAGGCGACAACTGACGTGGTGAAAACCAATCCGGGGCCTATTTTTGAGCAGTGGGTGGGAATTGAACTTTGGAAGCGGCTGCAATATCTGGGCGAGGGAAAGCTTTTTCACCTGCGGACGAAGGACGGGTCCGAAGTGGATTTCATCATAGAAAGGGGCGGCACGCTGACGCCGATCGAAGTAAAGTGGAGCGAGAATCCCCGGCTGTCCGATGCGCGACATCTGCTGACCTTCATGGACGAGCATCGGAAGTCCGCCGAGCAGGCCTATCTTGTCTGCCGATGTCCGCGCCCCATGCGATTGCACGACAAGGTGACGGCTTTGCCTTGGTATTGTCTCTGAGTCACATCTTGGGCGGACAGGGCTTGAAAAGGCCTGTCCGCCTCGTCATTTTCCCGGACGTGAAATCCCATGAGGTATTGCGCGAGGTCTTCAAGGACTCGAGTCCCAAACAGATTGCTGATGTGACGGGTCTGTCGCTTTCCATGGTTTACAAGTGGGCGGAAAGCGCTGAGGGCACCGGGAGCGGCGCGACCAATCCGCTGGACCGGATCGGCAAGATCATCGAGGCGACGAAGGATCCCAGGATCGTGCAGTGGATTTGCGAACAGGCGGGCGGTTTTTTCATTCGCAATCCGGAGGCGAACTGGGCGCATCCGGAAGCCCTGATGCCGGCCACCAATCAAATCCTTCAGGACTTCGCTGATCTGCTCGCCGTGATCGCGCACGCGGCCGGGGACAACCACATTTCGGCCGATGAGGCGAAACGGATTCGGCGGGAATGGGAGTCCTTGAAATCCGTTGCGGAAGGGTTTGTCGCCTGTTGCGAAGAGGGCAATTTTCGTGGCGTCAGCGCGGCGGCCAAAGAGGTCGAGCGTCGTCATACCTCGTAAGGCTCGTCGCATGGCCGCCACCAAACGTCATTGGCTGATCAAGCAGGAGCCGGACACGTTTTCGTGGGATGATTTCGTGAAGGCCGGTGAAGCGCAATGGGACGGGGTTCGCAACTATCAGGCGCGCAACAATCTCCGGGCGATGAGGAAGGGGGATCTGGCTTTCTATTACCACAGTGGAACGGGCAGGGAGATTGTCGGCGTCGCCGAGGTGCTGCGCGAGGCGTACCCGGATCCGACCGCGACGGGAGGGGATTGGTCCTGTGTTGATTTCAAACCGGTGAAGGCCTTGAAACGACCGGTCTCCCTTACGGAGATCAAGGCGGACAAGCGGCTTGAAAACCTATTGCTGGTGCGTCACTCGCGGCTTTCGGTGATGCCGATGGAAGCCGCGGAATTTGAAATGATCCTGAAACTGGCCGCGAGCCGGCTTTGAGCCTTCAACCCAGCCGGACCAGGCCGCGTTGAATGGCGGCGGTGACGGCCTGGGTGCGGTCGAGTACTTCCAGTTTTCGAAGGATGTTGCCGACGTGCTGCTTGATGGTGGGCTCGGTGACGCCGAGGTTCGCGGCGGCTTCCTTGTTGCTGCAGCCTTGGACGATGAGGGAGAGCACCTGCATTTCGCGTCCGGTCAGGTCAGGGCGTTGTCGGCGATCCCGCAGGCGACCGGCGATGCGTGCAGGGAAATAGGTTTCGCCTGCGGCGACCGCGCGGACCGCCTCCAGCAGATCCTCGCGCTCGATTGATTTCGGCAGATAGGCGCGGGCACCCGCTTCGACCGCGCGATGAATGTCGTCCTCGCCTTCGTCCACCGAGAGCATGATGAAGCGGGCGTTTGGATCGCTTCGCCGGATGGCGATCAGGGTGTCGATGCCGTTGCCGTCCGGGAGGTTCAGGTCCAAAAGGACGACGTCCGGGTGGTGTTGGGCGAAGGCGGTCATGCATTCGGCGTTCGTGCCCGCCTCGGCGACGACGCGGAGGTCGGGTTCGTCGTTGAGGGATTCAGCGAGTCCCATGCGGACAAAGAAGTGATCGTCGACGATCAGGAGGCGGATTTCAGCTTGGGATTTCATGACTTGTGGGGGCGGAGAGTCTGATCGAGGTGCCCCGGCCTGGGCGGCTTTCAATGTCGAGCGCGGCGTTGAGTTTGGCGGCGCGTTCGCGGATGCCCATGAGACCGAAGTGGGCTCCTGCCTGCCCCGGGAGTTTGAATCCCCGGCCGTCATCGCGGATCTCGAGTTCAATCCGTTCGGTGGACACTGACAGCAAGATGTGAACGTGTTTCGCCGAGGCGTGTTTCAGCGAGTTGGTCAGGGACTCCTGGGCGATTCGAAGCAGGTGGTTCTTCGCGACTCCGTCAAGGCGTGTGGGGAATGGGCCTTTGGTTTCGACGGTGATCTGCGGGCCGGAATCCTGATTGAGCGGCTCGACCATTTCGCGAAGCGCCTCGTCGAGCTGAATCCGGCTGAGATCGGTGGAGCGGAGATCCCAGACCGATTGGCGGGCATCGGTTTGGCTGCGTCGCAGCATGGCGCGGGCGAGGTCGATCGAGGCCCGCGCGCGGTCGGGGGCGTGGTCGATGCGTGAGGCGGCGGTGTCCAGTTGCATGGTGATGCCCACGAGCTGCTGTTCCAGTGTGTCGTGGAGTTCGCGGGCAATACGGGACCGTTCCTCGGCGACCTGCTCGCGCCGGACCTGATCGGCGATGACGGCGGTCTGCTGGTGGACTTTTCGTCGTAACATCGCCCCCCAGAGAAAGGCGGCTCCGGTCACGACAAACAACACGACACCGAGGCTCCGCAGGCGGCCGGGCGTCCACCAGGGCGGAGATCGGAGTATTTCGATGTCGTTCAATCCGCGAAGAATCAGACTGAATCCGACCGCTTGCGAAATCGGGCCACGAAGACTGTCGGTGCTTTCCTCGACCTCGATGTTTCCGTTGCCGGACAGGACGCAGACGCCTGTGAGCCTCACCCAGCTGCCGGGCTTCAATGTGGCGGGGATGGGTTGTTTTTCGAGAAGCCGGGCGTGAAAGGTGATGTCGTCGGACTGAAACAGCAGCAGGGAGTTTCCCGGGCGCTCGAAATGGTCGATCAGTCGCGCCTCCATGCGCACCAGATCACCATCGATCGGGTGGTGCTGAACCTGGTCGGCATTCAGTTCGATCGGTGCCGGCGGGGTGTCCAGCCTCCCGGCTTTCACAATCGTGTCGAGCAGGAGCGGGCGGATCTGGCCGGCGCGAGGGAATCCCACGACATCCACTGTCTGGCCCGGCAAGAGCAGATCGGCATGGGGGGTGTCTGCCCGGATTGCGCCGTCGGCGCCCCGCAGGTAAAGGCTCTCCCCGACGATGTGCGCGAGCACGGTGCCCGTCAGGTGAATGCGTTCCGTCGGGTGGGGATTGAACTGCATGATCTCGCCGATTCGCGTCGGCGGTCGCGCGAACGCCGCAGCCATGCCGGGATCCAGCACGGTGATCTGTTCGACCGAGGGAACGAACAGGCGCATGTCCACCAACTGCCGACGATCGTTGAAGATGGAGCCGTAGACGCCGCGAATGCGGGCGTCGGATCTTTTCAACGACGCGGGGATGCCTCGGTTCTTCCAGTCGCCGGTCACAAACGCGTCGAAGTTGCGCGGTCCGAACGCGCATCGGAGCAGCAGGCGGCCCGCGTCCAGCTCCGCATCACGGATGAAGACGTCCAGCTCCACCCACTGGCTGTGAAAGGTGGGATCGAGCAGGAGATGCCGCATCGGGTGGAGCGGCTCGGGGAAGCCGTCCGATTGGCCGAGGATCAACGCGGTCGGGTTGTGGCTGAGGAAGGGGGCGAAGCGGCCTTCCTGGGTGCGACCTGAAAGCTCGACGATCAGGCCGGCGGTGATCGGAGTGATCGAATCCCGGGTGTCGGTGACCCGCCAGACGGGATCGACATAGGTGCCGGCGGTCACATCTTGAACGAAGGCGAGATGGTTCGTGAGGTCGTAGTAGGTGACGACTCCGTGAATCCGGGCGGGTAGTTGTTGGGCGGCGACCGACGGAGCCAATTGTCGGATCTGGGCTGCGTTGGTGAGAAGCAGATCCGGAAACTCCTGTGCGCCGAGGTGTTGGGCGCAAATCCATAGCCATAGGCCGGCGACGAATAATCGCGGGTTCGATTTCCACCTCGACGGCATCGCCGAGCTTGTGCCGGGGAGATTTTCCGGACAACCCATTCTTTGGTCGGGCTGATGTCGGTGCGGTTTCGTACATCTCCTTCTCCCTTTCGTAGTCCTACGCGTAGTCGTAATCGCCGGGTAGGACTACGAGCATGGCGGTGAATTGCCTTGGTTTTGGCTGCCTGTTTCAGTAGACCATCGCCGCTCGCGCAAGGGTGCGTGCGATGGCTGTGGCGGAAAACCAGCCCATAAAACCGCATGGAAAATTTTGGTCGCATTCAGGAATTCGGTGAGCGCCTGCACGCCCGCATGGCGCGTGCGGGGGATGAACCTCTTGGGGACGCCGAGTTTGACGAGCTGGCTCTGGAGCTTTTTCGCAGACAGGCGGCCTGCATGCCCACGCTGGAACGCTTGGCGGTGCGGCGAGGATTGAACCTGTCGAACCGCGTTCCCTGGCAGCAGCTTCCGGCGATACCGACGCGGATGTTCAAGGAGTTGGATTTGAGCTGTATCCCGGAACATTTGCGGTCCACCTATTTTCTTTCGAGCGGCACCACGTCCGAAGCGCGCAGTCGGCACTGGCACGGAGACGAATCCATGAGGCTCTACGAGCGCTCGCTGATGACTTGGTTTCATCGGAACCACCGGGTGGAACGGCATCGTTTTCTATCCCTGACACCGGATGCTTCGGCCGCCCCGAATTCCTCCCTGGTTCACATGTTCGATCGGTTCCGTTTGTCGGCGGGCTGCGGGTTGGACAGTTTTTTCGGGCGGATCGCCGGCGACGGTTCCTGGCAGGTCGATTTTGAGGGCCTGTTCAATGTGCTGAAATTGGAGACACGGCCGGTGTTTCTGGTCGGCACCGCATTCGCGTTTGTTCATGTGCTGGACGAGATGAAGGCCCGGGGTCTTGTGTTTGAATTGCCGGCCGGATCGCGCTTGATGGAGACCGGCGGCTACAAGGGGCGCTCGCGTGTGTTGACGAAGGAGGAACTCCACGGCCAGATGCGGATCGGATTCTCGGTTCGTTTGGAAGACATCGTGTGCGAGTACGGCATGAGCGAACTCAGTTCCCAGGCCTACGATGTGTTGTCGGGAGGCGTTCGGGAGTTTCGGTTTCCCTCCTGGGCTCGTGTGCTGCTGGTGTCGCCTGAAACGGGGCGGGAAGTGGGGGAGGGCGAGGTGGGCATTTTGAGGGTCTGCGATCTGGCGAACACCTTCTCCGTGATGGCCGTGCAGACGGAGGACCTGGCGATTCGAACCTGCGGCGGATTTCAATTGAAGGGTCGCTTGGCGGAGGCGGAGCCGCGTGGTTGCTCGCTGATGGCGGCTTGACGGACCAGGAGGCATGGCATTCGAAATTCCAAACTATTTCATGGCGGACCTCGGCCCCGAGGCGGAGTTCACCACGCAGATGGTGACCGAGGCCTGCCTCACCTTGAGGCGGAACGGGGAGCACTATCTTAAAACCCGCGACACTGCGGCGATCATCCGGGTTCTGTCACTGACTGCTGAGAACTGGTTGGAGGACGATTATCCCTTTCGGAAAATCGCCCTTGGGCGAGGTCCCCTTGAAACCGGATTCGCACGTGAAGTCCTTCAGGCGGGGCTTGATCATTTTTTCGGTCAGCTGACCGGTGAAAACCTGGAGGATCTGCTGTTGCAGGAACTGGGTCATCTGAAACGCCTCGATCGGCCCTGTGCCGCCCGCTGTGAGGCCGGAGCGAACAAGGAATCACTGGCGACGGGACCGGATCTCATCACCCATTACGCGGCCGGCAATGTGCCGGTTCCGGCGATGATGAGCATGGTGCTCGGTCTGCTGGTTCGGTCCTCGCAGTTTGTGAAGTGCGCTCGCGGAGCCTCCTTCATTCCCAGACTGTTCGCGCATTCGCTCTACACCACGGACGCGAAGCTGGGTTCCTGCCTGGAGATTGCGGAATGGAAGGGCGGGAAGGAGAAACATCTGGAGGATGTGCTGCATCAACACAGCGAATGCGTCACGGCGACGGGCTCCGATGAAACGCTGGACGCAATCCGCCACCGACTGCCGGGCAGGACGCGCTTTCTCGGATACGGGCATCAGGTGAGCTTTGGCTATGTCACGCTGGAGGCAATGGGGGGGCATCAGGTGAAGCGGTTGGTCCGTGCCGCCGCAGACGATGTGATCGCGTGGGACCAGCTCGGCTGTTTGTCACCGCACGTTTTTTACGTTGAGAACGACGGCCGCGAACAGGCCCTGCGATTCGCCGAGCTGCTCGCGGACGAATTGGAAAAGCGTGAGAAGGCTGTGCCGAGGGGGGAAGTCTCCAAGCGCGCGGCGGCCGAGATCGCTTCGCGGAGATCCATGTACGAGGTGCGATCGGCGCACATGCCCGACACGGTCCGGCATTGGTGCAGCGAGGGGAACACGGACTGGACCGTGGTCTATGAAAACGACCCGTTGTTTCAACTTTCCTGTCTCAACCGCTTCATTTACGTGAAGGCGACGCCGACTCTGGACGACGCGTTCAAAGGGGCGGAGATGGTGCGCGAACACGTGTCGACCGTGGGCCTTGCCTGCGCGGAGGATGAAAAGGAGGAACTGGCGCGCCGGCTCGCGCGTTGGGGCGCGACGCGGATCTGTCCGATCGGGCGGATGCAGAAACCGCCGCTGACGTGGCGTCATGACGGCCGGCCTCTGCTGGGCGATCTGGTGAGGTGGACGGATTGGGAACTGTAGAAAATTTGAGAACATGAAGATGGAACTGCGAAAGACTTTTCAATTTGAGGCGGCGCATCTGCTGCCAAACCTTCCCGAGGGGCACAAGTGTCGGCGCTTGCACGGGCACAGCTTTCAGGCCGAGATCGCGGTCGAGGGCGAGTGCGATCCCCGGCTGGGATGGGTGATGGACTACGCGGACATCAAGGCCGCCTTTCAGCCACTTTGGAAACAGCTCGACCACTATTATCTCAACGAGATCGAGGGATTGGAGAATCCGACCAGCGAGAACGTGGCGAAATGGATCTGGGATCGGCTGAAACCGGAACTGCCGCTCCTGACCGAAGTGGTCGTCGCGGAAACCTGCACGGCCCGGGCGGTCTACCGGGGCGATTGATGAATGACGTGAAGCAAACCGCGCCTGCCGGCGTTCGTGTTCCGGAACTGCTCGCTCCCGCGGGTGACTGGGACTGCGTGAAGGCCGCGGTGGAGACCGGGGCGGACGCGATCTATTTCGGCCTGGACAAGTTCAACGCTCGGATGCGGGCGAAGAATTTCACCGTGGCGGATCTGCCAGAGCTGATGGCTTATCTGCACCTGCGAGGGGTGCGTGGCTACGTGACCTTCAACACGCTGGTCTTCTCCGATGAACTGGCCGATGCGGAAGCCTTCCTGCGTTCCATCATCGCGGCCGGAGTGGACGCGGCGATCGTGCAGGACGTCGGCATCTGCCGTTTGATCCGCCGACTGTCGCCGGATTTTCCGATCCACGCCTCGACGCAGATGACCGTCTCAAGCGCCGGCGGCGTGGCCTTCGCGCGCGAGTTGGGATGCGAGCTCGCCGTGCTGGCGCGGGAGTGTTCGATCTCGGAGATCGAACAAATTCAGACCGAGACGGCGGATTGCGACATGCGACTTCCGCTGGAGGTGTTCGTGCATGGCGCGTTGTGCGTGGCTTATTCCGGGCAGTGCCTGACGAGCGAATCTCTTGGTGGCCGCTCGGCGAACCGGGGCGAATGCGCGCAGGCCTGTCGTATGCCTTACGATCTGGTCTCCGACGGCAAAGACGTTGATCTAGGGGGACGTCAGTATTTGTTGAGCCCTCAGGATT
>JADHOF010000124.1 GCA_016779125.1 Verrucomicrobiia bacterium | reverse complement strand
CTGCTCCTGCTCCTGCTTTTCTCCGCCATCTACAAGGAGGTTGGAAACAAGGAGATCGGCACACCTGATTTCCTTCGTGAGATTCGAAAATACTGGCCGCTGGCCATCTGCGGTTTCGCCTACAATTTCGGCATCTGGGTCGACAAATTTCTCTTCTGGTGGCTCGATCCCGGCTCGGTGCAGATCAGCGGAATACTTCACGCGGCACCGGTTTATGATCGCGTGGTCTATTTCAGCTTTCTGACCATCGTGCCGGGCATGGCGGTCTTCCTGCTCAAGCTGGAAACCGATTTCGCGATCGCAAACGAATCCTTCTTTCAGCACGTCCTACGCAAGGCGACGCTTGATCAGATCGCGGAGAAAAAAAAGGAGATGATCATCGCGCTGCAGGACGGATTCGGTCTGTTGATGAAGGTGCAGGGCATGTTCACCATCGTGCTCATCTTGTCGGCAGAAAAGGTCCTGCATTTCCTCGGGCTCAGCGCGGTGCAAACGGGAATCTTTCAGATCTCCCTGATTGGAACGTTCCTGCTCGTCATCTTCATGTCCCTGCTGATGGTGCTGCACTATCTGGACAAGGGGGTCGACGCGATGATCTGTACGTCCGCGTTCGCGATCATCAACGCCTTGATCACCGGATTCAGCATCTACGCCGGTGAACGATGGTACGGGGTCGGCTTCACAATCGCCGCTGGCGTCGGCATGGTCATGACGGCTCTCTTCGTCAATTACCACGTCCGCAATCTCGAATACGACACCTTCACACCTCAACCCCTCTACGGTTGAGCTTGATTCTCCACCACTTGCTGCTGACCTCGCCAACCCGCCCGAAGCGCGAGTCCAAGCGATGAAAACCGGAACACGCCAAGAGCTGATCGCAGACACCACCAACGCCCTCGGTGTGTCCGCGCTCTGGTTTGTGATTCCGAAATAGACCGGATCGCCCGGTCAGCGAACCTGGGGTAGCAGCATTCCGACGAGATCGCTGATACGAACGCGCTCCTGCTTCATGGAATCGCGATGTCGCAGGGTCACGGTGTCCGCAGTCTCCTCGCCGTTCTCGCCGATGGTATCGAAATCGATCGTGAGGCAGAAAGGCGTGCCTGCCTCGTCCTGTCGGCGATAGCGACGCCCAATGGCGCCCGCCTCGTCGTAGAAGACGGGCATGTGATCCTGGAGCAGCTTCTTGACCTCCCTGGCTTTGGCGACCAGTTCGGGCTTGTTTTTGAGCAACGGGAAGACGCCGACTTTGATCGGGGCAATTCGCGGATGAAACCGCATCACTGTGCGAACCTCCTCCTTGCCCTTTTCATCAACCACCTTCTCCTCGTCGTAGGCGGTGCAAATCAAGGCGAGAATCAAGCGGTCCACACCGGCCGATGGCTCGATCACGTGAGGCACGTAGTTGCCCTTCAGGAAACCCGCCCCGTCTGCCTCCGCCGACTTCTCGGCAAGCTCCTGTTCCACGCCCGAGCTGAGCAGATACTTCAAGCGGGCCGCCTTGTAGCTGTCGACGAGTTCAGCCCGTTGCCCCTCGTCCAGTTTCGAAAGCGCCTGTCGCAATTCGTCGTCGAAAATGGTCTGAGACTTGCCGGAAACCTTTTGGTGCTGGGAAAGATCGTAATCGCTTCGCGCGGCGATGCCTTCGAGCTCCTGTTGGCCGAAGGGAAAATCAAACTCGATATCGACCGTCGCGCGGGCGTAATGCGCCAACTCGTCCTGCTCCTGCCAGCGGATGTGGAGACTGTCGCGGTTCAGTCCGATGCTCTCGTACCACGCGACGCGGGATTCGAACCAGTATTTGTGCCAGGCTTCCCAACCCCAATCCTCACGGGGTTCCCCGGACGCGGGAGCGGACACGGCACCGCTGATCGCGCGAATCGCCTCGTCAGGCTTGATGAAGAACTCAATCTCCATCTGTTCGAACTCGCGCGACCGAAAGGTGAAATTGCGCGGCGTCACCTCGTTCCGAAAGGCCTTGCCGATCTGCGCGATCCCGAAGGGCGGCTTCTGGCGCGATGTCTCGAACACGTTCTTGAACTGAACAAAGATGGCCTGCGCAGTCTCGGGGCGCAAATACGCCACGTTCGCGTCGTCCTTTACGGGACCGACATGGGTCGTGAACATCAGATTGAACGCCCTCGGCTCCGTCTTCTCGCCCTCGCATTCCGTCGCCTTTTTGCTCGGCTTCTTCGGACAGGGGGTGTCGCACATCTGGTCTGCACGAAAGCGGGCCTTGCAGGTTTTGCAGTCCACCATCGGATCCGTGAAGGTGTCGACGTGCCCGCTGGCCTTCCAGACGGTCGGGTGCATGATGATGGTGGCGTCCAGCCCCTCGACGTCCTCGCGGTTCTGCACGATGTCGCGCCACCACGCTTCCTTGACGTTCCGCTTCAGTTCCGCGCCCAAGGGGCCGTAGTCCCAAAAACCGTTGATACCGCCGTAGATTTCAGAGGATTGGAAAACAAAACCACGGCGCTTGCACAGAGAAACGATCTTCTCCATCAGTTCGGTATTTTTCGGCTCGGCCATAGGCGCGGGAGTGTTGGGAAGCGCTATCGACGTGTCAATCCCGAGTCGAAATTCGGGAACATCAAGCTTCCCTTGATGGAAACAGCCCCAATTCACTTGCCAAAGCCGTGATGACCCGAAAGATCATAGGACTGTCAAATGGCTGAGTGGCTCTCCAACCTGACCGCCTTTCGCGACGCGATGTTGTTGTTTATCAACCTCGGCATTCTCGTGTTGCTGGGCGTGGTGGTCGGACTTCTGTTTTTTCACAACCGACACCAGGCACGATCGTTGGCGCGGATCGCTGAAAAGGCGCAGGAGGTCCCGCCCGAGAACGGATTGGACGGTTTCAAGCGGGCCCGCTCAAACATCGACACCAACAGGCTTGAAGTCCTGATTGCCGACTGGCTCGAACGCTTTGGAAAACAGAATGAACAGTTGCTGACCGACGTTCATCAAGCCAAGTCGCCTCCCGCTGACGTGGCCGCGCTTTGCGCGATGATCGAAAAGAGCAACGAATCGCTTCGCTCACTCTTGTCGGACTGGTCTGAGGAAAACCGGCGACGGGCCGAATCGAACAAGGCTCTTCAGGATGTTCTCCGGGAAGATATTCGATCACAGACCCTGCGCCTGAAACAGCTGGCCGAGCAATCCCCCGCCGGAATCTCCGTAACGGCATCCGGCACCGAGACCATCACCACTGTCGCGGGAGATCCTCTGCCGACGGAAATCGAACGGGAGATTCGGGATGAAATCCGGCTCATTGTCGACAAACTCGACATGATGTCGGAACGGATGGACGAGATCTTCAGAATTTGAACTCCTGCCCCATCGCGTTGGCGGAACGCGTTTGAAACATGCCTTTTACCTTGTCCCATCCCTTGGCCGTCGTGCCCTTTGCCCGCACGGGATTGATCTTCTCCGCCCTTGTCATTGGTTCCATGTCCCCGGATTTCGAATACTTCGTCCGCTTGCGGCAGGACAGTCACGCGAGCCACACATTCGTCGGACTATTCACCAGATGTCTCCCCGCCAGCCTGCTGGTCTATTGGCTCTGGCACGATCTCCTCAAGAAACCACTGCTGGAGTTGGCCCCGGAATACCATCGCGCCCGCCTGGCCGGGATCGGTGGGGATTTTTCGTTCGGTCCATACCGCCATTTCTTCAAGATCTGCGCCTCGATCCTTCTCGGGGCGGCCACACATCTGCTGTGGGATTCCCACACGCATGAATGGGGAATTCCGGTGCACGCCATTGTCGCCTTGCAAACCAAACTGTCACTGCCCGGTTTGGCCCCCATCCCCTTATACCGCTGCCTGCAACACGCGAGTTCCATTCTTGGATTGCTCGGCCTTCTGTTCCTCTACCGCTCATGGATTATGAAGCTGCCGCTCGCCGAACCACCTCCGGGACTCATCCCGCCCACACGAAGAACGCGAATCCTGCTGACCGCCGCAATCCTCGCCGCCCTCGTCGGACTCGCAATGGCGGCGCGCCGGTTTCCATTGTCCGATCCTGAAAATTTCCGGGGGTTCGTCGTTCGCTCGACTGTCGTCTCCATCTCCGCGCTCGGGGTGATGGCGCTCGCATTCGCATTCTGGTTTCGCCGCCGTTTTCCGAGCGCCTAGAAATCGAGCATTTCCGGCCTCAGCACCGTGCGATCGAGATGATCGTACCGCCGAATCAAAGCCATGACCGACAGTCGATTCGCATCTGTCTGCAACGGATTCCCCACATTGGACGGATATCGCGCATCCGCCGGAATGGAGGCGGCCCGAATTTTGGCACGCTGTTCCTCGGTAAACCGGGCGGCCAGATCGTCGATCATCTCGCCCGCCTCCTTGTCGCTGTATCCGGACAGCGGAAGAACGATCTCCAACAGGGACAGCACCGCCTTGGCCTGACGCTCGTCCAGAAAGGCGGGATTCTCCGCAGTCAACGTATCCAATTGTCGAACCAGAACAACCAGACCGAACTTGCCGTTCTGATAGGTCCGGTTTCCTCCTCGCCCGTAATTGCCCCCCGCCCTTCCCTGCGAGGCGCTTCGAGCGCGTGATTCCAAGTGCCGTAGTTCAGATCTGTTCAAGACTTTCAAGCCAAGCACGCGCATTCCCGCAATCAACATGGTGGCACCGATCAAGACACCAATCAGCCCCGTCGTCAGTGCCGGACGAAATGCCTCACTGCGATCGCGTCGGACTTTTGCCAGCACCAGGACGAACAGGCATAGCAGCCCGATCAGATGCGCGACCGGCCCCATTTGACTCAGGCGTTCAAGTTTGTTCGGGTCAAGGATGGTGAAGGAAATACCCACTCCGCCATCCCTTGGCAATGCTGCGTCGCTATTGTCCTCTCAATGACATCAACGTAATCAGAGAGGAATGCCCCTATCGCGATCAAGGCCGCTTCCAATCCGCCCTTGTCACGCTGTGACCGACGGCTATTCTCCGGCCTTGGCCCTCCCGCGAAGGTGCCAAAGAAGCGTCCATGAAGAATTTGCCGATCACCTGGAGACTCAATCTTGGTTTGGCAATTTTCGCGTCCTTGGGGCTCGCCGGAGCGATTCTGACCTGGTGGATCGGAAAGGAAAACGAGGCTGCCCGGGGTCGGGGAATCCAACAACAACTGGAGTTTCGGGACCTGGTTGATCGGGTCGAGGACCATGTCCACATCCGAAACAGGCAACTGATCCGCTTCCTTTTCGACACGGGCCTGCCCGATCCGGAAGCATCACGCCCCATCCTCGGTCAACGCCCGGAAAGCGAGCTGATACGCAATGCCATTCAAACGGAACCCGATCACCGCCGCGCGCTCGACGATTTCGCCAGAACAACCCTTTCGCCGCTTCATTCCGCGGAGGAATTGATCCACTCGGCTGCCACCAAGGATATGAATCGGGCTCGAACCATCTATTGGGGGGAATACCTGTCCGCCCGGTCCAGATTCGACAACCGGATCAAGGAACTGAAAACCCGCTCAGCCGGGCTCAAAACCCGCCCTCACCCCGCACTCCTGACGGTGGAGACAGCCCTCTCGCTCGTGCTGGCACTGTTCGCGATATGGACGGTCGCCATGCTCCGGCACAATCTCGTCGCCTTCCGTGAGCCCGTTCACGAATTGCGCGCCGCTCTCGATCAACTTGCCCGGGGCGACTTCTCGATCAACGTCCACCTGAAACGAAAGGACGAGTTCGCTGATATCGCCAACGGCATCATCAATACGACACGCGGCCTCGCGTTGATTGTTGGCCGGGTCCACCAGCACGCCGCGATCGTCGCCAAGGCAGCCCGCGCGCTGATCGTCTCGGCGAACCAGCAGCACCGGGCCGTGGAGGAGATTGGAAGCCTCGCGGAGTTCATCTCGGAGGCCGGAAGAAACATCAACTACACGGCCACCCAACTCTCCGGTGCCGTGAGCATCGTCGGTCAGGCTGCGGAGGCAGCCGCCCGGCTGGGGCAAAAGGGCGGCAACGGAATTCGCGGCCTCGCGGCGGCCATGTCCGCGATCAAGGACTCCTCGGACGGCATCAACAACAAGCTTGAAGTGCTGAATGAAAAGGCCGCCAACGTGGGTCAGGTCGTCGTCACCATGAGCAAGGTCGCCGACCAGACGAACCTGCTTTCAATCAACGCCGCGATCGAAGCCGAGAAGGCGGGCGAGTCAGGGAAGGGCTTCGGGGTGGTCGCCAACGAGATTCAGCGTCTCGCAGACCAGACCGCCGTGGCTGCGGAGGATATCGAACAAATGGTCAAAGAGATGCGGACGGCGGTCGCCGCCGGCGTCATCGGAACCGAGCAGTTCGGACACGACGTGGATCAGGGGACGGACAGCCTGAGCAATCTCGAAACCGTGATGCAGGGAATCTCGCGGCACATCGATTCCCTCCATCCCCAGGTCGAAATCGTGGGCACGAACATGCACGTCCAGGCGGACGGCGCCCGCCAACTGCAGGTCCGGGGACAAAAACTCACGCAGGCGATCAAATCGGCCGCCGAATCCCTGCACGCGATCAAGGCCGCCGTGGAGCAGCTGGAATCTTCCGCCGGCCAGCTTGAAGAAGGCATGACCCGCCTGAAATTTCCGGACTGAACAAAGCGCGTTCCCAATCATGAAGAATCTCAAAGTCTGGCAGAAACTCGGTTTGCTCGGAGCTGTCTACCTTCTCCCCTTCGCGTTCGTTACGTGGCACCTTGTTCAGGATTCCGCCTCATCGAGGATCGCCTCCGCCTCGCGCGAAATCGCCGGTGCCAAACTCTACCTGACGCTCCCTCCCTTGATGCGTGATCTCCAGGCCGTCCGCGATTTGAACGCGATGGATCTGTCTGTCGACACCGTGCTCAAGGAAACCCGCGAACGTCTCCGCGCAGAGGCTGCGGCCGCGTTCAAGATGGTCTCCGCTGCTGCGGCGCTGGCGGAGCAGTCAATCAACATCGGGACAGACTGGCAGGTCGCCGAGGGCTCCGTCCGGCAGGCCTTGCTCGAGGGGGCCGGAGACGATCAGGTCACCCAGGCGATCGGCGATCTCGAAAAGCTGATCTTGGCGCTGTCCGAACAGGCTGAATGGAATCGTGACTACGACCCCGGCCGGTCTCAACTGCGTGAAATCCTCGTTTCGCTGGGCCCCGACGCGAGCGAGATCCTCTCCAACGTGCGGGCTCTCGGACTGCGTCTCGCCACCGTCAAATCAACCGAACAACGCCCGCCCATCGCCGAGTTCGAGCGGCAGGTCCGTGCCGTGAGCCAGTTCATCGGACACGAGTCCGCCCTCGAAAAAACAGTGGGCAATCTCGTCGACCGCAACAATTCAACCATCAATCAGCATATTCGCGAACGGAGACAATCCCTCGCGAACAGTGCCTACCAGGTGCTGGGTCGTCTTCAAAACGTCCTGAAAACCGGCCAACCGGAGTCCGCCCGCACGTTTTATGTCGAGGTCACGGAGACGCTCGACCTGCTTCACGGACTCTTCGAGGACGGCGCCATGGCCATGATCGCGTCCCTCGAAGCCGAGCAGCTTCGCACGCGGGGACATCTCCACACCATTCTCGCCCTGGCGTTGTTGCTTGTCCTGGCGGCCGCATTTTTCGGTTGGCTGATCATGCGCGACATCACACGGCCTCTCGAACAGCTGGCCTCCTCCGCCGACGTCGTCGCGGGTGGCGATCTTTCGGTGCGAATTCCGTTCGAAAATCGACGGGACGAAATCGGCGTCCTTGTGAGCGCGTTCAACGGGATGGTGTTCAGCCTGAACCGGATCGTGTCCCAGGTCCAAAAGTCGGGCATTCAGGTCAACACCTCCACCAACCAGATTTCGGTGACGAGCGCCGAGCAACAGGCCGCCGCCCGCGAAATCGCGGACACCACCAACGCGATCGGCGAAACAGCCAGCAAGATATCGGCGACATCCCAAGACCTCGTGGGCATGATGAACGACGCCTTCCACGTCGCGGAAGAAACGACCGGATTGGCCAACGGGGGACAGGAAGGGCTGACCCGCATGCGCGAAACCATGCGCGAACTCTCCGATTCCGCCTCACTGATCCACACCAAACTGGACGTGCTCAACCAAAAGGCCGGAAACATCAACCAGGTCATCACGACCATCACGAAGATTGCGGACCGCACCAACCTGCTTTCATTGAACGCCGCCATCGAGGCCGAGAAGGCCGGTGAGTACGGACGCGGCTTCTCCGTTGTCGCCACCGAAATTCGTCGCCTGGCCGACCAGACCGCGGTCGCCACCGATGAGATCGAGCAGATGGTCAAGGAAATGCAGGCCGCCGTCACCACCGGAGTCATGGGCATGAACAAGTTCTCCGAGGACGTCCGCCAGGGCGTCGCCGAAGCCCAAGGCGTCAGCACCCAACTCAACCAGATCATCGAGCAGGTTCAGGCCCTGACACCCCGCTTCGAACTCGTCAACCAAGGTGTTCAATCTCAGGCCGGAGGCGGTACCCAGATCAGTGAATCCCTGTCACAGCTTGGGCGCACCGTCCGACAGACGGCACAGTCGCTTGAGGAGTCGAACGACGCCGTCGAGCAGTTGAAGAGCGCCGCATACGATCTGCGGGACGGCGTCGCACGCTTCAAGCTCCCACGGTGAAGATCCATGCTCACCCTCACCTTCCAATTCGGGGATGAGTTTCGAGGAATTCCTTACTCGGAGATAGAGGAGGTGGTCGCCTTGGTGGATCTCACAGCTGTGGGCGCTGCGCCGCCTGCAGTCGTCGGGGCTTTCAACTACCACGGGATCTGGGTGCCCGTCGTCGATCTTTCCGAGCTGGCGGTCCGGCGTCCGGCGGCGCGACGCTGGAGCACGCGGATCTTGATCCTCCGGCCCGATTTCACCGGCAGGTTTCTGGGGCTGATCGCGGAATCCGCCACGGAAATGATCACCCGTGCCGACGATTCCGCGAAAGGCGATTCACCTAAAGCCCTTCAGATCGCGGACCTGCTGGATGCCGAACAAAAGGATTGGCTGCGGTCTTTTGAAGCCCCTTCCCCGACGGACGCTCAACCGGCCCGCAACCGGAGGCGACCACGCCACTATTCTCAACTTTCACATTCTGCGGCGTCGCCCCGCTCCAATCAGGCATGAATTCCGGAGCGATCAAAATGATGGTCTTCGACGATTGCTGGAACCGGATCGGTGTTCGAGGGGATGCAAGTTGCGCCGAGCTGCCAAAACACAATCACTGCCGCAATTGCCCAACCTACGCAAATGCCGCCCTTCGGCTCCTCAACGCCGAGGCGCCGGCCGGCTACCGTCGTGAATGGACGGAGCATCTGGCCCTGCAAAGCGAGCCGCTCCCAACGGGCACCGAGCCGGTGCTGGTGTTCCTTCTCGGCGAACACTGGACCGCGCTGGGTGCGGATTTCGTCGAGGAGGTGCGTGAGATGGCGATGATTCATTCCATCCCGCACCGAAACGAGGAGGTCCTCCGCGGGGTCGTGAACATTCGCGGAGAACTGCTCGTATGCGTCTCGCTCGGCCGCTGGTTCGGCTATCATCGGGCGATGAGGACTGAACAAAATTCCATGATCGGGCGCGAGGAGAGACTTGTCGTCGCCGGTCACGCAAACGAACGCTTTGTTTTTCCTGTCTCACAGGTCCGGGGCATCCGCCATATCGTGCCGGAGCGCCTGACCCAGGCGGATCACCACGACTATCCGGTCGCCCGCGATTTCAGCCGGGGCGAAACCCTTGTCGACGGCCTGCGCGTTCACGTCCTCGACCACGAACCCCTTTTCAAAGCCATCAGCCAAAGCCTCAAGTGAACCCGGACGGCACAGACGATCTCAGCGGATTCTCGATGCTCGACCTGTTCAAGGTGGAGGTCGAGAACCAGAAAACCGTCCTCACCACCGGCCTGCTCGCGCTGGAGGAAGATCCGACCGATGACCGCCGGCTTGAATCTCTGATGCGAGCCGCGCACTCGATCAAAGGCGCGGCCCGCATTGTAAACCTGCCCCCCGCCGTCAGTGTCGCCCACAAGATGGAGGACGTCTTCGAGGCCGTTCGGCGCGATTCACAAGCTCTGACCCGCGTAATCGCCGGGCATCCGATGCTTTCCAGCTTTCCGGCGGATCTCCGCAAAGCCACCTCGCTTCGCGAACTCCTGACCGACCTGATGCTTGTCGGCGTCGATCTGATCGAGCGGATCGCCGCCACCCCCGAGGAGGAGGTCCAACGCTGGTCCGGCAGTGATGCCGGCGAGATCGAGAGCTTCACCCATCTCGTCGATCTGTATCGGGAGATTCACTCCGCAGACGCCGGCAACGCCCCGCCATCCGGGCCCGCCTCCCCGCCGCTCTCAGAACGCAATCTCGCGGATCACTCCATGCTCGACCTCTTTCGCCTGGAGGTTGAAACCCAGAAGGCGGCCTTGATCGAAAAACTGCTTGAGCTGGAAAAAGCCCCAGCCGACGCCGAGCACCTTGAGGCATTGATGCGCGCCGCGCACTCCATCAAGGGTGCCGCCCGCATCGTAAATCTGGAACACGCCGTCAAGGTGGCCCACGGCATGGAGGACGCCTTCGAGGCCGCGCGCAAGAACCCCGGGCGGGTGGCGAATTGTCCGGTCTCGAACCTTTCCGCCGTGGAGGCTCTCGACGAGTCATTCCGAGAATGCCCGAGTTTCGTCAACCTCCTGATCGACGTAATGCTCGCGGGTGTGGATCTGCTCTCAAGGATTTCGACTGCGACGGACCCGGCATCAGACGTCAAGCCTTCCGAAATCTCGTTCTACCTTCGCCAGCTTTCCGCGATGCTCGGCATCTTCAACGGCAAGACCGAGGCTCCAAGCACCGGCGCGAACGAGGGCGTTGAAACGGAACCGTCGGCAAAAGCTCCCAAGAAAAACCCTGTTGCACCCCAGACGGACAATTTTCTCAGAATCACGGCCGGCAACCTGAATCGCGTTCTGGCCCTGGCCGGTGAGGCCCAGATTGAGACCCAACGCCTCCGACCATTTGCCAACGACCTCGCGCGACTCAAGCGGCAGCTGGCCGAACTGAATCAGGCCGTCGATGACTTGCGCGATTCCCTGGCAGCGGAGCACCTGTCGGATGAAAGCCGTTCCCGCCTCACGGACGTTCGCGACCGCGTGGCGTCGGGGCGTCGCGGCCTGAACAATTATCTTGTGGAGTTGGAATCCATCGGACGCCGCCACGCAAACGTCTCGGGCCGCCTCTACGACGCCGCCATCGCCTGTCGGATGCGTCCGTTTCGGGACGGCATCCAAGCATTTCCCCGCATGGTCCGCGATATCGCCCGCCAATTGGGCAAGCAAGTGCGGCTGCACATCGTTGGCGAGGACACGCAGGTGGATCGTGACATTCTCGAACGCATGGAGGCCCTGATCACGCAGCTCCTCCGCAACGCGATCGACCACGGATTTGAGGAGCCCGACGAGAGGATTGCCGCCGGAAAGGAATCGATCGGCAGCCTGACGCTGGAGGCCCGCCACAGCTCCGGCAAGCTGCTCGTCTCGGTGACCGACGACGGACGCGGCATCCACTATGAGCGCCTCCGCGCCAGCGTGGTCAACAAGAGACTGACCACGAAGGAGACGGCTTCACGCCTGTCCGACGCCGAGCTGCTGGAATTCCTGTTTCTTCCGGGCTTCTCGCAAAAGGAAACCGTCACCGAAATTTCAGGCCGGGGCGTGGGGCTCGACATCGTCTACAACATGGTCAAAAGCGTTCGCGGCGCGGTGCGGATCTACAACACGCCCGGCGAAGGCACGCGCTT
>JADHOF010000123.1 GCA_016779125.1 Verrucomicrobiia bacterium | reverse complement strand
GAATTGATCAGATGAACTTTAAACGCCTGACTGGCCATGCGTTTCGGTTCCTCGTAAACGAACATTTTTTCAGCTTCGTCAATGAACGAGCGGACTGCCGCCGTCTCATTTTCCACTTTTGTGATCGTCTTTGGACCTGGAAAAGGTTTTGCAGATAGCAGGCGATTGACTACGTTCGTATAGGCACTGAGCGCGCTTACCGCATCCTCCTGCTTCTTGCGCGCCTCCAGCGTGAACATGAACGCCCCTCCAAGCATTGCCGCAGAGACCAATCCACCGATCAGCCAGATGATATTCCGTTTTACCCAAGCCATGACTAGTTCACCACCAAATCTTCCTGTAGGCGCAAGATAATGTTAAAACGGTAGGTCGAATTCGTCGGCGTGACCATTTCCATCGAGCCGACCAGCCCGGTTTCACTGTCCATAAACAGGTCGTTGGTTTGAAAAGCTTTTTGCAGGGAAAATCCAAATTCAGTGTTGGCTGAAGGCGAGAAGCGCATGAGATTCAGCGCCTTACAGGTCAAATTCAGAAAGCCAACTTTCTCAGAACCCGGAGGAGGCACTTCAATCGTGGCTCCCATATCCCCCTGCAGGACTCCAATCATCGAAGCCAGAGATTGCTCCTGCTCCATGTCCTCGTCCATCCCTCCCTCCTCGTCTCGTCCAAATCCAAATCCTTCCACGCTCGGAGCGGCAGTTGCCGTAAGCTTTTCAATCCAAACTCTCGCGATTACGGGATTGGTCGACATGATGCTGGGATCGACCTTCACACCGTGATTTGTCTGCATTCCCAAGAGTGTCAGCTGAATCTGCCGCATCAGCTGCGCCCATCTGGTCTTGGTGGCGAAAAGCTGCACGTACTGATTCGCCTCGCTCTCGGTGCTCGCATATTGCCCCTGCACACCCTGCAGCTTCTTGGAATCCCTATCCAAAGGCTCGAATTTGGTTTTCAGCTCCGCCGTAAGCTTGCTGGCCTGACCACCTACCCACTCCGCATAGAACCCGAAAGATACAACCGCAAGCGCGATGCAAACCACCGCCGCAAAGAAATAGATACGCTTCGAGTTAAGTTGCTGCCGGCGAATATGACTCACCGGCATCAAGTTCAAGTCCACCGGGCACTGCGCAAGATTGCGGATCCCGAGGCCGACCACTTCACCGAAGGTATGCGCCACTTTGGCGATTTCCTCCAGATTGATTTCCTCGTCAATCTGGATGTTTCTAAACGGATTGAAGTAATCTACCGGAACATTGAGTTTTTCAGCGAAAAACTGCGCAGTGTAAGGCAGAAGTGAGGCTCCACCAGCAAGATAGAGTTTTTCCGGCGGCGAGCCTCCCTGCTGCCCTCGGTAGAATTGAATCGTCTGATTCATCTGGATGTGCAGACGAGTCATGACCTGACGAGCAATCTTCGAAATGAGGGCCTGATTGGGATTGTCGGGTTCCTCGTAAGCACCACCAAGACTGACGAAACCCTCTTCAATCTTGAGTCTCTCTGCTTCGTCCCAATCCAGTTTTGATTCCGCCGCAAAATCCTGCGTAATCGAGTTGGCACCAATATTGATACCGCGGGAAAACACCCGTCCTTGCTCAAAAAACAGCAAATTGCTGCTTTTTGCACCGATATCCAGAAGCATCACGCAACCTTCCGCATCTCCGTAATTGAAGCGGTAAGAGTTTGCCAAGGCAGCAGAAGACACATCGACCAAGTGAAGCTCCAAGCCGGCTCCTTCACCGATCCCAAAAATACTCTCAACCACCTCGTTGCGAATTGCGACCAAGAGCACCTCAAGCTCGTCATTCGGAGTCGTACCCAAAATTTGGTAGTCCCAGACAACCTCATCCAACGGGAATGGAACATTCTGCTGGGCCTCAAATTGGATGATTTGATTTACCTTGGAGGCGTCAACGGAAGGCAGTTTGACGAACTTGGAAAAAACCTGGAAGCCCGGCGCACAGACGTTGATTTCCGTCGCCTTGAATTCCGCCTCGGCGATCAACTCCTTGACGGTTGAAAGAACCAATTCATCGCGCTCCTCCTTGAACCCCTCGGGGCCAAGAGTCCGCAGGCCGTAGTTGACCAAACGCAACGACCCCATTTCATTGGGTTCGAACTCGGCGGCCTTGACGGTAAAGGCACCGAAATCTAGACAGAGGAATGTTTTGGCCATATGTGCGGGAGGTTTCGGTTAACTGACTGACACTCAACTACATCCAAAGCCCGACAAATCCTTTGGAAATACCGTGAGATCGGGCGGTAGCTAACGGAAAATCGGGAATTGGGTCAAATATAAAAGGGGACATTCGGCACCTCCAGTCCGGGAATTCACCTAGAACGGCCCGTTTTATCCAACTGCTCGCGAAAATAGGCTACTGTCGGGGGCAGGCCCTCGACCAACGAAACTTTCGGGGCCCATTTGAGCAATTTACGCGCTCGCCCAATATCGGGCTTTCGTTGTTTCGGATCGTCCTGCGGCAGCGCTTTGAACGAAACCCGGCTCCGCGAGCCGGTCACGTTGATGATTTCGCGGGCAAATTCCAGCACCGTCATCTCAGTTGGGTTCCCGATATTCACGGGAAGTGGGTCTTTGCCCATCATCAGCCGGTAAATCCCCTCAATCAGATCCGAGCAGTAGCAGAAACTTCGTGTCTGACTCCCGTCGCCAAAGACCGTAATCGGCTTGTTTTTCAATGCCTGACTTACAAAGGCGGGCACCACCCTGCCGTCGTTGAGGCGCATGCGAGGCCCGTAAGTGTTGAAAATCCTGACAATCCGGGTTTCGAGTTTGTGCTCCCGGTGATAAGCCATTGTGATGGCTTCCGCAAATCGTTTGGATTCGTCGTAACAGCCGCGCGGACCGATCGTGCTGACGTTCCCCCAATAGTCCTCCCTTTGAGGATGCACCAAGGGATCCCCGTAAATCTCGGAGGTGGAGGCCAACAGAAAGCGAGCCCCCTTCGCCTTGGCCAATCCTAGTGCTTTGTGGGTCCCCAAAGAGCCGACCTTGAGGGTCTGGATCGGCAACTGGGCGTAATCAATCGGGCTGGCCGGTGAGGCAAAATGCCACACGTGACTCACAGGCTCGTCCAAGAACAGGAATTCGGTCACATCCTGCTCAATAAAGCGAAAATCGGTATTCCCGGCCAAGTGATCGAGGTTCTGCAAAGACCCGGTGACAAAGTTGTCAATCCCGATCACGCGATGGCCTTTGCTCAAGAGCAAATCGGTCAGGTGGGAGCCGAGGAAACCTGCCGCACCGGTCACGACCGAAACGGGACGACTGGCACTGGCGCGGGATGCGGATTTTTTCTTTGGTTTCGATGACATGCGGTGGCAGGGAGATCCTGTCGTTTCCCCAATTCGGGCGCAAAATCGCTACTTTGCGCCCGTACCGAGAATGACGACCGGGATCGTCTTGAGCAAGATCTTCAAGTCAAGCCACAATGACCAGTTGTCGATGTACTCCAAATCCAGCCGCACCCATTCCTTGAAGCTGCTGACCCTGTTGCGCCCGCTGATCTGCCAGAGACAGGTCAAGCCGGGTTTCACGCTCAGGCGGCGCCGATGCGCCCGATCGTGAATCTGTCGAATCTCCGCCACGGGCAGCGGTCGTGGCCCGACCAGACTCATTTCACCCATCAGGACATTCCACAACTGCGGCAGCTCATCGACGCTAAATTTGCGAAGCCACCGCCCCACCGGCGTGATCCGAGGATCGGCGGAAACCTTGAAAACCGGTCCGTCCATCTCGTTGAACGCAGCCAATTCGGCCTTCTGCTGTTCCGCATCCGTGACCATTGTTCGAAATTTAAGCATCGTGAAGGGCCGCCCGTTCAAGCCGCTTCGTCGTTGCCGAAACAAAATCGGCCCCTTCGAGGTCCACCGAACCAACAGGGCGGCACCGATCATGATCGGGAGTGACAATACCAACGCGAATGCCGCTCCGACGACGTCGAGCACCTGCTTGCCGACGCCCTGCCACGAGGCTTCCGGCGCGGATCGGAAGACCAATGTGGGTCTCCCCAAAAAATCATCCACCGACGTCTGCGAAATCTGGGTCCGAAAGAAATCCGCCAGCAGCCAGACTTCCACGCCCTCCAGCTCGCAAAGTTCGATCACGCGTTCAACCTCCCCGAACATCGCGTGGCCGGTACTCAGAATCACCCCGTTGGCAGCCCCCTCATGGAGCAACTCGAACAGCCGATCCGGTGTCGCCTCTGCCAATTCAAGCCGCGCCAACACCTCGACCGATCCCGTCATTCGATCCGAAAAATCGCGCTCAATTTTACCAATCTCATCCGGCGCGCCGATCAACACCACGCGTTTTCGCATCTGCGCCTTGCCGAATTCACTGATCATCCACCAAAGTACCACCTCCTCCTTCAACAACACCAATCCGGTCCCCATCACGGCGGACAGGATAACCACCGATCGGGCAAGTTCCTCCTTTTGCATGAATAGCAACGTCACGACGCCCAATACCAGCAGTGTGCCCGCCTTCGCGACCGCCCAAAAGGTCTCTCGCCGCGAATAGACCAGAGGGCGGTTGTAAAACCCCTGAGCCTGGAGAAGAAGCGGCGTCGCCGGCACGATCAACAAGAACAGCCAAATATAGTGGGAAAAATCATGGATACCGGGAAGCCCCTCGACACGACTCGACAGAATCAGCCGCAACCCGTGCGCCACCCAAAGCCCCAGCGCGAAAAGACCGCCGTCAACGATCTGGTGCAGGTGCTTTCGAATTGTTCGCTGGCGCCGCAGCATGCCTGTTCAGTCTAAACGTCCCGTCGGAATCACGTAAATACGATCTTCCCCGGAGATCACGAATTTACATCGGCTTAACAAACACCGAACCATCCTGATCGACGCGCTCAATGTACGACGAACTCCGGCGCAGAACGGGCGATGAATTCGGCAACGCGCTCGTAGGCCTCCTCTTCGCCGCCTTCCACGCACGGGGCGAAACAAGTGATATAGGCCCACCGTTGTAGTTCCCCCGTCTTGAGCTGTCTGATCGCCTGCTCCCACATCCGACGATCGTGCTCCGCGGTCAGACTGCCTTTCGCCACGAACCAATAGACCAACAGCCGCGACAACACGATGACCCGCCCGTCCGCCTCACGAAAGGTTCCCCGGGCAACGATCCGTTTTACCGGCAAATCATAGCCCGACTCCCCTCCGACCCTGATTTCAGCCGCACGTTCATCCACAATCTGAAATCCCTGCCCCGTCAAACAGTACTGGGGCTGATGAATGCTGGTCCGGTCGCCCCCCATCAAGACGGCGCCCGCGCGAATCCAAAATCCGTCCGCTGCGGTGTAGTGACGTTGCCCGTACAGAGTGTCCGGCGGCAGCCAATCCAAGACCAAGCTTTGAATCGGCACCGACTCCGAGGCGTAGCCTGACACGGCGTCGGGCAGATACACGCTGGTCTTCCTCGCGACCGCTCCTTGCTCATCAAACAGGGGCTCGGGCACCAGTCGGACCCCGGGCTCCCCCAGTCGCTGATTGCGCTTCAAATATTCCAGGAATCCACCGGTAAAAAGAATCATTCCGGCCACGCAAGCCGACAGAATTTGGACCCGCCGCGTCATGCCTCTTGCCCTTCCGTGGTCCTGATTCGTCGAATCCATGGACGCCAATAGCCGCCAACGAGCCATCCCAGCAGACCCAACCCGACGAAAGCAGGCAGATACGGCAACAGACTGAGCAACCCGTTGTCGTGAACGAAATCGCCGGCATCCTGACCAAAAGCCTCCGCCGCCACGATGATCGACAGCAGGCGAAACACGTTGCTCCCAATCGCCAAGGGCACCGCGGCACCGATCATCACGGCCCGTCGCCACCAAGATGGAAACCAAACAAAGGCGGAGATGACGGCCACAACGGTGATCGCGGTCAGGCTCCGCAATCCCGAGCAGGCCGCCGCAATCTCATAAGAAAATCGCCCGCTTGGATCAAAGATCGTCGTTCCGTTCTGAATCACCTTGATCCCCAAGGGGCCCTGCGCGATCGCCGCGGTGATATCCGTGGCCAATTGCCGCAATGGCTGCGTGATCGCGTCCCCCTTGTTCCCAAGCGGCACGCCGAAAGCGAACAGGAAAAAAGGAAAGAAAGTCCCCGCCAACCAACGCCATCCCCAGACCACACCGCCCAACGCGAAGAGGCCGAAATAGAACGCCACAATCGAGATCCGCGTCTGCTGGATCTGGTAGCCCGCCACGTGTGTCACCAACGCCAACAAAACCAGAACGACGGCCGAAGCGGACACCGTCTTTCGAACAGCCAGCAATTCCTCCCTTTTCCACCACAACAACAAGATCACGACGAACGGCAGATAATATCCGTGCTCGTCATCGGCTCGGCTCCCGTAAGCGTAGTCCATCCACCCAAAAAGGCTCGACGTATCCACGTAGCCCAAAGTCGAGTTGCCGTAAAAATGAAACAGCGCGATCCAACACAGGAGCAAGAAGCCGTAGGCCGGCTTGTCGGGCATGGCTTGAAGGAAACTCTTCAGCTCTTCCGTCAGCGAGGGTCCCCCCCCCGGAGCAGGTGTCCCCATTCGTTTTTCTTCAGGCTCGCCCATCATCGGTCAACCCGCCGCCGCACGGTAGGCCTTTCGCAATTGCACGACGGATCGCTCCCAATTCAGCGCCTCGCGCAGCCGTCGTTCTCCACACTCTCCCATCTCCTGCCGAAGTGCTGGTTGATCCAACAGGTCAGCGATCGCGTCTCCCAATTCGATCGGACAATTCCTCGCCACATAGACCGCGGCGTCTCCCGCCGATGCCCGACCCTCCTTCAAGTCAAACATCACCTGCGCCTTCCCGAACGCCATGTACTCGAGGACCTTGTTCATCGTGCAATGGTTGTTGTAACCGTTGATCGGATCCGAAGACACGCCCAGATCCATGGTCCGCAGCCCGCCAAACAAAAACTCGTCGCTCACCCGCCCCGGCATTTCGACAAATTCAGCCAAACCCAATTGATCGCGCTGACGCACAAGCGAGTCGTATTCCGGTCCCGTGCCCATCAAAAGAAACCGGACATCCTCCCGGGCGCGCGTCTTCACGAGATGATGCGCGGCCTCCAGCAACAGGTGGACGCCATCGGCGTTTCCCATCACCCCGACGTAGCCGACGAGATACCTGCGCCCTTGACGCAAGGCCGAATTCTCCGGCACCTCGGTCGATCCGATCTTCGGCGCGGTCCTCACGACATACACGTTTCTCTCCTCCACGCCCCCCCGCCCGACCGCCGTCGCCTTCACGGATTCGTTCGTGGCCAACACGACATCCGCCGTGCGGTAGGTGCACCATTCGGCCAACCGAACCGCCCAATAAAACAAGCCGCGCCTGCCAAATTTAGCCTCGAACATTTCAGGCCAGACGTCGTGCACGTCGTAGATCACCCTCACACCAGCAAGCAGCTTCAATGGCAAGGCCACCAGAAAGAGAAGATCAGGAGGATTGCAGACATGCACGATTTCCACGCGATGTCGCCTCAGCACTTGCAAGGACAACATCAACTCGCCCAGCAACGCGGAAGCGTATTCACAAACAAAACCGATCAGTCCCGCCGCTTCACCGCTGATCCAGTGACGATAGATGTGGATTCCGTCCCGTTCTTCGTACGCCCGATTCCATCCGCGCATCTTCGGGCAGATCACCACCACCTCGTATCCCGCGTCCCTCAAGGCGAGGGACTCCTGCCAAACCCGCCGGTCCAACGGCACGGGAAGGTTTTCAACAATGATCAGAATTGCCGGTTTACGGGACGCCATCACGTTCTCCTCGTCACGACCGCGACGGCGGCGATTTACCAACAGAAGCCTTGATAGTGCGAGGGCAACTCGCGCAGCTCCGTCCAGCCGTTCACATCAATCACGTGGTGATGGTCTGTGATATGGGCGGCCAATTCGGCGATTCCTGCGCATTTCTGGGCCGCGATCACCACGCCTTTGGAGCCAAGAGCGGACCCCAGATCGGCCTGCAGGAGTTGGGCGAGATGCGGCATACGGACGTCAATCACCCGTTTGTTCGCCCCGACCAGGGCGGACAGGTTCAGCGCGGGATCGTAAATGCGAAGCGTCAATCCGTGGCCGAGAAGATACTGCGCCACATCCACCATCGGACTCTCGCGCAGATCATCCGTGTTTGACTTGAACGACAAGCCGAGAATCACCGCTTCACGCTGTCCCGTGGCCTCAACCAGCGACAGAAGGCTACGCAAGTGCTGATCGTTGCTGCCAAGCAAACTGTCCAACATCGGAACATTCACGCCGGCCGATCGAGCCTTGTTCGTCAAGGCGCGCACATCCTTGGGCAGACAGGATCCGCCGAAGGGATTTCCCGGGCGCATGTAGTACGAGGAAATGTTCAAGCGCGTGTCCTGGCAGAGCAGATTCATCACCGACTTGGCGTCGATCTTCATCTGCTTGCCAACCCGTCCGATTTCATTCGCAAAGGTGATCTTGGCCGCGTGAAACGCGTTGCACGCGTATTTCACCATTTCCGCGGTCGGCCAGTTTACAACCGCAGCTGACTCCCCGAAAAGCGCCGCCATCAACGATTCCGACGGACGTGAGCCGTCGCGCGATCCGACCACCGCCAATGACGGCTCCTCGAAATCCGCCACCGCCGTGCTCTCGCGCAGAAATTCCGGATAATAGAAGACCGAAAGCAGATCACCCGACTCCAGATCGGCCAATTTTTCCGCGACGATCGCCTCCGTGCTCCCGGGCAACATCGTGCTGCGAAACACAAGCACATGCGGAGTGCCCTTCTTCTTCACCGCTTCGCCGATCTGGCCTGCAACCATGCGAACATAGCTGAGATCAAGCGCGCCCGATGGAGCCGAGGGCGTGCCCACGCAGACGATCGAAAGTTCGGTGTCCGCAATGGCGTCATCACAATCCGTCGTCGCGCGGAGCAACTGGCGCTCCTTCGCCCGCTTGAGGAGGTCTTCCAGACCTGGCTCGACGATCGGAGGAACGCCCTTGTTAAAGTCGGCGACCTTGCCGTCGTGAACGTCGACGCCAACCACGTAATGATCATGGGAAGTAAGACAACCCGCGGTAACGGCTCCGACGTAGCCCAGCCCGAAGATGCTGATTTTCATGGCGCGGCGGAGGCTAGGAATGTGGTGCTGAAAACGCAAGGCTTATGCCCGGCGCTGGCCGCCAGCAACAGCGCCGGCGCGTTTCTGACCGTCCGAAACGAGGGCGAGACCTGCCCTGCTCTGGGATGACGATCCGCCATATCCTCCTCCTCGACCGCATCCTCCACCCCTTCCGCGACGACCGTGTCCCAATCTTTCGACATCTCGACATGGATCACCATCCCCGATCGCTCGATGCGAAACCGACGGTCCTGTATCCGTCTCAAATCCGTTCCGGGCGCAAATTGCCACCGCACCTTGAATTCACCCCGAACACCCGGACCGTGCGGCAGAAAATCATCGATCACACGCCAACCCGAATGATTCTCCAATTCCTCAATGCCGCGATGAACCGTGCCCGCCGGAAGGAACCACTCGGCCCTCAACCGGTTTCGCTCCGTCTGTCGCCAGGCGGGCACCGAATGGGGGCCGGACCACAGAAACAATCCGTGCCGCGTCGCCGGATCATGCTCACCGAGGCAGGGACCGTTGTGCGCCGCCCGCGAGGCCAACCAGTCCCGAATTTCGGGATCACCATAGTAGGCTCCCGTGCCCGGATCGATCACCACGGCTTTCCCTTGCCACCAGATTGAGAGGTGCAACGCGTCGAGGTGACCATGGGCGGCCATCGGACCATATCCCAAGGGCGACAGGTCGAAACGCATGAACCAATCGCCGGACTTTTTAACGGCAATACCCGTGTTGGAGAGCATGCACCAGTCATCCTCCCGCTGATGAACACCCCGCAATGTCTCCTCAATCGGCACAATCACACGCGGAATCTGGCCCGGCCGCCGAAATCCATTCCACCACATCCCCAACGCGGGCGCGGACTGGCTGTTCGCCATCCATCGGCGCCATTCGAGCACGGCGCCCCCGGCATCGCTCCACAGCGGCAACACCGTCGCATCGTCACTGTCCCCGTATCCCCATTGCTCGAAGCCGCGATCCACCGAAACAAAAAACTCCGCCGCCTTGACCAGCCGCTCTTCCACCCGCGCGCTCGTCACACTGTCGATCGAAAGGATCGAAGACCAGGCGATCAGGCAAAACTCCCAGGCGAAGAGATGGTAGTTCAGTGCCTGTTCCCGATTTCCCCCGTCCGGCGCGAACTGGTCCAACGTCTCCTTCTCCCAAAACCCCTGTAGCTCGTCAAAACTCGTGCAATGAACGGCCAGCCCAGGCCAACGGGCCAGGACCGCCAGAAGCCCGCTCAACTCTCCAAGAAGGTGATTGTTCGCCGATGAGCCGAAGGAGCGATGCCGCCAGGTATAACGAACATGTGGCACGAGCAGGGCGTTCCGTAACCGCTTCAAGGCGTGTTCAATCTCGCTCCCAGCGCACTTGCTCAAGAGGGCGTCGATCCAAACAAATTGAATCAAGCGCATTCCACTTTCCAGCGCGCTGGTCCAATTCCATCCCCGATACGGCGGATTCTCGCGAACCCAGTCGTCCAACCATTCGACACATTTCGCGGACGCCCGCGCATCGTTCAAAAAGTAGGCGGCCAGCGCCAGACGCGTCAGCTGCTGCCAACGGCTCAATTCCCAAACAAGCTTGATGTCGGCCCCACGCGGCAGATGCCGGTGATTCAGACGAAACGCGACCTCCGACGTCGGAAGGTCCACGTCCGCCAGATAGTCGCAATGCCACCTCGGCGGGTCGTCGACCTGGATGGGCAGGCGGCCAAATGCCCGCCAACGTCCGGCAAGGATTTCACCGACATCGCGACGCAGCTCCTTTTTGAAATCATCCTGCGCCGCCTCCCGATCTGGAAGACGCGGAAAGTCTCGGGTCGCGGACGAAAGCTCGGCGGACGCGGGGCTTCCACAGCTGTCGAACCACTCGCGAACCCACTTGCGCCCGCGAAGCAGAATCTCCCCGAGGCCCATGGCCCGCAAACGGTGAAAATACCAGTCGAGTTTAGCCATGCGGGCGTTCAGCGTGGATCGGTCCTGTTTGAGAGGACGATCTCAAACCGACTCCTTTCCTGAAGATGAGGTTTCGGAAAGTGGCATTGAAAACCAAAAGGTGGAGCCTTCGCCCAAGGTTGATTCAGCCCAGGTGCGCCCGCCGTGGCGATGCACGATTCGGCGGACATTGGCCAGGCCGATACCGGTGCCCTCGAATTGCTCCTCGGAATGCAATCGCTGGAACACCCCGAAGAGCCGGTCCACATACTTCATGTCGAAGCCGACCCCGTTGTCCCGCACAAAAAAGCGCTGTTCGCCTTCTGCGGATCGTTCGCATCCGATTTCGATTCTGGCCGGATTCTTTTCACGTGAATACTTCACCGCATTGGCAAGCAGGTTCACCCACACCTGTCGCACCAACGCGGAATCACCCCGGACATCCGGCAGTCCGCCCACGATCCACTCAACCGTCCGGGTCTCGGTGTCCGGTTCCAAATCGCGCACGACTTCCGCGACCAGTTCGTTCATCGACACGGCTCCCAGCCGCATTTCCGAGCGGCCCATGCGGGAAAAATCCAACAGGTCGTCTATCAGCCGGCCCATCTTGTTGGCCGCATCCGAGATCAGGGTGACGTAGCGTCGCCCCTTCTCATCCAGCGCATCCCCGTTGACGCGTTCCAGCAGCTTCACAAAACC
>JADHOF010000122.1 GCA_016779125.1 Verrucomicrobiia bacterium | reverse complement strand
TTGTTTGGTATGAAGCTTTTCCGGGGATCACCAGTCTGCCCAGTCACTTCAAAGCCAACGGCTACCATGTTGTTGGTGGCGGCAAAATCTATCATCACATGCCGGGCTTCAACCGACGCAGCGATTGGCACGACTACTTTGATCAAGTGTTTGACAGCCATTATCAAGACCGTTTGGCTCGCGGTCTGAATGTGAGGAACTTTCAGTGGCCCGACGGATTCCCACTGAACAATATCGAAGCAGTACGAAGCTTTAGCAAGCCGCCTCAGAATGCCAACGAGTTCGATTGGGGACCATTCGATCTTGCCGACCATGAAATGGGGGATGGCAAGCTGGTCGAGTGGGCAAAGCAGTTTTTGGCTGCACCGCCAAAGGAACCATTCTTCCTGGCAGCCGGTATCTATCGACCGCATTTGCCGTTTTACGCTCCACGCAAATACTTCGACCTGTACCCGCCGGATCAGATTATTCCGCCGGAGATCAAAGATGACGACTGCGATGATCTTCCTTCAAGTGGGCAAGCGATGGCCGCCAATCGTCGCGGCGACCTCGAGTTGGTGATTCGCGAAGGCAAATATCGTGAAATGTTACAAGCCTACATGGCGAACATCAGTTTTGCCGATGCGTTGATTGGTCAGCTACTCGATGCTCTCGAAGCCAGTCCCGCAGCCAGGAACACCATCATCGTTCTGTGGTCCGATCATGGGTGGCATCTGGGCGAGAAGCAGCACCTTCACAAGTTCACGCTGTGGGAGCGGTCGACACGAGTACCCTACATCATCGTCGCACCCAAAGTCACTGCCGCCAGCGCTCGCTGTTCGCGGCCTGTCGGTGTGATCGACACTTTCCCAACGCTGCTCGAACTCTGCTCTCTGCCGACGGTGGAAACACTCGACGGGACAAGCCTGGTTCCGCTGCTGAAGAATCCAGCGCTGCAGTGGTCGCGTCCTGCCCTCACGACGCATGGCCGTGGCAATCACGCACTGCGTACCGAACGCTGGCGTTACATCCGCTACGCCGATGGAGGCGAAGAACTCTACGACCACTCGACCGACCCCAACGAATGGTGCAACCTCGCCGACAATCCTGGATTAGCGGCCGTTAAGGCGGAACTCGCCAGGTCACTTCCGCAGACCGATGCACCCACGCTCCGCTCGAAGAAGAAACGGAAGAAAATAGAATGAAACAATTTGCCAACCTGAGTCATACCGTTACGCTCTTTACCGCGTTGCTGCTCGCACTGGAAACCTGGACGCTGGCTGCCGACGCACCGAAGGCTGCGGCTCGACCGAATATTCTTCTGCTTTACACCGACGACCACGGCTGGGCCGACTTGGGTCTTCAAGGCGTCGACCACGTTATAAGATCAAGCCGCCCAGAGGCGCCTGGAGCGAGGAAAGAACTTTCTACGATGCATTGATCAAGAACGCCTACCCATCTCTTCTCGAAGTTAAACTACGAGAGTACCGTTGCGTCTGGGAAAGCGGCACCCCCGACAAGGCCCGAACTCCTATTCACTTTGGAAAACTGAAACTGAACCAATGACTTGTTTGTATCCACATTCTCTCACTCCAAGTTTGCGAGTGGTGGTCATGGTGCTGATCACGACCAGCACGATTGCCCCCCTGCGTTCGGCAGAGATCTGCGGAGTCACGGTCACACCGCATATCACTTGCGAAACAATGAGGTATCGACGTCCGCGCGATCCGGATCTCGGGGCGAAGGTGCAGATCTTTGTGAAGGGAGCTGCATTGCCAGGGTTGTTCGATTCGAAACGCCCTGAAACGCTGCTCCAATCGGGAGACTGGGCATGGCACGATCTGAATACTGCCATCAGCGGCCCCGAAGACTCGCTGAGCGTCTGGACTTGGAACGGCAAGTCGTCGCGATGGGGGACGGGAAACGCCTTTGATATCGAAGCGGAAGGACTGTCGAAAACCCGCGTTTCAATCTTGGCACCACAGCAGTGGATTTCGGCAATCACGTTTCTAGGCAGCGATACGGACCCGCATCCTCAAAAAATGATCTGCCATGTTGTCAACGATTCAGATACTCCGCTGAAAATCTCTTCGGTTCGCTTCTGGCTTCCTCGGAGCGGTGCAACATGGCAAACGCTGTTCGCTGCCGCTCCGCTTCCAGTAGACGTTCAGATTCCGTCATACGATCGCGGAATCGTGACGGTTACCGTTCAGACGCCGTGGCCGCTGACATATGCCGCCATTGAACTGATGACGGATTCGAAGCCTTTGTGGGAACACCTGCGAATCAAGACAGAACACTTCGACATAAGTGGCGGCTGGACCGGCGATCATTTGAAGGATGAGCCTTATCTCAAACTGCTCTCGCGGCTGCACGTCAACTGCGGGCAGATCCAGAACGTTGATGGTTATACCGACAACCCGGAACTGTATTCGCGCTATCCGATGAAGTTGTTTAACCGCATGCAGCCGCTGGAGAAGTGGGACACCGATGAATGGCTGCCCAGAATTCATGCCGTCGAATTCCTTGGCGAACCGCAGTTCGGCGGGGGTCGACCAGTTCCTCCGCAAAAAGTCTTCGAGGAGTTCCTGCCGTATCGAGCGAGTCGGCTGGCGACCAGCGTAACGCATTCGGAAGAGCGCGTGTGGCGATACTACGCCGGGCTGTCGGATTTTCCACACTACGATGCCTACCGCGTTGTTGCGCCAGCCGCAGACTCCTGGCGTGCGTACGATCGCTGGGATGGGAAGCAGATCAGCTGGGGAGCTCCCCTGGAAACGATCGGAGACATGTGTCGTTCGCTGCGGGAGCTGAATCGGCCGATGCCTGTCGCCTGCTGGTCTCAAGGTCCACATCACGGCTGGGGGGGTGGTTTCCGGTTGAATTCGCGTCAGCGTCGTTCGCCTACGCCGGATGAACTGCGAGCACAGGCGATGCATGCCCTGTCGACTCGAATCACGTCGCTATATTGGTTCAACCTAAGTCTGAAATCGCTCCTACTGTTCCCGGACACCTGGGAACCCATGACGCGGATCGGCCGTGAAATCCTGATGCTGGCTCCGTTTTATCTTGCTGGTGATGCTCACAAGTTTGAACGAATTCGAACGGCCGATGGTCGACTCGACTGGGATTGTTCGTCGATTGTTTGTGAAGAGTGTGCCATCCTGTTCGCCAATGATCTCGCCTACGCCCCAGGTGCGGAAGACAACACCTTTCACTTTGGCGATCCACGCGAATTCTCGCATGTTTACCCACTGCCGCACTGGCTTCGTGAGCCATTAGACGTGTTTCGAATAGACGCCGATGGCGTGCATGAAGTGCAGTGGACTGTGCAGGAAAACGGCGTTCGCGTCCGGCATACATGCAGCCGCGACGCGGTCTTCATCGCCACAAGACGGCCCGCGCTGCGTGTTGAGATCGAGGCACGACGGCAAGCTGCCATCCAACACGAAGAGCGGCACGTCATCGATGCGGATAAGCTCAAGCAATTGGCCGACGAGAAACCCAGGTAGGATGAGGCCCTTTTGTGATGGTGCATCTCAAGGTTTAAGCGTAACCCCTTCTACAACTTCCGATCATTGCGGCTCACGACATGACGAATCGACTCTGTGGACCATTGGTGGCGATACTCTGGCTCGCCACGCTTCCGGCTGAAGCCGCCGAGTCGCGACACAATATCGTCTTGTTTCTGATCGACGACCTCGGCTGGCGCGACCTTGGTTGCCAGGGAAGCGTCTATTATCAGACGCCACATATCGATCGACTGGCCAGCGAAGGTGTTCGCTTCACCGATGCTTATGCAGCCTGTGCCGTTTGCTCGCCAACGCGTGCGGCCGTCTTGACGGGAAAGTACCCAGCGCGGTTGTCGCTCACCAACTGGCTCCCAGACGGCCGTTGGAATCCCCAAGCCAAATTGCGCGAAGGGCGATTCTTGCGCGGACTACCAGTGGAAGAGTTCACGCTGGCCGAGGCTCTGCGCGCCACCGGTTATCGCACAGCCAGCATCGGCAAGTGGCATCTCGGTAGCGAACCGTTTTCCCTGCCTGAGCATCATGGTTTTGACGTGAATGTCGCTGGCAATGCACACGGGGCTCCGGGCAGTTACTTCTTTCCGTATCAAGGCAACTGGTTGATTCCAACCACCGAGTTGCGCGCCAAATGGAACGTATTACCGGATGGCAAGGAAGGCGAGTACCTCACCGATCGACTCACCGACGAGGCTGTGAAGTTCATCCGTGGTACTCAAGCAGCCAAGAACCAAGAACCAGGAACCAAGAACTCGGCGCAGCCATTCTTTCTCTACTTTCCGCACTACGGTGTCCACACTCCGCTCCAGGCCAAACCTGAAGTCGCTGCGAAATACGATCGCATTCCGGAAACGGAGCGACAAGGCAAGCCGGAGTACGCGGCCATGGTCGAGAGCATTGACGACAGCGTGGGCCGCGTGTTGGCCACGCTGCGGGAACTGGAACTTGAAGACAACACGGTCATCATTTTCACCAGCGACAACGGCGGTTTCTACAACGCCACCAGCAACGCGCCGCTGAGAGCGAACAAAGGCGCGTACTACGAAGGCGGCATTCGTGTTCCGCTTATCATCAAATGGCCCGGCGTGACGAAAACGGGACTCGTGGTGAACGACCCGGTCACCAGCACCGATCTCTATCCAACATGCCTTGCCGTCGCCGGATTGTCCGCGTTGCCGAATCAGCACGTCGATGGTGTGAATCTCCGACCCGTTCTGACGGCCGCTGGCTCGTTGCCTGACCGCGCCCTATTCTGGCATTTCCCCCACTACAACGACCATCCCTCTAGCGTGCCCAGCAGCGTCATTCGCAAAGGCCCATGGAAGCTGATCGAGACCTTCGATCCCAGGGGTATTGAACTGTATAACCTCGCGAACGACCTGAGCGAGACCAGCAATCTCATCGCGACCGAATCCGTTAAGGTGGAAGAACTGCGTCGCGAACTCGATGCATGGCGCCAGGCTGTCGGGGCGGAGATGATGCAGCCGAATCCCGATTGGGATCCGTCGGTGGTACCGGACACAAAGAAGAAATCGAAAAAGCGTAGCAAGGAATGATGTTGATCTGACCGTAGTGGGATTCGCCAGAATTCCCTCGACCACGCGATGGGATTGGATTAGCCGGAATTCCCCTCGTCAGCAACCGGACTTCTGGCAAAGTAAAGAAGAAGGACTTCTAGCGAAGTCCACTCCATAGGATTGAAACGTTGGCAATGAGACGCAAGCTTCCAAATGACCTCTATGGTTTCTGTTTGTTCTATTTTTGGTTGACATCGCCAGCTTGGGGGCAGTTCGCCGACAAGTCGGCGGACTTGACCGCTTTGCCCAAAGTCCCTGCGGAGTTTGAGGTCACGCTCTTTGCCAGTGAGCCACTGGTGAGGCAGCCTTGCTCGATGGCGTTCGACGAGCGCGGGCGATTGTTTGTGGGAATGGGGCCGCAGTACCGCAATCCGACGCCGGAAACTCCGGGTGACAGCGTCGTGATGGTGCTCGATACAGACGGCGATGGTCGAGCGGATCGCACGCAAGAGTTCGCGACGGGGTTCAATGCGATTCAGGGACTCGCCTGGCACGGTCGCGAATTGTGGATCGCCAATGCCCCGGATCTGACGGTGGTCCGCGATCTTGATGGCGATGATGAGGCGGATGAGTACGTCAAGGTCTATACCGATCTCGGCAATCTGGAACACGGACTCCATGGACTGAACTGGGCTCCGGACGGCAAGCTCTATATGAGCAAAGGGAACTCGAAGGGACTCAATCAACCGGGCCGTTATGCGCCGAAGGCGTTTCGTGACTTGTGGGGACTTGAGGCGCCAGCCGATGTGCCTGACATCCCGCCTGCGGTGACGTCAAGTAGCAATGATTACCGCCGCGCCTATCACGATCCGGCTGATGATTGGGGTCTGGATGGCGGGGTGCTGCGTTGCGATGACGGTGGGAAGAGCCTGGAGATTATCGCACGCGGCTTCCGCAATCCGTGGGACATTGCTTTCGACAGCGGCTTCAACTGGATCGGGACCGACAACGATCAGACGACGGGTGATCGTGTCTTCATGCCGTTCTTTGGGGCTCACTTTGGCTGGAACCATACGTGGAGCAGCCATTGGGGAACCGATCCGCATGCACCGACCGCGCCTGTGAGTGGGCCATTGTTTGAAGGCTCGGGTACGGGAGTCGTCTTCTGCCAGTCGCCACAGTTCCCTCCTGAATATCGGGGCGTTTTCTTCGTCAACGATTGGTTGTTGAAGACGACCTACCTGTGGCGACCGCAGTGGGATGGAGCCATGTTGCGACCTGCTGGCGGCGGCTTCACTCCTTTCCTCGAAGGTGGTTCGTCGCTCTTTCGCCCGACCGACATGGATTTCGGACCCGACGGTGCGTTGTGGGTGCTGGGCTGGAGCAGCGGATACGGAGCTGAATGGAAGGACGGGCAACTCACCAACGAAGGCCGCATCTTTCGAGTCGCCTGGAAGGACGCTTCGCCTGTCAAGCCGCTGAGAACTGCTGAGCAACTTGGTGCATTTTCAATCGACGAACTGATCGACGAATTCGATTCTCCGCTACCAGTTCGACGTATCAACGCACAAGACGAATTGGTGCGACGTGACGATGCGGTTCAGCAACGACTCGTTGAACGACTGCGTGACGGCGAGCTGACCGAGAATCAGGAAACGTGGACCGTTTGGGCGCTGGGACGTATGCCGGATGCTACAACGCTCGCGTCGCTCCTGCATGACGCGCTGCAGGTAGAGTCGAAGGCGTCACTCAACCTGCAAATTCAGGCCATCCGAATTCTTGCGTATCGTGCGAAACAATTCGGGCAGACCGAGCGTCTCGCAGATTATGTGCGAGTCGCATTGCGGCATCCCCAACCACGCGCGCGATTCGCGGCCGTACAAGCGGTCCATGAGGCGCGACAAACTTCGCTTGTTTCTGAATTGTTAGAGCAACTTTCGCGAGAGACGGACCAGACAATCTTCTATTCCGGATGGCAGGCGCTGCGTGCTTTAACTTCGACGACTGTGCTACGAGAACTGCTGAACGACTCGCGAGCCGCAATTCGCCGCGCGGCATTGTTAACGCTACTGGAAACTCATGCGTTAAATCAACCAGAGGTCAGTTCGCTAGCCCAGAAGGATCCGGATGCCGACGTGCGTAAGATTTCCGAATTGTGGCTGGCGAAGGTCGCGGGCGATTCAAAACCCGAGATCCGAGGGCGATCATTGCAGGTTGCGTCCGCTGCGATGAGTGCTGCTGCGTCGGAGAACAAGGCGGAGTCGCACAGTGGAATCGCCGCTGTTCGGAACTTGAAAGTGAAGAACGCAGCCGTCTACCAGGTCGTTCCAGGAGGTTTCTCACTGGGTGCTCAAACCTATGTCGATCGCAGCTATCGACTGAATATTGTGCCGACGGAACTCAAAGGAGCGGATCTCGTCCAGACAGCCAACAACGATGACAACTCGCGCGGCAGACAATGGCTCAGCGCGGAAGCGCTTGTACCAGTCCGTGTCTGGGTCGGGATCGATGTTCGACAGAAGACGCCTCCGCGTTGGGTGCTGAAGGATTTTCGAAAGGTGCCGCTCACCGCTGCCATCGACGAAGGCGCGGAGTTCAACTTTTACGAACGGACGTTCGACGCGGGGACGATTGAACTTGGCGGCAACACCGACGATGGTCACAGTGGAGGTAAGGGGAACTACATCGTCGCGATCGCACCCCTACCGCTCGGCAAGCAGCCGACGAAAGCCACGCTCGGCGCTTCGCTCGCGCTGTTAGAACATGGCGATCGAGACCGAGGCGAGTTGTTGTATCGTCACGCGACCGGCGCGGGTTGCGGCAAATGTCATAGCCTTGATCAAGCGAAGAACGGGTTCGGTCCCAACCTGAGCAGCATTGGACTGCGAGCGGGTGCACGGCACATCGTGCAATCGATCGTCGATCCCAGCGCGGTCATCACCGAGGGTTTTAATCAACTGACGGTCGTCACGGACGAAGGCAAAGTCTACTCGGGAGTCCTGCTGGAGGAGAGCGGATTGACGCTGTCGTTGGGCCAGTCGAACGGCCAGCGAGTCGACATTCCGAAGACTTCCATCGAAGACCGTAAGAAAAATATCGTTTCCGCTATGCCGGAAATGGCCGAAAACCTGACACCGCAACAGGTCGCCGACTTGACGACGTTTCTGCTGTCGCTGCGATCTCCGATCGCTGTCACGAGTCCGGATACGACTGTTCCATCACACAACTCTCCGACAGCCTCTGGCTTCGGAGTCGAGGAACAACACGATCGCCTGCAGATCTCGCTGGGCGGTCAGCCGATTGTCGACTTCGTTTTTCGCAACGAAGAGATTCAGCGACCGTATTTTGCTAACGCGCGACTCACGAATGGCGTACAGGTCACTCGCAATCATCCGCCGATCAAGGATGTCGACGCGATCGACCACAACACCATGCACCCCGGCATCTGGCTCGGCTTCGGTGACATCAGTGGGCAGGACTTCTGGCGCAATAAAGCCACGATGGAACATCTTCGGTTCGTGATGGCACCAACAGCTTCCGACGGACGACTACGATTTGTGACCGAGTGTCGTCTGAAGACCAATAGCGGCGAGCCGCTCTGTCTGTTGACGAATGACTTCACGTTGACCGCGCGACCAAATGGCTGGCTGCTGGTGTGGAACACCGAGTTTCGCGCGGACCAGCGTGAGATCGTGTTCGGCGATCAGGAAGAGATGGGGTTCGGAGCCCGAGTGGCGACTTCCTTCACCGAGAAGAACGGGGGAATGATCCGCAGTTCGACCGGCAGGAAGTCGGCCAAAGCAACATGGGGCCAGCCAGCCCAGTGGTGTGACTACTCAGGCACCGGGCCGCAATCCGGCGGCATCCTGCTGATGGCCAGCGACAGGAACTTCCGCGAAAGCTGGTGGCATAACCGCGACTACGGAGTCTTCGTCGCCAATCCCTTCGGCCGCGAAGCGATGAAACAGGGTGCCCGCAGCGCGGTCACAGTCACGAAGGGCGAGACCTTACGACTGAGCTTCGGGGCAATGGTGCATGACGGTATCGACTACAACCCAGCCCGCGAGTACGAGAACTTTTTGAAGAGTCTCAAGTAGTGAACTTCGTCGCTAAAAAGAACCGGCGAACTGTGAAAGATTTTTTCGTGGATCTCGCCAGAGATCCCTTTCTTCAAAAAACGGCTTAGTGAAAACAGGAACTCTGGTGAGTTCCACTACGGCGGTGTTTGATGAAGATCGGAACTCTGGTGAGTTCCACTACGAAGGGTATTGCGTTCAATCATGAAGAGAGTTTTCAGAGTCCTCGCCGCAATGGTAGTCATTTCAATGACTTCTCTGAACGCAGCCGAGCCACAGCTGAACGTCCTGTTCATCGCGGTCGACGATCTGCGCACGTCGCTCGGCTGCTATGGCGATACGTTGGTCAAATCGCCGAACATCGATCGCTTCGCCGCTACGGCCCGTCGCTTTGACCATGCCTACACGCAGCAGGCCGTCTGCGGGCCATCGCGTACGTCGTTGCTCACTGGACGATTGCCGGACAACACGCGCGTGTGGCACAACCGAAATCTCTTTCGCGACGCGGAGCCGGACATCGTCACACTGCCGCAGCTCTTCAAGAACCACGGCTATCACACCCTATCGCTTGGCAAGATCTTTAGTGGCAACGAGCGCGAACTCGATCCCGACTCATGGACGGAGTCGGAAATTTTGAAGCAGAAGGGCTGGAAAAACTCCGCCCTCAGTGATTCGGACGGCGAGGGCAAGGGCGCTGCCTGGGAGGCGGCGGACGTGCCGGATGAAGGCTACACGGATGGCAAACTGGCCAGTCTTGCGGTTGAAAAGCTCACCACATTCAAGAGCGCCGGCCAGCCGTTCTTTCTTGCGGTAGGCTTCTTCAAGCCACACCTGCCGTTCAATGCCCCGAAACGTTATTGGGACCTCTACGATCCCGCGACTTTCGACCTGTATGATGATGGCCAGCGGGTGAAAGGCATCTCTGAGCACGCGCACCACAGCCATCGTGAACTCGGTGGCTACCGCGACATACCGAAGGACGAGCACCTCGATGCCGCCACCACTCGCACACTCCGCCATGGCTATCACGCCTGCGTAAGCTACACCGATGCGCAAATCGGCAAATTGCTCGCCGAGCTCGATCAGCTTGGCCTCGCGCATAATACCATCGTCGTGCTGTGGGGGGATCACGGATGGTCGCTTGGTGAGAAAAACCGCTGGTGCAAAGGCACGAACTTCGAACGCGATACCCGCGTGCCGCTGCTCATCCGCGTGCCCGGTCTCAAGGAACCCGGAGCTGCCGCAGCGGGTCTGGTGGAGGTAGTAGATTTGTTTCCCACGCTCGCCGAACTCGCCTCGCTGCCCGCGCCGCAGGGGCTCGATGGGCGCAGCCTCGTTCCGATGCTCACGGATTCTCAATCGCCCGGCCGTGAGGCGGTCCTCAGTCAGTTCGCCCGCCCCTTCAGTGCGAATACCCCCGAGTTCATGGGCTACTCCCTGCGCACCGCGACTCATCGCTACACCCGCTGGATCGATTGGCAATCACGCGAAGCCGTTGCCGAGGAACTCTATGACTACTCCACCGGCCCCAGCACCAGCCGCGAAGGCGCGTTCTGGATCGAACAGGAAAACATCGCGCCGGCTCCAGAACAGTCTGCCACACGCCAGACCTTAAGCCAGCAACTCGATCAGATGCTTGACCAACGCATCAAGGCAAAACCAAACGACGGAGCAACGGTCAACAAAAAGCGGAAGAAGAAGCAACCATGAAGTCCTTACCCATCCGTCACATTGTCTGGCTAACCGTAGTCCCGCATGAACTTGCCACTGCGTTCGAGCGTGCAGTTCTCTACGGTGACATTGCGGGCATAGGTGTCGATCTCGCGATCACTGCCCGGCTTCGCAGCGCCCAGAACCGTGATGACCCCCCCGGCCAGACCATCCGAACTGACATCGCGAAAGGTCAGGTTGGTTGTTTCGCCGCCGGAAGTGGTGGTGATCAGGATGCCGCGAGTATTCGCGTTCGGTTCCCAGGAATTGTCTGTCCTGTCTGGGTCGAACACACGTCCGATAAAGTGACCACCGAACCAGCGAAAGTCGCTCACGTTCTCACCAGCGAAGACAACCGCCCGAGCCTGATCGCCAAGCTGCTTCGGAAAGTGAAACCTCACGGAATTGGTTCGGCGTCATCCAGGTAATAGTCACCAGGAGGAATCGTCACGGTGCCGCCATGGTCCGCCGCTGCTGCAAACAGAGCCGCGAGTTTCAATCGGTCATCGCTGCCCGAATTCACGCCTTGAGCCTGAAGGTTGACCGGGCTCGCAAGCAGCAGAAGTAACAGAAATGCAAAAGTCGCTTTCATGTGGCGATCTCGTTCAATGTGCCAGTGCTGCTGCCGAACGTGTCTTCCTCGATACCAAGTTGCTGAAGCATAGTGACAAACAGGTTACACAGCGGTTTGTTATGATCGCGCCGGAAGGTGAGGTGCTGACCATGCTTGAAGCCGCCACCGGCCTGCAGGATGGGCAGGTTTGTGTTGTCGTGGGTGTTGGCGTCGCCCATGTTGCTGCCGAACAGGATCATTGTTCGGTCCAGCAACCGGTCTTCGCCTTCACGGGTTTCGGCAAGCTGTGAGAACAGTTTGTGGAGCAGCGCCATCTGCTGATGGTCGGCGTCGATGAGTTGTTGGACTTTCGATTCGGCCTGCCCATGGTGGCTGAGGTTGTGGTAGCCGTCGGTGGTATTCTGATCTGGATGTAGTTTGAAGGGTGGAGTCGCAAAGGCATCGACCATCAGCGTGATG
>JADHOF010000121.1 GCA_016779125.1 Verrucomicrobiia bacterium | reverse complement strand
CCACCAGGCTGCCCAAGACTTCTCCACCCTTGGCACCGAGCATGAATCCCTCCGCGCCACCTTCGCCAATATCCTGCGCCCATCGCTCAAGGATGGCCGAACGCACAATCTTCGACCCAGTGCCGATCCGGGTGGCAATGGCTGCCTGCGATCGCTCGAGAGTTGCCGCGGAACACTTGTTGTGAACGAGCAGAACCACGCTGCTGTAATTTGGCAACAAATCGAGGCTTCGAAAATTCACCTCGCTCCACTCTTTGTCCGCGATGTTGTGCACCGACATCATCACGCGATCCAGATGCCGATCATACTCCGGCTGAAACGGGGTCTTCAGTTTCCCGCTCAAAACTTCGTCGAGGCGTGGATTCAAAATTGTTCCCGAAATAGCCCCCTCCTCTGCCCCCGCGAGGACCGCTAGTAGAAACACTACAGCCACGGCCAAGCGAAGGGACGAATATCCCAAGGCCCAAGTCATCGATGTTTGTCTTGTGATTTCCAACCTACCCTATTCCAAGCAAATTTAATGCCAGCCCTTCAAACCTCGGCCACATCAATTGATCAAACGTGGTTTTTCACACACCAAGCCCACAATCTGGAAATCCTCCGTGGAAAATTTTGCGCAGCTCTACCCCTTGGTGCGCAACGAAATGTAACCTTGGTGAACGACACGTCCGCTTAGAACTGAACCCGGCTCAGCCGCTCGTGTAAACCAAGGGCATGTCGAAATGTGACACCGTCAAACTGTCCGCAATAGTGGGCTTCGCGCGCGAAGAATTGCCCTTGTCGGACACCATTCACGAAGGCGACGAGGCCTCGGGCACCAGCACATTTCCGGATTGCACGATATTCTCCTCAGGTGTGCTGATATAGCGAATCGCGTAAACGGTCCGTGCAAAGCATTCCGCGAAAAGGATCGTTTTACCCTCGAAAATTCCGTCCCGACGGTTCCAATCTCCCCGCCATGCGATTATCCCGCGTTGCGCTGCTCCTCTCCATCCTCGGATTCGCCTTTTCCACGAATGCCGGGCCCCGTCCCAACATCCTCTGGATCTCCGCCGAGGACATCAACGCCCACTTCGGCTGCTACGGCGATCCGCACGCCATCACGCCGCACCTTGATCAGCTCGCGAAGGAAGGCGTTCGTTACACCCACGCCTTCACCACGGCCGGCGTTTGCGCGCCCTGCCGCAGCGGCATCATCACCGGGATGTACCAAACGACGATCGGCACCCAACACATGCGCTCCGAGGCCAAACTGCCCGCGTTCATCAAACCCTTCCCGACCTACCTGCATGAGGCCGGCTATTACACCTCCAACAATTCCAAACAGGACTATCAGTTCAAAACGCCAAAGGACGTCTGGAATGAGTCGAGCTCCAAAGCCCACTGGCGCAACCGCCCGGACAAGTCCCAACCATTCTTCGCCGTCTTCAACTTCACCGGCTGCCACGAAAGCGGAATCACTTCCAAATCCAAATACCAATCCGTCACCTCCAATCTGAAGCCCGATCAACGCCAGAACCCGGCGAATCTCACCACCTTTCCGCCCTACTATCCCGAGACACCGGCGGCACGCGAGGACTGGAAGCGCAACTACGAACTCATCACGGCGATGGATGCCTGGGCCGGAAATCTGATCGCACAACTCAAGGAAGACGGACTGTATGAAGAAACAATCGTTGTCTACTGGTCTGACCATGGCGTCGGCCTGCCCCGGGCAAAACGATGGCTCTACGACTCCGGCACCCGGATTCCATTGATCGTCCGCATTCCGGCCAAATTGCGATCCGAGGGCCAAGCACGAGCCGGCACCGTCAGCGACCAACTCGTCAGCTCAATCGACCTCGGCCCCACCGTGCTGAATCTCGCGGGCCTCAAAATCCCGGAGCACGTTCAGGGGCAACCGTTTCTGGGAGCCGATCTACCGGCCCCTCGCGAATACGTTTTCGGCGCGAGAGACCGCATGGACGAACGCTACGACATCATCCGCATGGCCCGGGACAAACGTTTCAAATACATCCGAAACTACGAGCCGCTGAAATCCTACTACCAGTATATGAACACACCGGAGCAGGGCGCGACCATGGCCGATCTGCGTCGCCTGCACGACACCCACCAGTTGGCGCCGATTCCTGATCAATATTTTTCGCCGACGAAACCGGTGGAGGAACTATATGACACCGAGACCGACCCACACGAAATCAACAATCTGTCCGCCGATCCAACCTATCGGGCGCACCTGGAGCGACTGCGGGCGGCCCATCTGGATTGGGTGACCCGGACCAAGGATCTCGGTCTCATCGCGGAACCTCTCCTGGTGGAACGGGAAAGGCAAATCGGACATCGCTACGGGATTCTTCGCGAGGGTTCCGAGGAGATTTCCAGGCGCGTCGCGCGCACAGCCGTGCTGGCCTCGTCCGGCGAGTCAGCGATACCGGATCTGGTAAAGGCCTTGGGCGATCCCGACGCGGCCGTTCGTTACTGGGGCGCGACCGGGCTGGGCAACATCGGAAAACCCGCGATGTCGGCCGCGAAAGCACTGGCCAAATCTCTCGCCGATCCGTCTTCCGTGGTGCGTATCTCCTCAGCCCGCGCCTTGGCCCGTCTGGACGACCCCGCCGCCGCGCTTCCTGTACTTACGAGCGAGCTGGAAAACGGCCAGCAATGGGAACGTCTTCACGCCGCCATCGTCCTCGACGAAATGGACGAGCAGGCGCGGCCCGCCCTCATGGCAATGCACGAGGCATTGACTCCGCGCAAGGGGTTCTACGCCGACGGCAAGTACACGGTCCGGGTTATCAACCGGGCTCTCAATCAGCTCGAAGGCACGACCCGCAAGGTGAAGTAGCTCAGGGATAGATGACGCGATAGAACCGGTGAGCAAGTCCGGCCGGATCGTTCAACACGACCTGATACTGCCCGTTCACCACCGCGATGCTGGCGGATATCGTCGTCCAGTTCACCAGGTTCGACGATGCCTGGATCACAATCCCTGCCACGCTTCCCGTTGTCGCGACCTGCCCGTTGGCACTCGAAAACTGCAAGGTGATCTGCCCGTTGGCAACCTGCGGCACCGCGAAGGTGCGCTGCGCCGCGCCGGTGGAGCCACCGGTCAAATCGCCCGGATTCAACACCGTGATCGTCGCAGTCCGGCTTGTCTCTGAGCCGAGCGAGTTCTTTACGATGCAGTAGTAGACGCCCGTGTTGTTCGTGGTCACGCCGGCGATATGCAGCGTCGGCAGGGTCCGCCCTGCCAGCGGGGTGCCATTCGGCGTGCCCGCAGACGTCTGGTAGTACCACTGGTAGGTCAAGGTTTCGGTGCCTTCCGCCAACACCGAAATCACCGCGTTTGTGCCGGTGATCACATTTTCGGAGATCGGATGGAACACGATGCGAGGCGGCTCCGTGACCGCCAGCGGGGCATCGACGCTGGTGACCGTACCGAAAGGACAGGTCACGACGACCGAGTAGTTCGCCTCGTCGGTCTTGGCAACCGCCGGAATCGTGTAGCTGACAGAAGTCGCCCCGGCGATGTTCACACCGTTCTTGCGCCATTGATACGTGCAGGGCCCGGTGCCGGTGACACCGACGGTAAACGTGCCGGGCGTGCCGATCGGCCGGACGATCCCCTGCGGCTGATCGATGATCACCGCCGGATAATTCAGCGTCAGCGTCGCGTTCGAGCTGGTCGCGGAACCGAAGGCGTTGGTGACGACGAACGAATACTGGGCGATGTCGTTGGTGCCGACGTTCGGCAAGGTCAGATTGACCGTCGTCGCGCCCGGAATGGCCACTCCATTCTTGCGCCACTGATAGAACAGGGTCGGCGTGCCCACGGCGGCACCGCTAAACACGACGCTGTTTCCGATCAACACGGCCTGGGAGACCGGGTGCACCACGATCACGGGCGGCTCGTTCACCGTGAGACGGGCCGGGGGGCTGGTCACCGCGCCGAACGGACAGGTGATCACGATCGAATAGAGCCCCTGATCCGAGACCTGAGAATTGGGAATCGTGAGGGTCTGCGAGGTCGCACCGGGAAGCGGAACCCCCGCCTTCAACCACTGATAAGTGCAGGGACCGTCGCCGGTATGCGTGACCGTGAAGGTGCCGGGCTGTCCAACCACGACCGATTGCGGCTGCGGCGGCGTGACCACGACCGGCGGCAATTTCACCGCGAGCAGCGCGTTGGCGCTGGTGGCCGCTCCGTAGGCGTTGGTCACCACCAACGAATAGTTCCCGGCGTTGGTCGGCTGGACATTGTTTAGAATCAGGAAGGTGTTGGTTTGGCCCGTGAGTGCGACACCATTGAAACGCCATTGATAGATCAATGTCGGGTCGCCGACTGCGGTGACATTCATGACCGCGTTTGAGCCCTGGACAACGGTCTGCGAGAGCGGCTGCACGATGATCTTCGGAGGTATTCTGACGGTCAGCAGGGCATCCTGACTCGTGACACTTCCGTAAGGGCACGTCACCACGACAGAGTAATCGCCGGCCTGGGATCGTTGCGCGTTCGGAATGGTCAGCGTGGGCACCGTGGTCTGCTGAAAATTCACGCCGTTGAAACGCCACAGGTACGTGCACGGCCCGTCTCCACCCACCGTCAGAGTGAAGGTCGCGGTGTTTCCTTCAATCACTTCCTGAGGCTGCGGCTGTCCCGTGATCGTCGGCGGGTTGTTGACCGTGAGCTGCGCCGAGGTGCTGGTCGCCGTGCCGAACGCGTTCGTCACCACCACTGAGTAGAGCGCCTCGTCCGCGTCCTGAACATTCGGCAGGGTCAGCGTCAAGGCGTTCGCACCCGGAATGGTCACGCCATTCTTACGCCACTGATAGAACAGGGTCGGATCTCCGTCCGCCACCGCCCCGAAGGTCACGGTTGTGCCGGAAAGCACGGTCTGCGAAGCCGGCGGAGTGATGATGATCGGCGGGCGATTGACGGTCAGCGACGCAGGTTGGCTGGTCACGGTGCCGAAAGGACAGGTGATCACCACCGAGTAATTCGCCTCATCGCTCTTGCGCGAGTTGGAAATCAAAAGTGTCTGGCTGGTCGCGCCGGGAATCGTGACGCCGTTCCTGCGCCATTGAAACGTGCAAGCGCCGTCCGCCGTGACGGAAACCGTGAACGAGGCCGGACTTCCCTCCAGCACGACCTGAGGCTGCGGCTGACCGGTGATGTTCGGAGGATTGTTCACCGTCAGCGTCGCCGCCGTGCTCGTGGCGTTGCCGAACGGATTCGTCGCGGTCGCGGAATAGGCCCCCTCGTCAGCGTCCTGCGCGTTGATGATCACCAAGGTCGTGCTGGTGGCCCCGGGAATCAGAACACCATTCTTGAACCACTGATATGTGATGGTCGGATCGCCGCTCGCGGCCACCGAAAACGAGGCGGAGCTTCCCGCGATCACGGATTGATCCAGCGGATTGCTGATGATCAACGGCGGCTGCTGCACCGTGAGGGTGGCGGTGCGCGAAACAACGGTTCCGAATGGACAGGTGATCACCACCGAATAGCCGGCCTCATCCGCTTCCTGCGCATTCGCAAAGGTCAGGGATTGCCCCGTGGCTCCGGGAATGTTCACCCCATTCTTGCGCCACTGAAAGGTGCAGGGTCCGTCCCCCGTGAAGGTCGGGGCAAAGGCGGCCGGGCTGCCCGCGATCACCGCCTGATCCTGAGGTTGGCCGGTGAAGGTGGGCGGAATTCCAACCGTGACCTGCACACCGGTGCTGGTGATCGAACCGCAGGGATTGCCGACGTCCACCGTGTACGTTCCCGCCTGGCTGGCTTGAAGGTTGGCGATATTCAACGTGGAGGACGTCGCACCGCCGATCGCAACTCCGTTCAATTTCCATTGATAGGTCAGAGGCCCGGTGCCACCGGCGGTCACGCTGAGGTTGAGTGTGTTGCCCTGCACAACTGTCGTGGCCTGCGGTGCGATGAGAATTGACGGCGGCGTTTGCACCGTGAGTGTCGCGCCGACGCTGGTGACGCTGCCGTGGGCATTGCTGACAAAGACCGTGTAAAGTCCGTCGTTGGCGGTCGTGACAAAGGGAATCACCAGCGTTGCAGCCGTCGCCCCGTTGATGGCAGCGCCATTGAAAGACCACTGATAGGACAACGGGGCCGTTCCGCTGGCCGTGACCGACATCGCGACGTTTGTCCCCACGCACACCACCTGGGACTGCGGTTGAGCGCCGCCCGCGATGGCCGGAGGAATACCCACCGTCACAGTGGAGCCCGGGCTGGTGATGGTTCCGCACGGATTCGTTACATCCACCGTGTAACTTCCCGCCTGACTTGCCTGGATGTTGGAGAGGCTCAACACCGACGTCGTCGCTCCCGAGATCGGCGCGCCATTCACCTTCCATTGATAGCTCAACGGGGCCGTGCCGGTGGCAGTGACACTCAAGTTCAACGTGTTCCCCTGCAACACCGTGGTCGTTTGCGGTGGGACCAAAATCGACGGCGGCGTCTGCACGGTCAGGGTCGCCCCGGAACTCGTCACATTCCCGTGGGCGTTGCTGATCTGAACCGTATAAAATCCGCCATTCGCGGTGGCCACCGACGGGATCACCAACGTCGCTGTGGTCGCCCCGCTGATTGGCGAGCCGTTCAGAGACCATTGATAACCCAGCGGGGCCGTGCCACTCGCCGTCACGGACAAGGAAACGTTCGTCCCCGTGCAGACCACCTGCGATTGCGGCTGTCCACCACTGACGATCGTCGGCGGAATCCCCACCGTCACCGTCGAGGCCGGACTGGTAACGGTGCCGCAGGCGTTGATGACATCCACCGTGTAACTTCCCGCCTGACTTGCCTGAATGTTGGGAATATTCAGCGATGCCCCCGTCGCCCCGGTGATGGGCGCGCCATTCACCTTCCATTGATAGCTCAACGGGGCCGTGCCGGTGGCCGTGACACTCAAGTTCAACGTGTTCCCCTGCAACACCGTGGTCGTTTGCGGCGGGACCAAAATCGACGGCGGCGTCTGCACGGTCAGGGTCGCCCCGGAACTCGTCACATTCCCGTGTGCGTTGCTGATCTGAACCGTATAAAATCCGCCATTCGCGGTGGCCACCGACGGGATCACCAACGTCGCTGTGGTCGCCCCGCTGATTGGCGAGCCGTTCAGAGACCATTGATAACTCAGCGGTGCCGTGCCACTCGCCGTCACGGACAAGGAAACGTTCGTCCCCGTGCAGACCACCTGCGATTGAGGCTGTCCTCCACTGACGATCGTCGGCGGAATCCCCACCGTCACCGTCGAGGCCGGGCTGGTAACGGTGCCGCAGGCGTTGATCACATCCACCGTGTAACTTCCCGCCTGATTTGCCTGAATGTTGGGAATATTCAGCGATGCCCCCGTCGCCCCGGTGATGGGCGCGCCGTTCACCTTCCATTGATAGCTCAACGGGGCCGTGCCGGTGGCCGTGACACTCAAGTTCAACGTGTTCCCCTGCAACACCGTGGTCGTTTGCGGTGGAACCGAAATCGCAGGCGGCGTCTGCACCGTGAGCGTCGCAGCCGTGCTTGTCACCGTACCATGGGCGTTGCTGATCTGAACCGTGTAGGACCCGGCGTTCCCGGCCGCTACTGCGGGAATAATGATTGCAGCGGTTGTCGCTCCGGCGATCGGAGCGCCGTTCAATGCCCACTGGTAGGCCAACGGAGCCGTGCCGGTGGCGGTGACGGACATTGAAACATTTGTCCCCACACAGACCGTCTGCGAAAGCGGTTGACCGCCGCCGGAAATGGCTGGCGGTATCCCGACCGTCACGGTCGCTCCCGGACTCGTGACGACGGCGCAAATGTTGCTGATCGTCACTGAGTATGTGCCGGCGTTGGCCAACTGAACGTTCGGAATGGTCAGCGTGGCGGCGGTCGCCCCCGACACATCAACACCATTCAGTTTCCACTGGTAGCTCAGCGGATCAGTGCCCGTTACGGAAGTTGCCAAAGTGAGAGTGTTACCCTGCAAAACCGTCTGCGTCTGGGGCGGGGTCGATATCACCGGCGGGGTCAGAACTGTGAGAAGGGCGTTCGTGCTGCTGGCCGAGCCGGCACCGTTGCTCACCAACACGGAATAATTGCCCGCATTCGACGCGCTGACGCCCGTAATCACGAGCGTTTGCGAAGTTGCTCCACCAATCGCACTTCCGTTGAAAAACCATTGATAGCTAAGCGGCGCGTCGCCCAGCGCGACCACGTTGAACGAGGCACTGGAGCCCGCCTTGACCTGCTGGGGAAGCGGATGCCCGACGAGGTTGGGCACCTGTGCAAACGTCACCGTCGCTCCGGCGCTGGTGGTGGATCCGCAGGCGTTGGACACCTGCACGGTGTAGGTTCCGGCGTCCCCGGCGGAGGCGCTTCCCACCGTGTAGTTCGCACCGGTGGCACCGCCGATCGGCGTGCCGTTCCTGCTCCATTGATAGGTGAAGGGACTCGTGCCGGACACGCCAACCGAAAGCGTGAACGAGCCGCCGGTCCCGACGGACGTCGATTGCGGCTGCGCCGTAACAGTGGGCGGCGTCAGCACGGTGAGCGTTGCCGCCGTGCTGGTCACGTTGCCGGAAGAATTGCTCACAAAGACGGTGTAAGATCCCGCAGAAGCGGTGGAAACCACCGGAATCGAATAGGTGGCGGCCGTCGCGCCAGCGATCGGAGCCCCGTTCAGCGACCACTGATACGCGATCGGAGTGGAGCCGTTGGCCGTGACGGAAAAGGCCACGTTCGTGCCGACGCAAACCGTCTGCGATTGCGGCTGCGCACTGATGGAGGGCACCACGTTGGGCGGATTGACCGTCACCGTCGCGCTCGCACTGGTGACCGATCCGCACCCATTCGACACGAGCACGGTGTAATTGCCCGCATCCCCCGCTGCAGCGCTCGCCACGGTATAGGTCGCAGCCGTCGCGCCCCCGATCGGCGCGCCATTCTTGCTCCACTGATAAGTAAACGGGCTCGTGCCCGTCACGGTCACCGAAAGCGTAAACGATCCGCCCGTGTTGACGCCCGTCGTTTGCGGCTGCGCAGCGATGGCCGGCGGCGTTTCCACCGTGAGCGTCGCGGCGTTGCTGTTTGTGGAACCGACGGAGTTCGTGATGGTGACCGAATAGGAACCGGCATCGGACGTGGCGACCGTGGCGATCGAATAGGTGGCGGCGGTCGCACCTGAAATCGGGGTGCCATTAAGCGACCATTGGTAGGAGAAAGGAGCGGTTCCCGTGGCCGTGACCGTGAAAGACACGTTTGTACCCGTGCACGCTGTCAACGACTGCGGCTGGGCGGTGATGACCGGCGGCGTCTCGTTGTTCACAACCTTGGCCTCGGTCGCGATCCGGGTGATGTGATTCACGAATTCGATCGTGTTCCAGTGGGTGAAGTCGCCCACAATCACGAGATTGTTGTCGGGGTCCAGCTTGCCGTCGATCACGGCGTCCAGAGTGTTCGGAGATTCCGGTGTCCGGAAGGTGCCCGTGCCCGGATTGAAGGTGGTGTCGACGGTGCCGTCCGCATTCAAACGCGCGGCGGCCGGACGGGCAGTCACGCCCACCGTCCGGAAATCGCCCACGATCAAATATTTGCCGTCGCTCTGCCGTTCCACGGCGCGAATCTGCGCGGACACGTTCGGAGCGAAGCTGGTGTCCAAGACCCCCGTGGGACTCAGGATGATCATGTGCCCGGTGCCCGTTCCGTTATAACTGACTATATTGCCAACCGCGACGATACGCCCGTCCGGCAGCAGTTCAATTTCACGGATGTTGCCCGAAGCCAGCCCCGCGCCGCTGGGGTTGAATGTGGTATCCAGAGTACCGTCGCTGTTCAGCCGGGTTATCCGCCCCACCGGCGTGCTTTGAAACTGCTGGAATTCACCGCCGATGAGAATCTTCCCGTCAGGCTGTTCCACAATGGTGGCGATCGGGCTGCCCGTTGTGCTCTGCGTGCCCGGTCCGCCGTCAAAGGTCGTGTCAATCGTCATGTCGGCGTTCAAACGCACCATCTGGTTTCGGGTCAGCGTCTGATTCCCGTCACTATAGCTGGTGAACTGACCGGCAATGAGAACTTTGCCCGCTGGCGTCACCGAAATGGCGGTCACCTCGTCATTCGGGCCAAAGGTGGAGCCCTTTCCATTGTTGAAAGTTTCATCCAGCGTGCCGTCCGCATTCAGTCTCACCAAGTAAAGGATGGACTTTCCGAAGAAGGTCTTGAATCGGCCGCCCACAAGAACGCGTCCTTGATTGTCCAAGGTGACGATGTTGACCTTGTCGTTCGCGCCCGGCTGATTAAAACCCTTGATCGTGTTCCACCAGGTCATGTCCAAGGAGCCATTCACATTCAGACGCGCAAAGCGCGCGACCTGTATCCCCGTCCCTTGGTCGCCATAGTCAATGAAACTGCCTCCGATATACATCTTTCCAAGATGCGGCCCCACGTTCGTGTTGATCACCAGTGTCGTGATCGACTGATCCGCCCCTCCATTGATCTTAAAGCTGGTATCCAGATCCCCGGGATTCAAGGCGTCGGCGGCACGCGCCGGACCGGAGGAAAACAAAAGCAAACCGGCCACCAAGGCCCAAAACAAACGGAGCCCGGTACGGGTGCCCCGGTTCGCCAAAATTTCAGAGAATTGCATAAAATGGGAGTCTAGCTTGCGGTCAACGGAGGTTTATCGACCTGTCCGTGAACACGCGAATGTACAGTCTGCGCAAAACAGTTCGCGATTCTGTTCTAATCGACCGATTTGCCAACCCGGAATTTGAGGCGAACCACGGGATTTACCTATCCGTAAGAAAGGGTATTGAGCCGCTGTCCCGGCGGGATCAGGCCCGTTCCCGATTGGTGAAGCTCTTGCCGTGCTGCCGCTCGCGGTTTCGCCGCACCTCAAACTGGGTTCGGGACAGCTCGTTCGCCTCGGTCAAATACATGCCCATCAATCGCGACTTTTTCGGGTTGTCGCGACGAGCACCACGCCCCAGCAGATTGGCGAAGAAATTGAGCAGCGCACGCATTCGAGAGGCTTCAATAGAACCCACAGCGAACAAAAAGCCAAGACATCATTCCTCGCCCGGACGGCTTGTCTCCCCGCATTTCACCCCCTACGCTCCAGTCTCTCCCATCCATGTCGGCGGAAAAAAAATATCTCCGTTGCGCTTGTCCCGCCTGCGGACACGTCATCACCTACCCGGTCTATTCCGCCGGTGGGACCAGCGTCTGCGAAAAATGCAAGCGCACGGTCAAATTGCCAGCCGCAGCCCCACAAGCCTCGCCACCGGTTCCGGCACCGAAAACACCAGGCAAAGAAGCCTATCCGCAACAACGCCGCGGTTTCCTTCGCTTCATCTTATGGAGCCTGAATTTCGCGGTCATCGTCGGGGTTGCACTGGTCCTGATCAACCGGGAGAAAGCGCGCGAAACAGAGGCGACCGCAGAATCCATCCCTTTCCGCACGATGCCTAGCCCGCCCGCTGCGATTCAGGTCTCACCTCAAAACACCGCCTCCGTTCCCGAAACGGATGCAACAAACTCCGCCCCGCCCAAGAGCAACTCCCTCCCCGTTGTTCAGACAAACGTCATCACGCTGACCAATGTGGTGACGATCACAAACGTCGCGCCGGAGCCAACGAACGCGCTCCCGACGAGCCCTCCCGGCACCAACAGCCTTGCCGTGCTAAGCCTTTCAATCGAACGCCCCAAGGGAAACAAGGGCAGCCGCTTGACCTACGTGACCGGCGTTCTGCAAAACCAGTCCGACACGAAACGCTTTGGCGTTCGAATCGATCTAAACCTGCTGGATCAGGCGCGAAACCAAATCGCCATGGCGACGGACTACAGCCCGATCATCGACCCACGCGGCACATGGCG
>JADHOF010000120.1 GCA_016779125.1 Verrucomicrobiia bacterium | reverse complement strand
CTCCCGTTCGCGCAGGGCGGCGATCACGCTGGGATAATGCGTTTCCACCGATCGCAGAAGGTTGGTTAGTGAAACCGTCAAGGGCGATTCCGCCGGAGTGGAAAACGCAATCAGCAAGATAGAGCACACGTGCGCGAGCCTCACTTCTGCGCCTCCTTTTCGCCGATCCCCGGCTCACTTGGAAGACTTGGGGGAAATCCGTTGAATCGTCGCCACAGCTCGTAACCGAGCCTGACTTCTCGAAGCAGAATCCAGCCTTGGGCACGGGTCCCTTGGCGGAGGTAGGGAGTCTCAGGCCAGTCGTCGCGGCGGCGCGGGGTGACGATGACACGAAACCCGTCGGCTCCGTTCCCGGCCGTATCCACCACGCGCACAATCCCGGGAAAGGTGCCGACTGCCACGGAGGGCCAGCCGCTGACCTGCAGGGCGGGCCAACCTTCGAATTGGAGGCGGACTTCGTCTCCCGTGTGGATCAGGGGGATGTCGTTTCCGTCGATCAGGAGTTCGACCGCGCGGGAGTCTGTTTCCGGAACGAGCACGGCAAGCGTTGTGCCCGACTTGACGAGCACGCCACCCTCGCCCGAAAGACGTCGCTGCACCCGGGCGGTCATCGGGGACACCACACGTTGTGCTCCCTGTCGTGACAGGCGTACCTCGACCTTGGCGAGATCCTCCGCCGCTTTCGCCTCCTCGCTCAGATGCTTGGCATATTCCATGCGCGCCTTTTCAAACTCGCGCGGTGCGGCGAGGCCCCTGTCGACAGCCTTCTCCTGACGTTCCACGTTCAGCATGGCTGTTTTTGCCGCGAGCTCCGCCGCCGCCAGCCGCTGTTTGACGGCGTCTTGCTCCCGCTGGAGCCTTTCGAGCAGTTCGGGATCGTTGTCCAGCAGCTCAACGACGGGATCGCCGACGTTCACGATGTCGCCCTCCTGGACAAACCACCGGCTGATTCGGCCATCGAGCGGCGCGTCGAGGTTTTGGACCCGTTCGTCCGGAGAGAACGCGAAGACGCGTCCGTGGCCGGAGGCAGATTGCTGCCATGGGGCCTTGCCAAGGGTCAGGCCTATGAAAATGCCGAGCAGCGCCAGCAAGCCGGCCAGGACCCGCGTATTGCGCAGTGGTCGAGTTTGCCTGCACGCGTTGGAGGCCCGGACCTCGGCGTGGTCCAGTATGTCACCCATTGTTTTCATTGTTTGGCCTTTCGGGGGACGATGTTCCCGTCCGCGATTTCGAAAGTGGAATCGCACAGGTTCAGCACTTCGAGATTTCCGGTGAAGAGGATGAGCGAGGTCCGTGTGTTCGCGAGTGTCGGCCGGAGGCGGACCAGCAGGGCTGAAAACTCGTTTGCCGTCATTTCCGCAGGGAGGGTTTCAATAATGATGATCGGGCAGCTGTGGGCCAGAGCGCGGGCCAGCATCAGACGCCATCTTTGCCCCGGGGCAAGGAAGTTGCCGTGTTCCTCCAACCGCGTCTGGAGTCCATCTGGGAGCGACAACATCGGCTCCAGAAGATCGACGGCGGCAAGCGCGTCCCGGGCAACTGTCTTGTCGACGTCCTTCCGAGCGACCGAGACGTTGTCGTAGACCGATCCGGGGAAGACTTCACATCGGTTCACCATGGTGACGTGCTCCAGAATCTCGCCCGTGCTCAATTCCCGGTAGTCGTCGCCCAGCAGCTCAATCCGTCCGGCATCGGGCCGGCGACTGCCTGTCAACAGCTCCGCCATGGGGCGTTGCATCAGCATTTCACGGCGGTAAACCCCGACGATCTGCCCGCGTGGAACAGTCCAGCAGGCTTGATCAAGGCCGCTGCAATCGTCGACGACTTCATGGAAGCGGAGTGCGATGTCAGACGAGGTATTGGGGGTGAGGGTCGAGCCCTTGTCGGGCCCTTCCTCCGAGAGCAGGACGTGGGCGATCTTGTCCGTGGAGGCGGAGAGGTCATAGAACGCCTCCAGATACTTCCCGAGTTTACCGACGCCGGCGGCGACGGAACTGACAACGATTTCAGCCGCAACGAGTTGTCCGAGAGTGAGCTGGCCGATGATGACCAACCAGCCACCGATCGCGAGGACGGAGGCGTTTGCGAGAATCTGGAGCACCGCTGCACCGGAAATCTGCCAGAAAAGCACGTGGAAATGCGCCGTGCGTTTTGCGACATAGTCGGAAGTCAAAGCATCGATGCGGGATGAGGCGAGGGCCTTTCCGCTGGTGGATTTGAAAGTGAGCGGACTGCCCGCGATCTCGTGGAGCGAGTTGGCGACCTTGAGTTTCGCCTTGGATTCATCGACCGCGGTTTCGATGGCCCGTCGGCCCCACAGGATTGCGATCAGGCTGAGGGAAAGAATCAGGCAAAGGTCAAACGCGAGAAGCAGCGGATGATAGATCGCCAGCAGCGCCAGCCCCACCAGCATTTGGAGCGCCAGCGCGAGCCCTTCCAACAGCAGAACGGAGACCGTCTTCTGGATGTTCACGATCTCGAAGAAACGGTTGGCTCGATCAATGCCCTCGGATCGGTTTGCCAAGGGGGCGCTTTCCGTCGTCAGGGAGCGGGCGTAGGCCATGGCGACACGCGCGAAGTAGCGGCGTTGAAGTCGCTCCACGACAATATTCTCCAGCAATTGCAGGGCTCCGGAAAAACTGAGCAATCCCAAAACAATGAACGACAGCACCAGCACGGGTTGGAGCAAGGTTCCAAACGCCACGTTCGCGAACAGGGCCTGGGCGGCGAGCGGCAGGGTGAGATAGAGGAAGCCGACCAGCACGCTGTAAACGGTCAACGTGAGAATGTCCCCGCGTTCAAGAGCGAGGAGGGAGAGGGCTTGCCGGGCGATCTTTCCGGCGGGTTGGTGATGTGTGTTGCCTGCCATATTCAACCGGTGCTTTTCATGCCGAAGGAAATCCCGTTCACGGTGAGAGCCAGCAGACGCCGGAGGGTTTCAGTGCGCTTCTTTTCGGGTCTTCGACGCCACTCTTCAAGGAAGCGGATTTGAAGGAAATGGAGCGGATCAACGTGGGGGTTTCGTCGATGAAGCGACTCGGCCAGCACCTTCTGATCTTCCAGGAGGTGCTTGTGCCGGGTGATGGCCAGCACCGAGTCCACGCTGTGCCGATGTTCGCGTTGAATCATGCCGAAGACGCGTTCACGAACGGCCGGATCCTCGACCAGTTGCGCGTAGGCTCCGGCGATTCCGAGGTCGGTCTTGGCCAGGGACATTTCCGCGTTGTTGATAAGCTGATGAAAAAACGGCCAATCCCGATACATGTCGCGAAGTATTTTCAGATGGTCGTCCGATTTGGCCAGATACTCCTGCATCGCCGTGCCGATTCCATACCACGCCGAAACGAGGTGTCTGGACTGCGTCCATGCGAACACCCACGGAATCGCGCGCAACTGGGTAACGTCGCTGCCGGCGGCACGGCGCGCCGGTCTGGAGCCGATGCGTAAGTGCTCGATCAGATCGATGGGAGTTGCCTGACGAAAGTATTCGATGAATTCCGGCGTTTCGAAAACGAAGGCCCGATAGGCGCTTTGACTGCGCTCTGCAAGATCGCGCATGACGGATTCCCACTCCTTGAGGCGACGGGAGGGAATCTTGGCGATAGGGAGGCACTGGGTTGCGATCACGGCGGAGGTCAGTTGCTCGAAGTTTCGTTCCGCGATGAGCGGGTTCGAATATTTCAGCGAAATGATCTCTCCCTGCTCGGTGATCCGAATGCGCCCCGATGCGGCGGCCTGAGGCTGTGCCCGAAGCGAGCGGTGGCTTGTGCCACCCCCTCGATCGATGGACCCGCCCTTGCCGTGGAAGAGACATATACGGACACCGGCAGCCTCCGCAGTTTTCACGATTTCGCGCTGTGCCTCGTGAAGGCACCAGTTCGCGGCCATATATCCACCGTCCTTGTTGGAGTCCGAATAGCCGACCATGACTTCCTGGAGATTTCCTCGCGACCGCAGGTGTGTTCGGTAGGCGGGGGACTTCCACAAAGTACGCAGCATTTCGGGGGCGTTTCGCAGGTCGTCAATGGTCTCGAGCAAAGGGACGAGATCAACCTTCCGGCATCCGGCCTCGTGGGCGAGCTGTAGCAGTCGGAGCAGGTCGTCCGCGTTGCGCGTCATGCTGAGGATGAAGCGGTGGGCGGCGCTTTCCCCGTGACGGCGTTGCAATTCGTTTATCGCGTGGAATTCGGCGAGCAGTTCTTCGGGGGCGTCGTCGAGCTTCTTGCTGTTGTCCCGAAAATCAAGATGGGCGAGATGGAAGCCGAAGGTCTTTACGTTCCGGATAAGGCGGTCGATTCGTCCGTTGGCGGCCCGTTGCGCCCCGCACTTCACGAGGCAATCACGCATTTTAGTCAACTCACGGAGCAGCGACTTGGCGTTGGTCGACGAGGAGCCGATCTTTTCCGCCAAGGTTGAGATCTGGTATCGGAAGTGTTCGTAAGGTTGAAATAATCCATCGTCCGTTGCCTTGTGGCCTTTTGATGCCGGCTGGGCGTGCGTCAGCTCCTCGGCAAGCAACAGACATTCCGACCGGTAATGCGCGGCCGCGACCCGAGCCTGTCGATCGACCGTTTCAAGGCTGATCTCCGGAGTGACGAACGGATTCCCGTCCCGATCGCCTCCCACCCAGCTGGCGACTCGCAGGAACGAGGGTTGAAACTTCACGTCCGGATAAAAATTGGCCAGTCGTCTTTCGAACTCGGCTTCGAAACGGGCGGTGGCTTCGAAGATCGTTTGGGTGAAGAAAAAGTGGACGTTATCGGCCTCGTTGAGCGGCGACATCCGAGTTTCCCGAATCTCCTCGGTGTGCCAGAGCGATTCCAGAATCTCGTCGGGATGATCCCAATTCCGATTGAGGCGGCGAAGTTGGCCGAGAACGGTTCGACGTTTGGTCTCGGTGGGGTGGGCGGTCAGCACCGGCTCAATGGCAAGAGACTCCAGTGTCTGCGCCAGCTTGGATCCAGGCACGCGGGCCTGCCGGAGTTCGCGGAAGAGCCAGGATAGCGACATGGACGGCTCCTTCGAGCGTTCGAGGCGTCGCATGCGCTCCCGTTCCTCGCAGAGGTTGACCAGTTGGAAATAAAGGCTGAAGGCGTGTGTGAGTCGGTAGGCGGTGGGTTCGTCGATCGCTTCCAGAAGTGCGCGCTTGGCCACCAGACTGGCCTTGTCGCCATGATGTCTTCCCGCTCGGGCGAGCCCCCGGATCTGTTCGAGGTGGGAATGGATGAGGTCTCCCGCCTGTTCGCGAATAATCGCGTCCAAACGGCCGATGATGTGGTCGTAGTCGGCCTGAAAAGTGTCTTCCCGCATGGGTTCTGCCACAAATGACGCGGCAAAGTGTGGCCATCTTGAGATTTTACAAGTGGAATCCTCCCTTTTCTGGATCTGCCGGCGGCAAGCCTTGTAGGGGGCGCTCCTATGGTGGCGAATAATCGACGGTGTAGATTGCAGTCAACGAAAGGCACCATGATGAACAGGCAGCAAGACGGACACCTCCACACCCCGGTCAAATCGAGATCTCGCTGGTTCGGAATTGGCGTGGTTGAGCGAAAGGAACGGCGGCCAATTGATCTCCGTTTCAGGGGATCTCACGATTCGTATTCGTTGAAGTTCAACTACTACAGCCGGGCACCGCTGAAGTGATTTGCGATTGAGCCGTGGGCTGTCCTCCCGGCCGCTTCAGCGAAGGTCGACGCAGACGAGACGGCGTTTGTCGCGGGCCAGATAGAGTCCGTCCACCAAGGCCGGATGGGCGCGGACTTCAAGGCCGAGAATCTGCGCGCGCGCCGATTCCTGAAATTCGGCGGGTGACAGGGCAAGCCGAATCAATTCGCCGTTCACCGTGAGGAGGAGGGAATCCTTGCCGGTTCGTATCAAGGAGCCCGCATCTACTTTTTCCGACGACCATCGGACGCGGCCTGTCGCGAGTTCGACGCATCGAAACGCGGGTCGCGGGCCGGTGTCCAACCGACCGTGAAAGCCGTAGAGATGGCCGCCCGAGAGGAGTGGTGTCTGGTATTGGCAGGAGAGCGACGTGTCGCCTTCCCACAATTTGTGAATGCCCTTGGCGTCGACCTTCAGGGCCAACGCTCCGGCTCCGTACGAGGCGGTGGCGAAGACCAAATCCCCAGACACCAAGGGAACTGCGGCGCTGACGGAGGCTTGCATGGCTGGGCTCCATGCCTGTTTCCAAATCTCCTTTCCGGAGCGTGTGTCGATTCCGCAAAGGTTGTGGCGGGTGAAGAACACCGCCTGCGGGCGGTTTGCCAACGTCGTTCCGATCGGCGAGGAGTAACTGGCTTCGTCGCTTGAGGTTTTCCAGGCCAGTTTTCCGCTTTCGATTTCAAGGGCAACGATGCCGGCACCGTCGGGGGCCCCGATGTTGAGAAGGACGTTCTTCCCGATCACCAGCGGCGAGCAGGCGAGGCCGAAATATCCGGTGGGGGCGTCGAGCGTTCTGGCTAGATCTTGAGACCAGACTGTTTTGCCGCTTTGAAAATCGAGGCAGTGAAAGTTCCCGTTGGCCCCCAGAAGAAAGACCCGGCCTTCCGCGATCGCGGGTGTGGCTCTTGGGCCATTGTCGAAGCCGAAGCCGTCCACGTAACGTGTCGTGAACGAGTTCTTCCAAAGGATTTCGCCGGTCTCCGCACGCAGGCATTCGACAATCTCCTGATCGCCGATTCGGTGAAACAGGATCACGCGTCCCGCCTTTCCGACGGGCCCGGACCAGCCGGTTCCCACATCGTGCGACCAGAGGCGTCGCGGGCCGTCGGGGAGCCATTGATCAGCAAGGGCTTGACCGGTGTAAACCCCGTCGCGGGTCGGGCCGAGGAATTGAGGCCAGTCCGCAGCCGCGTTCGAGAGGAAGGTGCCGAGGGTGAAAGCGGTCGCTGTCGCGATTGCGAATCCAGAATTCATGATTGGAGGATTCAGAAAAATCGACTCAAGAACAAGAGTGTGAGCGCAATTCCCGCCCCCCACGTGATCCAAGAAATGCCGTCCACCTTGAGTGGATGGGATTGTTTTTCGCCGAACTCCTCCTCGATGAAATCATCGTAGTCGAATTCGTCGTCCGGGAGGTTGAGACGCTGACCGGTCGCCCGGTCATTCCAACCCGTGTTTTCGTCCGCACCGCATTCGGGGCAGGATGCGGCGTTGTCGGGGACGAGTTCTCCGCAGTTGGGGCAAATCTCGGGAGTCATTGTCAGCCCATGCCGGCGTATTCCTCGTCCGTGATGAGTTCGAGCCCCATCACCACATAGTCGTGCTCGATGGCCTGCATGTCTTTGACATAGTCCTCGAGACGGTAGAGTTCGGCGAAACCGAGGTGGGCGCAGAGTTTCATCGCCTGGGTCTGATGCCCCATGAACTCGGCTTCAAGGCGTTGCAGTCCGCATTGGCGGGCGATGTCGATGACCTGTTCGACGAGTTTGTAGCCAAGGCCCTTGCCCCTGTATTGTGGATGGGCGTGGGAACTGATTCGACCGATGTGCCGTTTCCAGCCCCCGAGGTTCTGGTGGAGCGTGCACACGCCGACGATTTTCGCGCCGTCCAGCGCGACGAGCGGGAGGTTGTGTCCGAGATCGATGTGTTCGCACCATTGCTTGACGACGTCGTGGTCGGTGACGCGGTGTTTGATGTGAAGGAGTTCCTCGGCGGGCAGGGCGGTGAAGAACTCGTGGAAGGCCGCGTGATCGCCCGGTTTCAACGGACGGCAGGTGGCGGTGAGTCCTCCATTGGTGGTGATCTTTTTCGGGAACCTTTCGAGGGCGGTTTCAATTGCCATAAGCTTGATCCTTTCCGTTCTTTGGGCAGCTTACGCTTGAGACGGTGGGAGGCCAGCCAAAAGGATGACAGGGAAGGATTGCCACAGGACAGCGAAGGCGTTTATGTCATCGCCCTTTGATGACTAATTTTTCGGAACATACGGCGGTGGTGTTGCTGGCGGGTTACGGCAGCCGTCTGAGCGGATTGACGCGGGATCCCAAGAGCCTGCTGAAGGTTGGCGATCGATCGATTTTGAAGCGGCATTTGGCGGCCTTTCGCAGGTTGGGTTTCCGTCGTGTGGTGCTGGTGGTTGGCTACAGGAAGGATCTCGTCATCGCGGAGGCAGGGGCTGCTGCAGATGCCCTTGAAATTCACGTGGTGGCGAATGACGACTACGAGCGGAAAGGAAACGGCTGCTCGTTGCTGATGGGGTTGGAAGCCGCGAAGGGAGCCGTCGTGGTCTTTGACGGAGATCTGGTTTACTCGCCTTCGATTTTGGAGCGTTTCATGGCTGGATCAGCCCGGAACGCGGTCCTGATCGGACCCGCCGCAATGGACGATGTCGAATGCACGAAGGCGCTGACCGATGAGACGAATCATGTGCGCAAGATGGTGGACAAACGATTGATCTCGGACGAGGAGCTGATCGCCCATCGTTTCGCCGGGGAGGCGATCGGGGTGATGAAGTTTGACGACGCGCATCGCTTGCATCTCATCGAATTGTTGCGCGACTACTACTCCGAGGAGAACCGACTGCTGCACAACTGGGAACACCCGCTGAACCGGTTCATTGCCCGGCACGATGTGGCGGGGCATCACGAAGCGTCGGAGGACTGGATTGAAATCGACACGCCGGAGGATTTCGAGGCTGCCTGCGCGAAGGCGGACCGCTTGGATTCTTGATCGACGGAGGGGAATTTCCCCCCTCATTCTGGACGAATGCGCAATCTGCTATTGCTGGTGTCGGTGTTGTTGACGGCCGACCTTGCCGCCTTCGACAGGCCGAATTTCTTGTTCATCATCGCCGACGATCTGACGCATCGCGATCTTGGTTGCTACGGCGGACAGGCCCACACGCCAAACATCGACGGACTCGCGGGTGAGGGGATGCGCTTCACGAGATGCTTTCAGGCGGCACCGATGTGCTCGCCGACGCGACACAACATCTATACGGGTTTGTATCCTGTAAAGAGCGGCGCGTATCCGAATCACACCTTTGCGAAGGACGGCACCAAGAGCGTTGTTCATTATCTGAAACCACTCGGTTACCGGGTCGCATTGAGCGGGAAACAGCACATCGCCCCCGCCGAAGTTTTTCCCTTTGAGCGTTCCGGCAAGCAGAACAATCCGGACATGGAGGCGGTTGACAAGTTGTTCAGGGAGTGTCGCGAGAACGGCACGCCGTTTTGTCTTTTCGCGTGTTCCAATGAGCCGCACACGCCCTGGAACAAGGGGGACCGTTCCAAATATCCACCGGAGAAAATCAAATTGCCGAAGCATTTTGTCGACACGCCGGAAACGCGGGAAGGCATGTCCCGCTATTTGGCTGAGATCACCTATTTCGACGGGCAGGTGGGGGAACTGCTCAAGTTGTTGGGAAAGCACGGTCTGGCCTCGAACACGCTGGTGATGGTCGTGAGCGAACAGGGGGCCAGTCTGCCTTTCGGCAAATGGACCTGCTATGACACGGGTTTGCAGAGCGCGATGGTGGTGAGATGGCCGGGCAAGGTGAAGGCGGGTGCCGTGACCGACGCCATGGTCGAATATGTCGACGTGTTGCCCACCTTCGTGTCGGCCGCCGGGGGCAAGCCGGCAAAGGTGTTGGACGGACGCAGCTTCTTGCCCGTGCTGGCCGGCGAGACGGACCGGCACAAATCGCACGTTTATGGCTTGATGACGACGCGGGGCATCATCAATGGATCGGATCATTTCGGCATCCGCTCCGTCCGCGACGGCCGTTTCAAATACATCTGGAACCTCACACCCGAGATCGAGTTCCGAAACGCGTGCGTCAAGTCTCCCGAATTTGAATCATGGGAGGCGGCCGCCGCAAAAGGGGACGCGGATGCAGCGGAGAAGGTGCGTCGATACAAGCAGCGTCCGGGTGAGGAACTCTACGACGTGAGCGTGGATCCTTTGGAGTGGAAGAATTTGGCGAACGATCCGAAATTCGCGGAAATCAAATCGGAACTTCGAGCCCGACTGGACGACTGGATGACATCTCAGGGCGACCAGGGGCAACAAACCGAATTGGAAGCCGGCGAGCATCAGCATCGAGGGAAAACGGAAGCCCCTGCCAAGGGTGGGAAACGAAAAGCGCGGAAAAAGAAGTAATGCCTTGGAGGAATCCGGCGGTTTGGCTAAACACTCGCCCTCGTCGACGCGAACGACGGGAACAGCAACATGAGCGGATTGATACGATGGTGGTTATTCTGGGCGATAAAGGGCTTCAAACTGGTCCTTTTGATGGCAGCCGGCTTGGCTGCGGCCGGGGCGGTCTACGTGGGCTGGGAGACGGTTTCCATACTGCATCCCGGGTTTAATCTGGAACCCGTGACCCGCAAGGTCTTCACCCTTGCCTGGCGGGTGATCGGACATTCCTTCCAGCTGGCCATGTTCGCTTACGTGGTTGTGAATTGGTTTCCTGAATTCTTCCCGGAGATTCGCAGGCGAGAACAGGCCTGACGGGCAAAAGAAAAGACGGCCCTGCCGGGCCGCCTTTCATAGGATCGTCTTGTCGGATGGTGAGCGAAGCTATTTCAGCTCGCGCAGCTTCAGATTGCGGAACAGGCATTCATCCTTGTGGTCGGTGAGGAGAATGTGGCCGCGCACCTTTTTACCGAAACCCTCGACGGACTTGAACTTGCTCCCCTTGACAGCGTCCATCACGGCCTTGCTGCCGCATTCGTAGGAGAGAACCTTCGTTCCATTCAACCAATGCTCGACGTGGTTGCCTTTGACGACCAGGCGCGAGCTGTTCCATTCGCCGGTGCCGTTGAAGGTTTTTTCGGTGTCGACGGGCAGGACGTCGTAGAAGGCGGCAAGGAGTCGTTTGGTGCCGTTTTTTCCGTCGGGATGCTTCTCATCATCGAGCAGCTGATATTCGTGACCGATGGCCTTCCCGCGCTCCTTCGTGATGAAGTATTTCACGCCATTGTTGCCCGCTTCGGCGATGTTCCACTCCCACGAAAACTCGAAGTCCTCGAAGGAGTCAATTGTCATGATGTCTCCGCCCTTGGTGTCGGCCTGCTTGATCAGGAGCCCGTCCCGGACCGCCCAACCGTTGCCGATCTCGCCCTTTCCCGAATAGGGTTGCCAACCGTCGAGGCTCTTGCCGTTGAACAGGAGCCGCCACCCGTCCTTCTTTTCGGCCCGGGTCAGTGCGTTGGATTTTTCGGCGGCTTTGGTGGCGGTAGAAGCGCAAAGAACAAAACCGGTCAGAAATGTCAGGATCGTTTTCATGGATGTCAGATGGATTCGGGGAAATGGATTTGGAATTAAAGACGGCGGATCTTCATGTTGCGGACCCAGAATTCTTCGCCGTGATGCTGAAAGGTGATGTGTCCGCTTTTCTCCTTCATGAAGCCGGCACGATTCGAGAATTTGCTCTTGGCAACCAGCTCCGCGATCTCGTCGCTTCCCCAGACGTATTCGACGACCTTCGTGCCGTTGAGCCAGTGTTCGACCCGATTGTCCGGATTAAACACGATGCGGCTCGAATTGAACTCGCCGACCGGCTTCAGGGTCTTGCCTTCGGCTTCCACCAGGTCGTAGAGACATGCGGCGCGGCGGCGATCCTTTTTGCCGTCCGGGTGGACGTCGTCGTCCAGCAATTGGTATTCGGGGCCGGTGAACCAGGACGGTTCTTTCGGGTGGGCGTTGACCCGGTAGATCACGCCGCTGTTTCCGCCCGTGGCGGCCTTCCATTCCCAGACCAGCTCGAAGGCCTTGAATTTGTCCCTGGTCATCAGGTCGGCCGGCACGCCGCCGTCCTTCTTCGGAATCGTCTTCAAGGTGTCCCCTTCGATCACCCAAGCCTTGTCCGGAAACTCCTCGCCGAAATAGCTGCGCAGATTGTCGTGTAGTTTGCCGTCAAACAGTTGGATCCATTCGTCCTTGGGAGATTTCTTTGTCCCCTTCTTTTTCTT
>JADHOF010000119.1 GCA_016779125.1 Verrucomicrobiia bacterium | reverse complement strand
CGAGCGCTGCGACATCCTTGTTTCCGAAATGATCGGGGACGATCCGCTGGACGAGAACATTCTCGGCATGACCTCCGACGCCATCACCCGCCATCTCAAACCGGGCGCGCGCCTCATCCCGAACCGACTGGACATCTACGCCCAACCCTTCCGGCTTCCGCAGAAGAAACATGACGAGCAGTTCTTCTGCGAGGCGGACGTGGCCAACTGGGAGAAGAACTACGCGATCCAGTTCCGGCCGCTTCTGGCGACCAATCCACGGCAGACAATGGAAACCATCCTCCCGCAGGAAACGCGGAAATGGGACTTCGCGGGCGCGCCGCAAAAACTCACTTCGATCGATCTGACAAACATCTCCGGCGCGGTCTTTGACCAGCAATTTGACTTTGCTCTCGGAGACAAGACCGCGAACGGCGTGTTGATCTACTTCGAGACGTCTCTGAGCGAGAACCAACAGCTCTCGACCAGCCCAGCCGCCGTCAGCGACACCAATCACTGGCTCTCGCCCTGCCACATGTTCCGATCCGAATTTCGGGACAATCTCTCGATCGGATTCCGCTACGGCATTTCCGAGGCGCTGGATGGCCTCTACCTGAAGGACTGAAGCCCTCGCTTCAGTTCGACTGGATCCCCAGCTTCTTCAGAAACGGACCGATCGAACGCTCGCGCCCGAGAAAGGCCCGGATGGATTCCTCGACATCACGGGAACCTCCGGGCGCGTAGATTTCGTCGCGCAAACGCCGCCCGGCCTCCCGATCGCGAAATCCGTCCGGCGCGTGTTCAAAGACCGTTTCCATGTCGGCGGCGATGGCGTCCGCCCACGCGTAACCGTAGTAACCGGCATCGTAACCCATCAGGTGGCCAAAATAGGTGGCGAAGGTCGTACCTTCCGGCACCGGCAGAAAGACCTCGCTCAGAATTTCGTTCGACAGTTCGACGGCGCTACCAGGATTCGCGGCGTTGATCTGCGAGTGCAGGGCCAGATCGAGCAGTCCGAAGGAGAGCTGACGCCGATAGGCCGTTCCCACCGTGGCGAGCTTGGCCTCCAACATCTTGTCGAGGATCTCCTGGGGAATCTTCTTTTTCGGGTCGCGATAATCCTCCGCGAAGCCGTCCAGCACCCCCTTGTCCCAGATCCACGCCTCCAGCATCTGCGACGGGGCCTCGACGAAATCACGTGGCACGCTGGTGCCGGAGAAGCGTGACGATTCCGCCCGCGTGAGCACCGAGTGAAGCGCATGCCCGAACTCGTGAAACAAGGTCTCCACCTCGCCGTGGGCCAACAGGGACGGTTTGTCATCCTGGGCCGTTGGAAAATTGCAGATCAACGCCACGGTCGGCCGCTGATACGGACCCTCCGGCAGCCGCTTCCCTCCGATGATGCCGAACTGCGCGAAGTGGTTGTACTTCCCGTCCCTCGGAAACATGTCCAGATAGATCAAGCCGAGCGGCTCCCCTGTCTTGGAATCCGAAACCAAATGCAGCGTCAGGTCGTCGACCCATTTGTAGCCGGGCTCGATATCCCGGATCGTCAGCCCGAAACACTCTTCGTAGATGTCGAACATGCCTTGGAGGACTTTTTCATAGGAGAAGTAGACCCGGAGCTGCTCGGTATCGACCGTGTATTTCTCCTTCTTCACCTGGTTGTTGTAGTAGCGCCAATCCCACAGGTTGATCCGCGCCCCGACGTCACCGGTATCGCGCGCCTTGAGCTTGCGAAACTCCTCAAGCTCGGCCTCGAACTTCGGCTGCAATCCGTCCTTCAGATTCCGCACAAAGTCCATCGCGGCCTTGCCCGTCTTCGCCATCTTCGGCTCCGTCCGGTAGTCGGCCCAGGTGGCGTAGCCGAGCTTCCGCGCGATGTCGTCGCGAAGCAGCACGATCTGCTGGAGCAGGTCCGCGTTGACGTCACCCGCCAGGGAATAGCGTGCGATCTTCAGCTTCTTTCGGGTCGCCTCCCGCCTCGCGTTTTCCATCACGACCAGGAAGTGGTAGGTCACGTTGGCCTGCACCGTGTATTCGTCGTCGCCGGTCTTGACGCCCTCCGCGTCCAGATAGCTGTCGGGCACGCCGTCCAGTTCGGCCTTGGTGAAGACGACCTTCTTCTTCGCCTTCGTCACATTGGTCCGGAAATCCGTGGTGAGCCCCGAGAGCTTTTTCCGCATGGCCTCGACCTCGTCGCGCTCCGCCTTCGGCAAATGCAGACCGGCTCGCTGGTAGTCCCGCAAGGTGTGTTCAAAGAGCAGCGCGTCTTCACCCGTGAGTTCCGGCTTCGTGTCCGCGTAGGCCTTCACGGCACGATAGACATCCTCGCGGTAGTCCAGCCCGACCGACCATTCCTCAAAGCGCTTGCTGCCGGCCGTGCCCGCCTCGCGCAGCGCGGGATCGCGGCTCGTTTCCTTGATCAGGTACACCCGGCTCGCGACGGTGTTTGCCGCGTAGCCGATGTCGTCCAGAGCGCGAATGGTGTTCGAGAAGGTGACCTGGTCGACAGTGAGCCCGCCGATTGCATCGAGCGCCCTTTCGGCGTTGGCGATGGCCTCGTCAATCGACGCGCGAATTTCATCCGGTGTCGTCTCAAATTTGGGCAGCGTCAGGATCGAGCCGAACTCGGCGGCGCGCCGGCGCGCCTGTGAGAAATTGACGGCTTCGGTGGAATTGTTTTCAGGTGTCATGCAGGAGGTCGCGGCACACAGCGTCAGCGCCAGAGAAATCGATTGGAACCGCATAGGTCGGGCAAAATAGAAACCCGTCCGACCCGGCGCAATCAGTTAAGCCGATCCGCACTTCATTTCCGGCTTCGGTGCGATATTCTCGGCGTCATGCGCATCCTTGCTTTTCCCCTGATCACCTTGTTGGCCTTTTGTCCGGTGTCCTTCGCCGGGGACGTCTCATCGTCGCTTCGCGCCGCGATCCAGCCTTTCATTGAGGACGGCGAAATCTCGGGAGCCGTGACCCTGGTCGCGCGGGACGGAAATGTCGTAAGCCACGAGGCCATCGGGGTGTCGAATCTGAAATCTGGCCGGCCGATGCGAAAGGACGACCTGTTCTGGATCGCCTCGATGACAAAACCGACCATCGGCGTCGCGATCATGATGCTGGCCGAGGAGGGCAAACTGACGATTCACGACGAGGTCGAAAAGCACCTGCCCGAGTTCCGGAATCTCTGGATGGTGTCGGCAAGGTCAAAGAACGAGATGACGCTCACACGCCCGGCCCGGAAGATCACGCTTCTCGACCTCGCCACGCACACGGCGGGAATCGGGAACGTCAATGAACCGCGCCTTCACTCCACCTTGGCGGAAGTCGTCGCGATGATCTCGCAGAACCCGCTTGAGTTTGAGCCGGGGAGCCGATGGAAATACAGCTCGTCGGGAACGGCCGTCCTCGGACGGGTGGTCGAGGTGGTCTCCGGAGCGCGACTTCAGGATTTCCTCCAAGCCCGCCTCTTCGACCCGCTCGAAATGAAAGACACGACCTTCTTTCCTCAAGCGAACAAGGCGGCGCGCGTGGTCACCCCCTACCTGAAAAGCGACAAGGTTCCCTCGCTGACGGAGACCGAGGTTTCCTTCATCGGCGATGCGCTTTCGGACACGAACCGCACCGTGAGACCGGGAGGCGGGCTGTTTTCAACAGCGGAAGATCTTCTGCACTTCTATCAAATGATGCTCAACGGCGGCGTGTGGAAAGGGTCCCGTCTTCTGTCGAAGGAATCCGTCATCGAACTGACCCGCACGCAGTCGGGCGACATCAAGACGGGCTTCACCGACGGAATGAGCTGGGGCATCAAGTTTCAGGTGGTCCGGGAGCCGCAGGGTGTCACCGCGATGCTGAATCCGGGGACCTTCGGCCACGGCGGCGCCTACGCCACCCAGAGCTGGGCCGATCCCGTCAACCAAACGATCTACATCCTGATGATCCAGCGGCGCGGGTTCAACAATGGGGACAACTCGCCCGTACGACTTGCCTTTCAGACTGCGGCGGCCGAGGCGCTCTCGAAGTGAGCCCGTTTCGCCGCGATCACTTTTTCTTTTTCGGAGACTTCTTTGGCGCGTTCAACTCAGCCTCCCGCCTGGCCTTGAATTGATGCGAAATCTCGATCGCCTTCCTCCGGTCGGCATCATCGTAGTCCCAGAATTCCTGCACGACTTTTTCGCACCCGGGATGGTGTGAGCCGTCGTCTCCGATCTCCTTTCTGAGATCCGCGAATTGCTTTTTCAACCGGTCCCGGACTTTCGCGTAGGCGGGATTGTCATAGACGTTGTTGAGTTCCTCGGGATCCCGGACCAAATCATACAGCTCCCACGCGGGCGGTGTCTGGTTCTGGCCCTTGTAGTCCGCTCCGTAGAAGTAGATGAGTTTGTGCGTCTTTGTGCGGATGGCCATTTCACCCGGATTGTCGTGGTGGGCCATGTGCATCCAATAGCGGTAATAGGCCGCCTGCTTCCACCCGGCCGGTTCCTTGCCTGTTTCACAAATGGCCTTGAATGACCGGCCCTGCATGGTGGGCGGCGTCTCCACGCCGGCGAAGTCCAGCAGGGTCGCGGGATAATCGACGTTCTCGACGATGGCGTCCGTGCGGATGCCGGCCGGAATGGTCTTGGGATGGCGGACGATGAAGGGCATTCGCATCGACGGGTCGTAGGCCCAGCGCTTGTCCTGATAGTCATTCTCGCCAAGCCAGAAACCCTGGTCACCGGTGTAAACAATGACGGTGTTGTCATAGAGCCCTTCCTGCTTCAGGTAATCGAAAAGGCGTTTCAGGTTGTCGTCCACGCCCTTGACGCAGCGGAGATATTTCTTGAGGTAGGCCTGGTAGGCGAGGCGCGTGGTTTCCGGCTCGGACATTTTTTCTGGATCGTAATAGGAGGGAAACTCCTCCGGATACAAGCGCTTCAGATCCACCGCGTAAGACCGGCGCGGATTCCGTTTGCCGATCGAGGTGCCGATGTGCGGCACGAGTTCATCGCCATGACCGCGGGTCGCCAGCGAGCCGAAGGTCTTCGGCACATCGTACAGGGTGGTCGGCTCCGGAATGTGAACGTCCGCGAGGTAATCCTGATAGCGCTCGGCGTTCTCGAAATAGTCGTGCGGTGCCTTGAACTGGTGACAGACGAAGAACGGCTTGTTCGGATCCCGTCTGTTCTTGAACCAGTCGAGGGTCGAGTCGGTGATCGCGTCCGACGAATGCTGCCCCTTGTGCGTCACCGTGTTCTTCGGCCAGGCTTGCGCGCCCTGAATTCGAAACTCGGTGTCGTGATATTTCCCCTGCCCGGGCAGGACCTTGTAGTAGTCGAAATTGGGCTCCTGTTTCAGATGCCATTTTCCAACGATGGCGGTCTGGTATCCCGCCCGCCTCATCAGGATGGGCAAGGTCTGGTTCTCGGGAGTGATGTTTCCTCCCAGATCGAAGACGCCGTTCACATGCGGATACTTGCCCGTGATGATGCAGGCCCGGCTGGGAGTGCAGATCGCGTTCACGCAAAACGCGTTGTCAAAGGTGATGCCTTCCGCGGCGAGCGTGTCGATGGTCGGCGTCGGGTTCAGATCCTTCAACAGCGTGGCATAGGCTCCGACTGCCTGGGAGGTATGATCGTCGGACATGATAAAGAGGATGTTCGGCGGACGCTTGGCGGCGCGGGACACGCAAAGCGCGAAAACGCAGGCGAACAAAACGGAAACTCGTGCAATCAATTTTTCCCTCATTCTCATGGTCGGATTCGATTCGTGATTCGAACGGCGAAAACCTCTCATTCTTCGGACCGCAGGTGAAGAAAAGTGAGGGTGATCGAGATTCGAAAGCGCGCTTGAGTCATGGCGGAGTTTCATTTGGCGAACTTCCAGCCACGCACGCGTTTCCCGTTCTTGTCCGTGAAGCTGATCTCGCGGACGGACGATTCCCCGGCGGGCAGATGCAACCGCAGATGAATGATCTTTCCGGACGCGGGCAGTTCGATCGTTTGTTCCCGCACGCCGTCCGAAGCCGGCACGTTCACGGTCGAGATCTGATCGGCCACGAAATCCTTCTGGCCCTCCAATCGCCAGGCGAACCCGACCGCCCCGGCTTGGCCGGACGAAAACTGAAGCGTCCCGATCAGCGGCCCTTGCAGACTCACCTTTGACAGGACGAGGAACGGTTTCCCTTTTCCTTTGCCCGCCTCCACGCGCAATGCTCCGTCCCGCAAACTCAGGTCGGCGTTGCGGGCGATCCATCCCTGCGTCGCCGGCACGGATCCATCCTTGTCGGAAGGAAGAAACTTCTCCCTCAATGGCGCGGCGGCTTTGCCGTCGAGATAGTAATCGTAGTACTGCTCCCATGTCTCGGACATGGGCCCCGTGGCGAGCCCGGGCGGATTCATTTCGTCGGCCCACTTGGAGAGCCTCGCGCGTAGTCGGGCGGCGATCTGGGGTTCAGACAAAAGCAGGTTGGATTTTTCCTCGCGATCGTTTCGAAGGTTGTAGAGATATTCACGTTTGCCTCCTTTCAGAAATTTCCAGTCCCCCTCTCGAATCGCGGCCTGCGAGATCCAACGCCATTGAAGCGAGTCGTGCGGGGCGCCTCTTTTTTCACCGGTAAGAAAGGGCACCAGATTCACACCATCCAAGGTCTTGTCCGACGGCAGGCCGGCGAGGGAAACCGACGTCGCCGCGACATCCATCGAAATCACGGGATGTTCATATACCTGACCGCCCGGAATGGTGCCCGGCCACGCCACCACGAAGGGCACGCGCATGCCGCCTTCGGAGAGCATGCCTTTCTCGCCGTTCATCGGTTCGTTGAGGGAACCGTCCCAGCCCGGGCCGCCGCCCGGCGCGTCCAGCTTGTGGATCTTCAACGGAGCGCCGTTGTCGCCGATGTAGAAGAGGAGGGTGTCCTTCTCAAGACCGTGCGCCGCGAGCGTCTCGCGTATCAGACCGACGCCATCATCCATCGCGGAAATCATCGCCAACGCCTGCCGGCGTCGCTCGGGCATCTTGCCGGGAAAACGGGACAGGTATTTCTGCGGCGCGTCGAGCGGCACATGCGGGGCCCGATACGCGAGATAGAGGAAGAAGGGGGATTGCCTGTGACGTTCGATGAAAACCTTTGCGGCCCGGCTGCAGGCGTCGAGATGAAACAGTTTGTCGTCCACCATCCGCATCGGGATCGTCTCACCGTCGAGGTTGTAGTTCGCGTGGCAGGGACGGTTCGCGTTCTTCGAGTACACGTCGTCGAAGCCGTGATCGGTGATCTTGTCCGTGGGGCCGAGATGCCATTTGCCGATCTGCCCGGTCACGTAACCCGCCTTCTTCAGTCGTTCGGCGATCGTGAGTTCCGCGTCGAAGCCCTCCAGACCGTCCCCGTTCGATTCGACACCGAACCGGTTCTGCGACTTGCCGCTCAGCAGGCCCGCGCGCGATGGAACGCATTGCGGTGCCGTGCTGTAGCCGCTCCTCGCGTAAACGCCGTCGGCGGCAAGCCGGTCGAGATGCGGCGTCCGGATGTCGCGGTTGATGCCGGCAGCTCCGATGTCCGGCCAACCGTGGTCATCCGTGTAAATGAGGATGATGTTCGGCTGGCGGGCAGCCTGACTCAGGCAGCTGCCGCAAAGAAACGCAGCGAGGAGAATGGAGGCGCGTGTCATGGTTCTTTGTTCGATTTGGAATTGATGAGTTCGGCAGACTCGGACGCGTATTTCTTCATTAGAATTTCCAATCGGGAAGCGAGTCGCTCCCGATTGCCAACCACCAACCAGTAGCGATAGCGAAAGACTGTTCGAGGTCCCATCTCGACCCGCGAGATCGGGGCGAGATGCACGCAGGGCCCGGCCAAAGGATCGTCGCTGCGGCCGCCGGCATGAGGTCCGAAATTCCAATGCTCGGTGGCGGTGGGGCTGAACACCGCGACGCCCTGCCCATTCGCGGCAAAGCAGGCCATCGCGTTGAGCGGAGGACGTGTCCGTCCCCACGGGGGGCCCGGAGGCTGGTTTTCGTCACGCCATTTTCCGCCCCCGAGATAGCTTTTGAACACGCTGAAGTTTCGCGTGAAGTAGCAGGCCGGCACCTCCTGCGGACTGCGCTTCGCCGCCCCCCAACGATCTCCCTCCGAACGGCGGGCGACGAACTCGCATCGCACGACCACCACGTTCGACATGCCCGGCTCAAAGGACGTCCACTGGCGCATCAATGCAGCGGCATCCTCGTCGGCCATGTCCCAGAGTTTCGGCACGGTCTCGCTGAACAACGCGCCGCCGCCATCCCGCCTGAACTCGTTGACCCGGGCCCACGATCCCACGCCCCCTCCCTGGATGGGATTCCACGGCCAAGGGCTCCAAGACACGCTCTGACCCTCGGCCCTGCGGTCGAGATTGCGACCGGCATAATAGGACTGCTGGATCAACCGTCCGGGGTCGGCCGAATTGACAACGTTCCGCGGATGATCCGCCCAGGACAGCCAGGTGATGGAGCCTCCCTTCGAGCGGTCAATCCCGACCTTGGCAACGCCGTTGTCGATCAGCAGCAACTCCTCGGGAGCCTTCGCCAACGGTTGATTGGCAACATGCGGCGCGGCCGAAACCAAAACGGCGGCATGGGCACACGCGAGAACGAACAATTTCTTCATCGAGAAAAGGACAAAATCATTTCGCCGGCCAGCTGAGGAGCGTCTCACCCGTCGCGTTCAAAAGTCTCAGCCCGTCAATTCTCGCCTCGCCCGGGCCGTCACCGATATCGAGCCGCACTTGCCTGATCTGCTTGTCGGTGGCCAGTTCAACGCGCATCTCCCGCCATTCATCACCCGCCTCGACCGGAAACTTCACACTCGTCCCCTTGGGCAAGGTCAGCTTCGGATCAATCGTGTACAGAATCTCACCGCCGACCTTGGCACCGCTCAACAACCGGAAGGCAAGGGAGTACGGACCGTTCGGAATATCATTGCCGCGAAGATCCATCGCGAGGCCCGGATCGTCTCCGGTGAATTTCAGGTGCAGTTCGCTGCCGACGATTTTCAAGGCCGTGTTTTTGCGGGCGCGAATCAGATTCCTGCCGATGGCTCGCGCCGGCGTTTTCGCTGAGCCTTCTCTTCCCGCCTTGACCTTTTTCCGAACATATTCGGCCGGTGTGTCGCCTTCGAAATTCGTCCATTCGCGATGCCGATGTGGGAGCGCGGCGGGCGTCACGGGAGCGGCCACCTTGGCGGGGGCATGCAGCACGTTCTTTGTCATGTCGTTCCACATCGCGATCATCTTCCGCAGTCGCTCCGGCTCGGAAGCGGCGAGATCGTTCAGCTCCGTCCGGTCCTCGGCGACGTTGTAGAGCTCCCAAGCCTCGCTCTGAAAACTGACCAGCTTCCAATCACCATCCCGAAGACCGCGATCCTGTGAAAAGAGCAGGTGGATCGGCGGCCGGGGCCCGAGCTTTCCCCCGTCGAACAGCGGTTTCAACGACACACCTGACACCGGTCGCAGATCACGTCCCGGCCATTCTGAAGGAATCTTGCTGCCGGTGATGTCCGCCAAGGTCGGGAGCACGTCGATCAGATGCGCGGGCTGGTGGACAACGCCACCCTTGGCCACCTTCAACCCGGCGGGCCAATGCACAATCGCCGGCGATGAGATACCTCCCTCAAACTGGTTCTGCTTGTAGTAACGAAATGGACTGTTGCGCGCCCAGGCCCAGCCGGTCGAATCGGCTAGGGCGGTTTTGGCGTTCGTCGGCTCCACGTCCAGCAAGGGAGCGCGACGGTCGTAGGGACATGCGCCGTTGTCGGAGACGAACAGGATCAGGGTGTTCTCCAGTTCCCCGTTTTTCTTCAAATCGGAGACAAGCCTGCCGACCTCCTGGTCCACGCGATCAATCATCGCGGCCAGTGTCGTCATGCGATTGGCCTCATAATCGCGTTTCCACCGCGCCATTCCACTCCACGCCGGCACGTGTTCCGGGCGCGGACTCGCACGGAGTTCTGCGGGCAGCAACCCGAGCTCTTTCTGCTTCACCACGCGCGCTTCGCGAATCTCGTCCCATCCGCTTTCATAACGCCCTTTGTATTTCGCGTAGTCTTCCGGCAATGCGTGCAACGGGGCGTGCGGCGCGTTGAACGCGACATACAAATACCACGGCTTCTTCGATCGCCTGGCTTCTCCGAGAAAATCGAGCGCGTGATCCACGTTCGCGACGGTGGTGTAGAAATCGTTGGCCGGCACCGTCCAGGGCTCACCGTTGAGGCGAAAGGTGTTGTCGCCCGAAAAGTAATTGCACGCACCGCTAAGATGCCCGAAGTAGCGCTCGAATCCGAAATCCGTCGGCTGCTTTTTCAAATGCCACTTCCCCGTCATCGCCGTGAAATAACCGGCCGCGCCCAGCGTCTCCGCCGAGGTGACGCCGTGCGAGAGGGCCGTGTCGCCCGCCGCGATGCAATACTGCCCGGTGAGCAGCGAGACCCGCGAAGAATGACATTTCGCCGTGTTGTAAAACTGCGAAAACCGCATCCCATCCGCCGCCAGGGCGTCCAGGTTGGGCGTATCGATCTCCCCTCCGTAACAGCCGATGTCCGAATAACCCAGATCGTCCACCATGATGACCACCACGTTGGGACGCCCGGCAGCACCGAGCGTCAGCGCCCCGATCAGCGGGAGTAGAAGATTGAAGAGGGTTCTTTTGGATCGCTGTTGCATGGGATCAGATTCCGTTCATTTCGTCCGCTCGCACGTATCCGGCCGCCAAAGGCAGCCGACAGGCGAGCGAGGCCCCGCAGCGTCCCAACAAGAATGCAGTTCCGCAAGGCGGGGATCATTGTTGCGGGCCCAATCGAAACTCCTTCCCTGCTGTTCCTTTCGCAAGAATCCCCGAACGCGTTGGATGTCCATCGACTCATCGAAGGGCAAAGCAGACTTTACAGCTCCGCAAACAATGGCATTTTGATGAACGGTTTCTGAGATCGCCGCATACGCGACTACCCGGTCTTCCGTTCTCCAATTCTCAGTTCGCTTCCCAATCGCCATGAAAATCCCACGTTTCGCCCGAGGTTTCGCCCTTCTCATTATCCTCCTGTCGATCGCCCCTCAACTGCATGCCGCCACGCGCACATGGGTCAATCCGTCCGGAGGCCTGTGGAGCACCCCTGCCAACTGGAGTGGCGGAGTTGTGCCGGACAGCGACGACACAGCCTTGATCAACCTCTCGGGCACCTACACCGTGACGGTGGACGCGGGTGCCGGCGTCGCCGCATTGACCGTCGGCGGCGCGGCGGGAAAACAGTCACTGAGGTGGACCGGTGGCATCTTGTCGGGACCGATCACGATCGCCGCATCCGGCGAGTTTCGCTTCGCGATCACGGGATTCAACAGTCACTACAGCAACGGAACATTATCCAACGGCGGCACCGTCGTGTTTGAATCGGCGGCCACACAGCCGTGGTCTCTGAGTGGGGCAAGCATCGCGAACCTCTCCGGTGCCCTTGTTGACATTCAAGGCGACGCTTCCTTCACCCGCCATAGCGGCAGTCCGGAGTTCCAAAACCACGGCACCCTCCGCAAAAGCGGTGGTACGGGCTACGCCCGTTTCAATGAGGGTGTCGCCTTCTTCAACCGGGGTTCGGTTCAGATCCAAAGCGGCGGCATCGAATTCAACGACGGCCTCACCAGCAGCTCCGCCTTTGAAATCGATGCCAACACCCAGCTGAACCTCCACTCCGGCGTCTTTCATCTGGAGCCCGGCAACAGCTTCAACGGTTCCGGCGATTACGGCGTCCTCGGTGGCGGTGGCCCGATTATCGACGGCCCTTTGATCAACAACAATTTCCAGATCGCGAACGGGGAAATCACCATCACCAACGAACTCCGTGGCGTCCTTCACTGGCGCAGCGGAAGCATTGGCGGCGAACTCACGATCGCCCCGGGTGGCGTGCTGAACTACGGCATCACCGGCTTCAACAGCTTTCAACGCGCCGGTGTGATCACAAATCACGGCAGCATCGTTTGGGAATCCACCGCCACGATGC
>JADHOF010000118.1 GCA_016779125.1 Verrucomicrobiia bacterium | reverse complement strand
CTGAGACTGCCCGTCGGGGACCACGTCCTGGCCTTCTACGGAAGTGCCGTCGCCAAATACGCCCTCAACGACGCCGCGTTGATTCTCGCAAAAGCCGCAGAGAAGGATACCGAGGCGAAAAAGACCACGAAAACCGCCAAACCCAAAGACATCGTCGATATTGTGGTTTCCGACCCGATTCGTATCCGCGTTCTAGCTCCCGAACAGAAATGACGTCGCAATGAATGGAACAACCCCCTCCGCCCCCTGCCCCGGCCCCTTGGATCGTCGGAGTTTCATGCGCACGGGCATCGCCGGCTTCGCCAGCCTGAGCCTGCCGGGCATCCTCCGGCTTCGCGCGGAAAACGCGCTCAAGGCGGACAAGGAAAAGACCGCCGTCATCATGGTCTGGCTCCCCGGAGGCTGCTCGCACATTGACACCTACGATCCAAAGTCCGACGCGCCCATCGAATATCGCGGCCCCTTCGGCACCATCCCCACCAAGATCCCGGGCACCCGTTTCACGGAATTGCTGCCGATGCAGGCGGCCATCGCGGACAAGTTCACCGTGGTGCGTTCCTTCACCAACGGGGCCGGGGGCCATCCGGCGGGCTCGATGCAGATGTTCTCCGGCGACACGGATCAGCGGGACAAGCCCGAGCCGCGCCTGCCCGACTGGATGACCGTCGCCAACTACCTGCGCTCCCGCGAAGGCCGACCCGACACGCCCCTGCCGCGTTACATCGGAGTGCCCGCGCCTTCGAACTACACCGGCACGGCCTACGTCGGCGACGCCTACTCGCCGTTCAACGTCACCGGTGATCCGAACCTCCCTTCTTTTGACGTCCCCAACATCGGGCTGTCGAACGCCGACGAAACCCAGCGCGTCGGCCGCCGCGTCGCGCTGCGCGAACAACTCGACACGCTCGAACGCGCCTTTGATCGAGAGGGCGAGACCGGTGCCCTCGACGAGTTCGAGCAACAGGCGCTCACGCTGCTCACAAATCCCCGCTCCCGGGACGCGTTCGATCTGACGAAGGAAAACGACCGCACGCGCGACCGTTACGGGCGCAATCGCTGGGGACAACAATTGCTTCTCGCCCGCCGCCTCGTCGAAGCCGGCGTGGATGTCATCACCAGCACGCTCAGCGGCCCCCTCTGCGGCCGCGTCAACAATTGGGATGACCACGCCGTCAACCATCACGTCTTCGACGCCCTCCGCTTCCGGGCCCCGGCCTACGACCAGGCCGTCAGCGCCCTGATCGAGGATATCTACGCACGGGGCCTCGACAAGCGCGTGCTCGTCGTGGTCACCGGCGAATTCGGCCGCACTCCCAAGGTCAACTATCAACCCAGCACCGGAGCCGGCAACGCAAGCGCCCCGTCCGGCACCAAGCAACCCGGTCGCGACCACTGGCCCCGCGCCTTTTCCAACATCTGGGCCGGAGGCAACATCCAGACCGGCGGGGTCATCGGAGCCAGCGACAAGAAAGGCGAGGACGCGATCTCCCGCCGCGTCGGGCCGCACGACTTCCTCGCCACGCTCTACCAGCATCTCGGCATTGATTACCACAAGACGACGATTCAGGACTTCAACGGCCGTCCCACCCTCCTGGTCGATCACGGCAAGGCGATTCCCGAACTCACCGGCTGACGTCCTCGTCACCCGCCCGGCACCTACTCTTGAATAGGCTCGACCGCTCAGGGTTCTATAACAACGATGTTTTCAGAATTCGCCCGGCTCAAACAATGCTTCCTATCGGCGATCCTGCTGATCGCTCATTCAGCCGACGCGAATTGGCCCGAGGTGGAACCCGTGCTGAGCGCCAAGTGCTACGAATGCCACGGAGGGGCTAAAAAAAAGGGATCGGTCGATCTCAAGTCACTCGCGAAAAATCCGGACGTCGCCTCAAATTTCGACCTGTGGATCAAGGTGCGGGACAGCGTTGATGCCGGCGACATGCCGCCGCCCAAAGCCAAGCCCTTGAGCGGCGACGAAGGCGCGCGCATCACCGGCTGGGTTGCCCGGGAACTCGACAAACTGGCGGAGGCGAACGCCGGTGATCCCGGCCCCGTAACCATGCGCCGGCTCACCAACTCCGAGTATGAGCGGACAATACGCGACCTCACCGGACACGATTACGGGCTCGCGGCCGAGTTTCAGACAGACGGCGGGGGTGGCGAGGGATTCGCCAACACGGGTGACGTGCTGTTCCTCAGTCCGGCGGCGCTCGACAAATATTTCGGCGCCGCCCGCGCACTCACGGAGCACGCCACGATCATGCCCGGCACCGGTATCGTCTTTCACAAGCACCGGATCGGTCTGCGCGGTCCCGAACAGGTCAAGGCCCACGCCGAGCAGGGACTCTACGTCTGGTATCAGCAAAAGGCGGGACCTCACCTGCCCAAGGATTTCGACGACATGCGCGAGGGGGACTACATGCTCGCCTGTTGGAAGCACCGTCATTTCAAAACACCGCTCGATCAGCTTGCGAACGAGGCCGGACTGCAGCCTCCCTTCCTCCAAAACTGGTGGAATCTGGTCAACGGCACGGAACCGAAATCCCGTTTCCTCGACCTCACCCGTGTCGCCTGGCGCGAACTTCCCGGACCGGACTCAAACCAACTGAACAAGGTCCCCTCGATCGTCACCGAAAAGATCGCCCAAATCGAATCGGACCTCCTCTCCTGGAACAACCCGAAAAAGCCCGGTAGCGGCATCCAGCGGCGGCAACAGGACGCGGACGGCATCCGCCCCTTTTCGATGAGCGCGAACACCAAGGGACACTCACAAGTTCATCTCTGTATCGGCGACGACGGTGACGGCAACGCGGGCGATATCGCGTTGATCAAACGAATAGAGGTCCACGTGGGCCGCGACAAACTGAACTACCTCGATTGGCTCAAGAAGGAGCTTGAATCCGGCCGAAAATCCCTCTCCGCAAATCCGCCTCCCGCCAAGCCCGAGGATCTGGAATCACGGATCGCCGAGCTGCAAGGCGTCTTGAACGCCTTCGGCAGGCATCCCCAATCGGATCGCAAAATCGAGCCGCACGTGCTCGCCCTGGCCGCGCCACGCGTTTTCACCCTGCCGCTCCCGAGGGACGCTCACCATGTCCGCGCCGAAACATGGTTGGATCTGGAGAATCCCGATATTGACCAGGCCACGATCCAATGGGAAATGACAACCGGCACTCCGCGCGATATGACACGCATCCTCCCCGGTGTGCTCACCGTGTGGAAGATCCAGACCAAGGCCCACCACCGCACAATGTCGGACTTCAGCGTCATGAAGACGGCATTTCCCGACATGTTTGAGCGCCGCCTTGAACAGGTCGCAATCAATCTTTATCGGGGCAGCCCCGGCATTTCTGTCTACTACTTCAGCGACGAACAACTTTCCGATGTCCTCGGGGCCGAGGACCGCGCCCAATTGCAGGCCATGAAAAAGGACTGGCGTTGCGTCTCCCAAAGCCGCTTGAGCGCAAGCCAGCGGGAGGAATACGACGGCGCGATGATCTGGCACCTGCACGCGTTCGCCTCGAGGGCTTGGCGACGTCCGCTGACCGACCAGGAGAAGGACGGGGTGGCTCAGATGTATCGGGACGGGCTGGCGAAAAACCTCGATCGGGAAACCGCCGCGCGCGAGGTGCTCGTACGCCTGCTGGTGTCCCCGCACTTCCTGTTCAAGGCGGAAACGCTTCCCGCCCGGACGGCCTCGATCACCCAGGGCGATCGCCCCCTCTCCCCTTGGGAACTCGCGTCGCGCCTGAGCTATTTCCTGTGGTCCTCAATGCCGGACGATGAACTCCGGCACGCCGCCGCCGACAGCCGGCTTTCCCAAGCGGACGTGTTGACCACCCAGGCGCGACGGATGCTCCGTGACCCGCGCTCCTCGGCCTTGGCAGAGGAATTCGCCGGCCAATGGCTCAAGTTCGACGGCTTCGAAGCACACAAGGACGTGGACCTCGCGAAGTTTCCGGACTTCACGCCGGAACTCCGGGCCGACCTCCATCGCGAAGCAACCGAATTCTTCACACGACTCGTCCGCGAGGACCGGAACGTGGCCGAAATCATCACCGGCAAAACCACCTTTCTCAACGAACGACTGGCGAAGTTCTACAAGGTGCCCGGAGTCACCGGCGGCGCGTTCCGCGAAGTGCCCGTCGCGGAACATCACCGGGGCGGTCTGCTCGGCATGGGGGCCATTCTCACCAAAACCTCACGGGCGCACCGAACCAGTCCCGTCATTCGGGGCGACTACCTCTACCAGGTCGTGCTCGGATTTTCCTCGCCTCCCCCTCCGCCCAATGTTCCCAAGCTGGAGGAGAACGGCCTCAAACCCGCATCGCTGCGAGAGGCATTGAAACGCCATCGCGAGGATCAGGCCTGCTCCGTCTGCCACGACCGCATCGATCCGCTCGGCTTCGCCTTGGAATCCTTCGACCCGGTCGGCCGCTTCCGCGCGACCGACGACGCCGGCGGCCGCATCGACGACACGGGAGAATTGCGCGACGGCACCACGCTGAAGGGCATCGACGGGCTGCGGACCTACCTGACAGCCAACGCGGACCACTTCACAGCCCAGTTCTGCCGAAAACTGCTGGGCTACGCCCTCGGCCGCGCGGTGTTGCCGAGCGACAAAAAGCTCCTTGCGAAGATGGGCCAATCGCTCAAGGCAAACGCCGGCCATTTTTCCGCAGCCGTGCTCGATATTGTCACCAGCCGCCAATTCCTGAATCGTCGCGGCGAATCCGCCGTCGCATCCAACAATTAGCAAGCCTCGCAATCCGATGAACACCCAAACCAACCGCCGCCGCTTTCTCCGGGGAACCGGTGTCGCCCTGGGGCTTCCCTGGCTGGAATCGCTCAATGTCTTCGGCGCATCCTCCCCAAAAGAGGCAGCCGCCGCGCCGCGCCGTCTCGCAGTCTGCTTCACCGGCAACGGGGTAAACCCGCATCACTGGGGCGCGGCGGAAGGCCCCGACGGACTTCGACTGCAAAAAACACTTTCCCCCCTCGAAGCGCTCAAACAACACGTGGTGGTCTTCAAGGGCTTGTGGAACCCGACAACAGTGAAGGGAGAAGGCGGGCATTACCCGAAGATGAACATCCTCTCCGGGCTCCAGGTGAAGAAGACCACCACCGACGTCGAGGTGGGCACCACCATGGATCAGATTGTCGCCGCCCACACCGGCCGCCACACGCCCGTGCCCGGCATCGTGCTCGGCACTGAGAGGCCGCGTTACAGCACCGACTCCGGCTTCACCTCGATCTACTCCGCCTACATTTCCTGGAGCACGCCGACCACGCCCGCACCCAAGGAGATTTTCCCCCAACAGGCCTTTGACCAGCTCTTCGATGATGGCAGCCGCCGAAAACGCGACCGGAGCATCCTCGACCTCGTGCTGGGCGACGCCAACAGCCTCCGGCCGAAGCTGAGCCGGCGGGACGTGCAAAAGCTCGACGAGTATCTCACCTCCGTCCGCGAGATCGAACAGCGCGTGGAGCGGGCCGAAAAACTCAGCCAATCCGAAACTGCGGGACTGGGCTGGCATCCGACGGTTGCCAAGCCCACGCTCCCACGCCCCGAATCCGGCATCCCGAACAACTCGGAAGATCATCTCCGCCTGATGTTTGACATCCTCCTGCTGGCCTTTCAGATGGATCGCACCCGGGTCGCCACGTTCATGATGAACAACGATCTCTCCAACATGCGATTCCCCAGCGTCGAAGGGGTCCGCGCCGGCATTCACGAACTCTCGCACCACGCGGGCGACGAAACCCGCCTAGACCACTACCAACGCGTCAACGAGTTCCAGGTGAAACTCTGGTCCGAATTCCTAGCCAAGATGGCGGCCACGAACGAGGGCGAACGCAACCTCTTGGAGAACAGCATGGTCCTGCTCACCAGCAGCCTCATGGACGGCAACGCCCACGACTCCAGACAGCTCCCCGTCGTCCTTGCCGGCGGCGGCGGCGGCACCATCCAAGGCGGCCGTTACCACGACCTCAGCAAGGATCCAAACCGTAAACTCTGCCGCCTCCACCTCGCCCTCATGGACCGCATGGGTGTTCGCACCGCCCGCTTCGGCGACGCGGAGAATGCGCTGGCAATCTGAACGCGCCCCCCCGGGCAGAACGGTGGCAATTCTATCGGTTTTCCAAAGCCGCGTTTGTCAGTATTTGAGAGTGGCACGAAACCTCTCGTGCCACAAAAGTCGCGGGGTGAAAATGAGCCTGCCGCTATTCGCCCTGTTGCTGTCTCCATCGGCATTCCTTGTCGGCGCGAGCTACGATTCCAATGTCCTGCCGAAAGGACGGGAGTATTTCGAACTGCGGGACGGACTGGCCAATTCCCATTTCAAGTTCACCCGCGCGAAAACGGCGCGCATCGCGTTTCTCGGCGGATCAATTACGGCCGGTGGCGGCTGGCGGGACCACACCATGCGGTATTTCGAAAAGAAGTTTCCGGACACCGAATTCGAGTTTGTCGGAGCCGGCATCGGCTCGCTGGGTTCCGTGCCTCACGCCTTCCGGCTGGAACGGGACGTCTTGTCCAAAGGCCCGGTGGATCTGCTTTTTGTCGAGGCTGCCGTCAACGACACCTCCAACACGGAGGATCCCGCCCACATGTTGCGGGGCATGGAGGGGGTCGTGCGCCACATCCGCGCGACCAATCCCCTGACCGATATCGTGCACCTGCATTTCGTGATGCCGCCCCACATGGACGACTACAACGCGGGCAGGATCCCGGTCTCGATAGAACAACACGAGAAAGTCGCAGTCCGCCACGGCAACCCGACGCTGAACCTCTCGCTCGAAGTCACGGATCGAATCAACGCCGGCGAATTCACCTGGAAGGACGATTTCAAAAACCTCCACCCCTCCCCCTTCGGCCACCAACTTTACGGAAACAGCATCGCCCGCATGATGGAAGCCGCCTTCGCGGAAACTCCCGTCTCATCACCCCGCCCGCACACGATGCCGGCACCGCTCGACCCGCACAGCTACGATCGTGGACGCTTCGGCGACATCGCCGCCACCCGCGTCATCAAGGGCTTCACTCTTGAAACCGATTGGACTCCCAAGGACAAAAAGAAGACCCGCGCGGGATTTGTAAACGTGCCCGCGCTCGTGGGCACGGAACCCGGTGCCGAGTTTGGATTCACCTTCGAAGGAAAAGGCGTCGGCCTCTTCATCACCACGGGACCGGACGCCGGAATCATCGAGTTCAGCATCGACGGACGTCCCCACCGCAAAGTCGAAACCTTCACCCGCTGGAGCAGCAGCCTTCACCTGCCCTGGGCGGTGATCCTCGACGACCAACTCACCCCGGGCAGCCACACGGTCAATATCCGCATCGCGGCGGATCACGACGAAAAAGCCACCGGCACCGCCCTCCGCGTCTTCCATCTGCTGCTCAACTAAGCCAAACGACCGTCTTTTCATCGCATGGGGCACGTCAGCCTGTTAGTCCATGCGGATGAACGTCACGGAACACAATCGGCTGGCTTGGAATCGGGAATCCCTCGGCGAGTGCGATTGGTCGATCGCGGTGGATTCGGAAACGACATCCCGGGCTCGCAACGGGGATTGGTCCGTCATTCTCACCCCGAAGAAGGCTGTGCCGCGCGATTGGTTCCCGCAGGATCTATCCGGAAAGAACATCCTTTGCCTTGCTTCCGGAGGAGGCCAACAAGCTCCGGTGCTGGCGGCGGCGGGCGCTTCGGTGCTTTCCCTCGACCTTTCGGAGGAGCAATTGGCCAAGGACCGCATGGTGGCGGATCGGGACGGCTTGAATCTGATCCCAGTTCAGGGGGAAATGTCGGACTTGTCCCGATTTGCCGACGCCTCCTTCGATCTCGTCTTCCACCCCACCTCAAACCTCTTTGTGCCGGACGTGAATCCGGTCTGGCGCGAAAGCTTTCGCGTCCTGCGTCCCGGCGGGGCCTTGCTCGCCGGTTTTATGAATCCGTCCTTCTTCCTCTTCGATCACGTCGACGCGGAAAAACGCGGCGTGCTGGAGGTGAAATACCCGCTTCCCTACTCGGACGTGACAACGCTCACCAACGAAGAGCGCACGCACGGAATCGGCGGCCGAAGCACGCTGGAATTCGGGCACACACTTGAAGATCTGATCGGCGGGCAAATCAAGGCTGGCTTTCTGCTCACCGGTTTCTACGAGGACTATTGGGAGGACGCAGCCACGTTGTTAAACGTGTTCTCCCCCACGTCCATGGCGACCCGCGCGCTCAAGCCGGCTGGTTGAGAAAACGCTCGTCCGCCAGCGCGTCCGCCTCGTCGTGCCGCCCATCGTCCCGCAGCGCACGCAGGCGCTTCACCACCCGGATCGCGGACGACAGATTGACGTCGCCGTTGTTGAACTGCTTCAGCAACCGGCATTCAAAGGTCCTGCAACATTCCGGCCTGTGCGCGTAAAGGCCGCACTTCATCCCCCGCAAAGCACGGCAGGGTTGAATCAGCAATTCGCGCCCGTCCTCCTCCTCGACCTCCAACCCCATCGCCTCCACCGCAATCGCCTCGGTCTCTCCCCGCAATTCAACGTCGGCAAACAGTGATCCATCGCAACAAAGCCCGCATTGAACGCATAGGGAATCCGCGGTCTTGATTGTCCTCATTGCCGAACAGAAACGTCCTCCTTGATATCGTTCCAGTTCAGCTCGTGCGGCTGGACGCCCTTGCGGAGTGACACCGCCGCAGCGAGTCCGGCGGCTTCCCCCATCGGCACGGAGTTGCCCGTGACGCGATAGCTCGAATGAGCGATGAAGTCCCCGCTGATGCAACGTCCGGCCATCAGCAGTCCGTCGACATCCGCCGCCACCAAGGACGGATAAGGAATGTCGTAAGGTTTCAAACCACCCTGCTTGAACGACTTGCTGATCTCCTTGTTGCCCGAACCGTCCAGAGCGTGCACATCGATCGGGAACGTCGCACGGCATACCGCCTCCTCATGACGCAAGCCTTCGGCCAATCCCTCTGCGGTGATCGCGAATCGGCCGCGAATGCGCCGCCCCTCACGCACGCCGATCTGCTCCGCCGTCGCGACCACGGACAATTCCTTCCAGGGCCCGCCCAGCTTCCGCATCCCGGCCACGATCTCGTGAATCTCGCGGCGCGCCCGAAGGGTGGCCTCGGTGATCGCGCCGGCGTCGAATGCGGACACGCCGTACTCGTGATTCGTCATCAGCGAATAGACACCGCTGTGCAGATGCCGAAGGGTTGGCGCGCGGTAGGTGGGCATGATCCCGTTTTCCTCCATCAGCTTGAGGAGTCGGCGCTTCGCCTCGGAGCCTGTTTCGCGAACAAATGGCTGGATCGCCTCCGGCTCCACCCCGGTGAGCAGCGCCAGCATGGACATCGGCTGACACGCGCAGTCGGCACCCGTACCGACATCAAAGCGGCACCCCGCATGGGCAGCCAGGTCACCGTCCCCACTGCAATCCACAAAACGGTCCGCCAACCAGGCCTGCCTGCCGGACTTCGATTCGGTCAGAACAGCCGCCACCCGGTTTCTCTCGTCCAACACGGTTCCAACCAATCGCGTGTGCAACTGGATCTGGACTCCCGCCGCCACGCACAATTCCTCCAACACCAGTTTGGCGATCTCCGGATCATAGACCGTTCCCTTGGTCTTCCGCGCCACCGCGCCCCCCCGCATCATGAATTCGCCCAGAAGCTCCTTCATGATTCCCGTCTTGTTTTCCGTATCGAGAATCTTCGTCAGCAAACCCGCCGTCCAGACCCCACCCAGGCAGCCCGCGACCTCAAGCAGTTGCACCTTCGCCCCCGCGCGAGCCGCGGACAACGCCGCGCCAATTCCCGCCGGGCCTCCACCGCACACCAGCACATCCGCGCGACCGGCCACGGGCACGGCGCGTTCGGATTCCAAAAAAGTCCGCCCGTCCGACGACAATTGCCCCCGGGTTCGAAGAACGCTCCCGGTTGGTGAATCGGGTGTCTGCGATTGGGCCTGAACGGTTTCGGGCGCGGTCAGGGAAGCCGAAATCACCAGACCGCCGGCCGCGTGCCGCAGAAATCCGCGCCGGGAGGAAGTCGTTGGGTCCATTCTTGGATTTGGGTTTTTCATCTCACCGAGAAATCAGCGGCGCATTTCCAACAAGCCCTCGGCAAACGCACGCCCGATCAGCGCAACGGTCTTCGCGCATCCGAGGTAGTGATACCCCGCGTTGGACGCGCCCCGGGTCCACGTCGCCGCTTCGGCGGGCGAAATCAGTTTGGCTTCATACTGACGAAGGTATTCGCGCTGGGCCGATTCCGACATCGCCCCGTCCGCGTTCGGTGTCCCCTTCAACTTTTTGCGCAAGCGATACGCCATCTGCCGCACTTCATCACGCTTGTCGGCGATCCGCCCGAGCTCCTCGGACCAAAACGGCGCGGTCTGCACCGCAACGACATTGCCTTTGAATTCCGGAAGCAAGGCCGGGGCCGCCATGGCGGAACGAAAGTCAGCTTGCTTTTCATTGTCCTCGCCGCCGACACCCATCACACCAATGACGAAAGGCAGCTTCGGCGCGGACAGATCACGCCGAACATCGCGGATCAGATTGGCCATCCACACACTGTAATTCGCGAATCGGTTCCCGCCCTTCACCTCCGGGTACACCGCCCGGTTCACCATGTCGTTCCAACCTTGAAACCACACAAACCCGGCCAGCTCGTAGCCCCCGCCATCATACCCCGGAACCACCCGCCCGATCTCCCCCAGAACCTCGCGCACGTGGGCGATCATCAGCCGGTAATAGTGTCCGCTCTTCTCCTCGGTGAAACGGCCTTTCGCCACATCGTCCGGCGTTCGCTGATAGACGCCCGAACTCGGCGAACGAAAGTCGTGAAACAGGGACTTCCCACCCCACGCCGTCTTGATGATCAACACCGGTTCCTTGAAGGCCTTGTCCATCGTGATGCCAAAGGTGAATTCGGGGCCGATCTTGCCACCGTCCACCTTGGGATCAGGACGCGATCCAAAACCCGCCGTCAGCTTGCCAAAGCCCTCGCCGTTTTGATCCCCTCGGCCGGTGAGATACGAAATCCAAGCGCCCTCGCACACTTTCGGGGCTCCGCCCGCTTCTCTCATTTCGGCCAACAACGGTGCCGTCGAGGGATCGTCCGCGAGGTAATCGAAGGTTTCCACCTTCGCGTGTCCCTCCATGTTCGACTGCCCGGCAAGGATGAAAACTTTCAGCGGGGCACCCGCGAGAACACACGGTGCCAGAAGACCAAGAATCAGGATCAGGTAGGACAGGTTCGGCATGATCCGCCGAGCCTCGTCGAAGCCGGTCATCCGGACAAGCGACAATGCCAACGACATCACCTACTTCGCGCTCTTGGTCGGAGCCCACTTTTTCAAGAACTCCAGCATCGAGGCCGACTTGTATCCGCCCAGACGCTCAAAGGCCCGATTGGGTTGGGAGTGAAGCAGCTTCCCCGCCGCGTCGAGAACGTAGAAATGTGGATACTCGTCGATGTCGGGATAGTCCTGCAGGAAGTAGAGGTTCCCGTTGTCGTCACTCACACTGACTTTCATGATCACGTACGAGGACGCGAGGACGGCGGCGATTTCCGCGTTGGCGGAGAATTCGCGTTCAAGCCTGCGGCACCAGGCGCACCAATCCCCCCCCACGACCAGCAGGATTCGTCGCCCGTCCTTCGACGCGACTTGCACCGTTCGCTTGAGATCTTGCTCGGGATCCCGCTTCGAGTCGTATTCTCGAACCGTGTAGACAGGAGAATTTGGGGAATCCTTTTTCGCCGAGGGATCGTCCGCGAACGCCGTCGACGCGAGGAGGGTGACAAGAAGGAGGAATGCCGTTTTCACAAGACAAGGCTGCTCTCGGACAGGGGCAAAGAAAAGGGCCGAAAGGACAATTCCTTTCGGCCCGCGAATTCATTGAAAAAGGATCAGCTCTTGGCTTCCTTGATCTCGTCAACCTTCTTGTGCTCGCTGGTGACGGTGACGCTCTTGCCCTTGAGCTTGGCGGCGTCGCCCTTCGTGGCGCTGGTCAACTGCAACACGACCTTCTTTTTGCCTTCCATGATCGTGATGGTCTTCTTGGCGGCGTCGAACGCGCTAAGGGTTCCCTTGGTGGTCACTTTCTTTCCGCAGCCGGCGTTGGCGCTGACAGT